>CAMARA010000012.1 GCA_945860585.1 Francisella tularensis subsp. holarctica | reverse complement strand
GTCACCTCATACGCATATTTTTTACCCTGCCGTGTTTTGTGTCGAATATAACTCATCGTGCCCTCCTGTTTTATAGCGCCTATATATGGGCGCTATGTTACAGCAAAAAACAACCCTTTGCAACAGGGGATTTCTGAAAATTTTGTGGATATTTGTATTTAAAATATTATTGAACTGTAAAAATTGGCGATTCTAGCGCCCAGAAATCTGGGAATTTAGGAACTTTATAGTGACATTTAATTCGAGAATGGTTTGGCGATAGTGACACGTAATGTGAGAATGGAATTTTATAGTGACAGCTAATCTGAGAATGGATTCCCGGATAGTGACAATTATTGTGAGAATGAAAAGTGCGATGATGACAAGAATGGGCGTTTATGATGACGAGAATTTACAAGTAAGTTTATGCATATGAGCCTTAAAAAATAACCCGCTCAGGTGCGCATTGTGAAGAGGCGTAGCGGGTATGGTTGCGAGGATCCAAAATGGTGCCTGAGAGAGGACTCGAACCTCCACGGATTTTACTCCACTAGTACCTGAAACTAGCGTGTCTACCAATTTCACCACCCAGGCTTTGAGACGGGGGATTTTGTCAGGTTTGTGCGGGTTTGTCAAGCGACATTTAATATCCTGTTAGTCAAAGGTGACTTGTTCTGGAGCTTGGTAGCGACCGCCGCCGAGCAGAGGCTCTTTCTCACTTATACCAGAGGCGGCGCCATGATGCGACCACCTTTTCGTAGAGGGTGGGAGGGGTCTGCAACACAAAAATGCCAGTGCATTGCCGGCGCGTCCAAAAAAAGTACCTATTTTTTCATAATCTGTTGGGGTGTCTTTTACTGCTGCAATGACTTGTGTGCTAACCTGCGTGGTCACATCACAGTTCGATAGCACCGCCCTGGCTTGTTCAGTTTGTGCGCCAGGATCGGTGGCGCCGCATAATGTATTAAAATCTTCTAATTTTAATTTTTCGGTAAATGTTTCTGCTGTAGTCGTCTCCTTTAGTAGATCGTTTAGTATCTGGTAGAAGCTTTGCCAGGAGGTCACTTCTATTTTTTCTGCTTTGCCGTCTTTTGTAATGTAGACGAGCTCTTTTTCTATGCTGGAGGACTCTGCGTGAGTCGAGGGCGGTTTGATGGGAACGAGGAGATAGCTGCCCTTATGCTCCATGGCTTTTAAAGTCGAAGGCCTTTTTGACATTTTTGTTAGTGTAATGGTGAGTCTGTTTTCGTGGGCCGTACGTAGACTGGATGTTGTGAGTTCCAGTGCTTCAAGATTTGCAATACGTGTATCTTTCGCAAGTTGTGTTGCAAAGAGGTCATGAATTTCATATGCTCCCGCATTGGAAGCCACTGCAGCAGTGACGCCCTCTGCGATATCCATGGGGCCATCATGGGACATGAGCGCTGCACCGGGACATCCTGTGGGGCAGGCTGCAGCAATGGTGATGCACCGTACTTGTTCTGGATGCGCGGCAAAGTCTATTCCAGATTTCATGCCTCGTGTGATGTAATATGTGTTTAATGCCAGTAAAGGGGCGAGGCCAATTTTGCCAAATAAGTCTGCATGTTTGTGTAAATTAGTGTGAAAGATATCGCCAAAGCTTTCGGCTGCATAGCGGCCAATTAACGCTTTTTGTCCCATGCTGTAGCTATATGCAACATAGCCGCCCAATAAAAGGTAGGCGCTCAGTTCAAGGAGGGCGCGGGCACATCCGATATCACCATTTCGGACTTCTTGTATCTTAGAGTGTATGTTTTCTATAATCGTTAGGAGCAGTTTTGGTGCGCCTAGCGTGGCTTTGAAGGTCAACATTGAGCGTGCTAGCCACATGCCATAAGCTAATATTTTTGATCCGGTTGCAATCATTGCGGCATCAGCAATGGCGGCTGCTGTAAACACTGAGGCGATAGCAATGCCAAGGGATAAAATCCCCGTGGTTCCCATGCTGATTTTTTCAGTACAACTTTTGCCAATGATGCAAGAAAGCAGGGGCTGTAAGAGGCAGTCCACTCCTTTGTTTAAATTGAACATATTCTCTTTTAATTCCGGGATAAATTTGGCAAACACACTATCTATTTGGATGGTGTTGGCAGCGCAGCTAAAGAGTGCGCAAATGGCAGATAAAGTATCTCCAATAATGGGGCTGGCTTTGTTAAAGGAAATTGCTCCATAGATGCCTCCGAAGCCAGCCGAAGCAATAAGGCGTGACCCGAGGCCTGCTGTTGTGTAAGCTAATTCTTTTGTGCGTTCACTGCACATGCCAGAGGGCTTAGTTTGTGGTGCAGAATCGATAGGTATCGAGTCACTCATGCGTGCCTGTTGGGGGGCGTTACCAGGCCGTTCTTGACTGTCTAAGAGCGCGGCCAATAAAGCATATAAAAAGCCTGCGCCCTGTGCAGCAGCAGCGGAGCTAGATTCTTGCTGAATAGATTCTAGATGGGGCTGATTTGTTTTGATTAAGTTTCGGTAATGGTCTGTGTCCGAAACATTTAATTTGAAGGTTCTGTGAAGGTGTGCCAAGCTGTGGAGTGAGAGCGCAGATGTGGAAGGGCCTATTGTTTTGGTGGGAGAGGGGCTCTCAACGCCTTTTCCTTCGGTTTCACCTTCACCCGCACCCGCTCCTCCCTCTGAGCCGCTTCTTGTAGCAGCGTCTTGGGCAAAATATTTTTGTGCATCAACAAATGCCTGGAGACCTTTTTCAGCGGCAGCTTTAATTTCAGGATTTCCTTTGAAAGCTTTCGCGGCTGCGCTTTGACTTTTTGCGGTATCTTTTTTTGTGCTATTGCGTTTGAGTACCATTCCTGATTCTCTGTCTTGGGGGTTAAGGCCCCCTGTGGATCGGCCATCTGGCAGGATGACGGAGAAGGTGGTTGGTAAATAGGCCATAATACATCCTTTATTATAAAATTATAAATTGCACTATTTTAACTATAAATTATAATAAAATCAATATATTTATTCTGCGAGTAATGAGCCACTTTCGGAAAGCACTGCTAATTGATACACTAGATTTTGCGGAAATTAAGAGGAAATAGATCATGAGCAATCCAGAGTTGCTTGAGCGCGCCGCGAAAGTGCGACTATTGTTGTTGGATGTCGATGGCGTGTTGACAGATGGGCTTTTGTATTTTGATGCGCGTCAGGATGCGTTGAAAAGCTTTTTTACGCGGGATGGGCTGGGGCTGGCCTTGTTGCGCTCGCAGGGGATTCAGATTGGGATTATTACGGGGCGGACCTCTGAGATCGTGGCGGCGCGGGCGCGGGATTTGAAGATTGAGCATGTGTATCAGGGGCGGCTGAATAAGCTGGCTGCGTTTGAGGAGTTGTGCGCCAATCTCTCGCTCACGCCGGAGCAGGTGGCGTATATGGGTGATGATATTGTCGATCTGTCCATTTTGAGCCGAGTCGGTTTGGCGGCGACGGTGAAAAATCATCACCCGAGTGTGTTGCCGTATTGTCATTTTGTTTCCAAGTTTAAAGGCGGGCGTGGGGCGGTGCGCGAATTGTGTGATCTGATTTTGTCGGCTCAGGGCTTGTTTGATGCGATTATCAAAAGCGCGGCACAGACGGGAGAATTGTTTATTAAGGTGGCGGGATAATGCTGAATCGCGGGACCTTGCTTGGGATTTTTCTGATTAGCTTTCTTGTGATTATCACCAGTTGGTATGCTGCAAAAATGAGTATTATCATGCCGTTTACGGGTGCCAGTTTGACCAGTATCGGTACGTTGCAGCATGGGGTGATTGTGCAGATGAATGATCAGGGGGTGCCGCAGTATAAAGGAACGGTGGTGCAGGCTTCTGAAAACGGGGCGAGTGATATCAGCCTGACAGGACTGCAGTGGGAGGATTATTCACAGGCAGTGCCCTGGACTTTGACGGCGGCCTCGGGTATGCTCAGTGATCAGAATACGCAATTGCAATTGGGGGGCGGTGTGAATTTAAGCCGGCCGGCAACGCCGAATAATCCAGCGATTCTGGTGCAGACCGATCAGGCGCGTGTGGATGTCGAGGCGCAGACGATCATGGGGAGCGATCTGATTACGGTGAGTCAACCGGGAACCCTGAATCAGGTGCGGGCAGTGGGCTTTGTGGCGCAGATTCCAGCCAGGACATTGCGATTTTTAACGGAGGTGCAAAGTGTGTATCAGCCGCCTGCTCATTAAGGCAGTTTTGTGTTCAAGTCTGTTGATCCTGGCGCCCTTACACGCGCTGGTGAGTGATGATGCGTTGCCGATTAATGTGACCAGTGATGCGGCCTCTGTCGATTTAAAACAAGGTGTAGCCGTTTACTCAGGACATGTCAAAGTCGTGCAAGGCAATCGGCAGTTGACGGGTAATACCCTGACGATTCAACGGGGTGCGGATGGACAGGTGTATAGTTTTGTCGCGGCGGGCAATCCGGCAACGACGCAAGATTTACCGAATAAAGGATCCAGCCTGGTGCATGGTCAGGCGCAGATGATTTATTATTATCCCGGGCGCGGCATGGTGGAGTATGTGGGGAAGGCGCATTTTGATCAGGCCGGCAATGTGTTTGAGGGCGATCTCATCACCTACAATGTGAATACGCAGATCGTGTCCAGTCCCAAAGCCAGCAGTGGCCAGCAGGCCGTGACCACCATTATTCTACCGGCCTATAATCAGCAGAAAGCTCACAAGGATAGCCAGTCATGATTTTGAAAGTGCAAAATTTAGCAAAGCGATATAAATCACGCTGGGTGGTCAAAGATATTTCCCTCGAGGTCAAAGCCGGCGAAATTGTGGGTTTGCTGGGGCCAAACGGCGCAGGCAAAACCACTGCTTTCTACATGACGGTAGGCCTGGTGCAGCCGAATCGTGGCAAAATTTTTCTAGATGATCGTGATATTACCCTGCTGCCGATTCATCAGCGCGCGCGTTTGGGGATTGGCTATTTGCCGCAAGAGGCCTCGGTTTTTAGAAAACTATCCGCAGAAGATAATTTAATGGCCGTGCTGGAATTGCAAAATCTGAGTGAAAATGAACGTTTCCAGCGCATGGAAACGCTGCTGGAGGAGTTCCATATCACGCATATCCGCAAAAGCATGGGCATGAGCCTGTCCGGCGGCGAGCGTCGTCGCGTGGAGATTGCCCGCGCCCTGGCTGCTGACCCCAAATTTATTTTGCTGGATGAGCCCTTCGCCGGGGTCGATCCCATCTCCGTCATTGATATCAAACGCATTATCTATCAGCTGCGCGACAAAGGCATCGGCGTGTTAATCACCGATCACAATGTACGCGAAACACTGGATATCTGTGGGCGCGCCTACATTGTCAGCGCCGGCGAAAAAATCGCCGAAGGTTCCGCGCAGGAGATTCTCAGCAATGAGCACGTCAAAGCAGTTTATTTAGGGGATTCTTTCCGTTTGTGAAATTACATAGTGTGATCTCCGTGGTGTGATCAATAATAAATATTTACTTCAAGCGCTTCTTGATATATAGTGTATTTATTTATTATTCACGGGAGAAAACAATGCAAACGTTTGTCACTTATGGGTTAAAGCAATTTCTGTCAACAGGACTCGTTGCAATGGGGGCTGCTTATGCTCAGCAGAAACGAGAGGGTGCGACTGAGGAAGAGGCGCTGCATTTTGCGGCTGGCGCAGGGGTGACCTTGGCAGTGACCAGCACCATTTTGGCGGCTATTCAGGCTTATCGAGCATCTTTCAAGCCTACCATCATGCCTGCCATCATGCAAAAAGGTGGTGTTGATGTGCTGCAAACCGTGGGAGCAATGTTGTTTATTTGTGGCGTATTTCAGTCCATGAATGCGATATTTGGTGCATATGATGAAACCGGTGCAGCCGGTGCGCGTAAAGATTTTGGCCATTTTATGGAGGTCTTAATTCCGGCTTTGTTTTTACGGATGATCGTGCAGTGGTCGGTGAATGCAATGAAGCCATCTGTTGTGACGGCGCCAGAAGCCATTTCTACCGAAGATGATCATTCATTAACCTTTAGTCGGAGTGGCGTCCTTGGCGAGTCTTTGTTGGAAAATGGATCAGAAATAGATTTTGTAATTGAAGTTTACAGTGATGCAGGAGGTGTCGCTAGTGCAGATCCAGAGCCTTGGGCAGTTTTTAAAGTGAAGGCGATACGTGCATTGTTAGATGTGCTTCCTGCTGCCGCTGAAATAGGCGTGGTGTTGGGCATGGGCTTTCCTGTCGGAATTGTGGGTGCAACAGATGCATTCGCTTGCGCTGTAGCCGCAGTTGCTGCGAAAAATTGTTTGTGGGATCTTTTTGTTGCATCTGGTTCGCTTCCAGTTTGTCATCGATCTGTGACTGTCCCAGGGGGCCAGTCTCGCTATGTTACGCCAGTAGGTAGTCACACAGGATTAAGCGACGATCCAACGCCACGCGGGTCTGCTGCTAGTACTCCATCAGGTTCCGGTTCAAGCCCTACTTCGGACCCAACATCTCCTCGGGTCTAACCCACTCATCAAACTGGGCCGCGGTGAGGAAGCCTAAGTCCAGTGCAGATTGCTTGAGGGTAATGCCTTGATGATAGGCGTTCTTCGCAATCTTGGAGGCTTTATCGTAGCCGATTTTGGTGTTGAGGGCGGTGACGAGCATCAGGGTGTTTTCTTCGTAGAACTTCAGGCGCTCGATATTGGCTTCGATGCCCTGGGCGCAGAATGTGTCAAAGTGGTTGATGCTATCGGCTAAAATATTCACGCTTTGGATGAAGTTGTAGATGATCACCGGCTTGTAGACATTCAATTCAAAATTACCCTGACTGCCGCCGATTTGGATGGCGCTGTCGTTGCCCATGACTTGAACGGCAACCATGGTCATGGCCTCGCATTGGGTGGGATTGACTTTGCCGGGCATGATGGAGGAGCCAGGCTCGTTTTCGGGAATGTGAATTTCACCCAGGCCGCAGCGAGGGCCGGAGGCCATCCAGCGCACATCATTGGCGATTTTCATTAACGCGCAGGCAATCGTGCGTAAGGCGCCGTGAGCAAACACGAGGGCATCATGGCTAGCCAAGGCCTCAAATTTATTGGGGGCGGTGACAAAGGGCAGGCCAGTTAATTCTGCCACTTTGGCAGCGACTTTGACGGCAAATTCAGGATGGGTATTCAGGCCGGTGCCTACTGCCGTACCGCCCGCTGCCAATTGATACAGATGCGGCAGGCTGATCTTGACCCGCTCAATCCCATGATCAAGTTGAGCCACATAGCCGGAGATCTCCTGCCCCAACGTAATTGGCGTTGCATCCATCAAATGCGTGCGCCCGGATTTAATCAAGTCCTTAAATTCAAGTGATTTTTTATGCAAAGTATCGCGCAGAGTGGTTAAAGCCGGCAGCAGCTTTTCGTGCAAAGTAATGACGGCTGAAATATGCATCGCCGTCGGAAAGGTATCATTCGAGCTTTGCGACTTATTGACATCATCATTCGGATGAATCGGCGTCTTGCTGCCCATGACTCCGCCCGCCAACTCAATCGCACGATTAGAAATCACTTCATTCACATTCATATTGGATTGCGTGCCGGAGCCCGTCTGCCAGACATACAGCGGAAAATGCGCATCGAGTTTGCCCGTATGCACTTCATCCGCGACTTTGCTGATCAGCTCCGCTTTATCTTGTGGCAAAAGACCTAATTCTGCATTAACAAGCGCAGCCGCTTTTTTGAGAATACCAAAAGCATGGATGGTTTCAATGGGAATATGCTCATTGCCAATACTAAAATGCACCAGCGACCGCGCCGTTTGTGCCCCATAGTATTTATCATTCGGCACCTTGATGTCGCCCATGCTATCAGATTCAATGCGAAAACCAGTCATGATATGTATCTCCTTGATGTGAATAGATTGATCTCGTTTATCTTAACCGAAAATGAGATTTATTTCATCAAGTGGATGCATGTGTTTATTAGCTGAGGGATCCAGGGGGTGGGGGGGGGCTGGTGTCGAACCTCCAAATGTCCGTAGCTCTATCTCTGCAAAAGCGCCCACTACAGGATGATGTGTGTCCCCAGTTCCAGGGGTGTCAGCCCTTGTAGACGGGCCTTCAGATGTGGCTCCAGTTCCACCCCCACCCCCTGAGGCTGCTCCAACACCACCTACAGCCTCTGCTGTAGGAGGAGTGAGTATGCAATCGAGCATATGTAGTAAGTGCACGTAATATTCGGGCTGTGCTTTGTGAAACCATCCACTCTTCGCTTTCTTGTCGGCATAATCAAGAAGTCTTGTGATCAGGTTATGTAGTATAGTGCTAATTTCTTCCTTTAGTTCGCGCTCTCTTTTTTTTCAAAATCTGCTGTTTGCTGCGGTTCAGTGCCGGAAGCTGATTGTTTCCTTTGGATTTCTAAGCGTTCTCCTGAGATTTCCTTTAGGCGTTCTGCATCACTTTTCATGCTGCTTGCAATAATGATTTTGTCTTCTGTGCCAGTATACCCACGTATTTTATTTACCTGCTGCCACAAAGACATAACTTTTAGTGCATCATTCGTGTGATAGTCATATTGATGATTGTCCATTGGCGTTTTAAGCCGCTGATATGTAGGAGTAAATTGAGATTACTTTTCGATCTCTAAGAGTGCTTCGGATACTATTTCTAATGCTGACTTTTTGGGCTCTTCAAGTTCTCTTGTTCCGTTGGATCTTGTAACTGGTGTAATCATGATTTATTCTCGTTATTTTTTCACTAGTTAAGTGTATGACAAAATAAAAAAATAGTCAATATTTGCTTTAATTAAATTGGCTAAATCGTTGATTTTTATTTGGATATCATAAAAATGAGTTTTGGAGGCAGGCGATGGCGGTTTTAAGCTCAGTCATGCTGGTGGCGTAGGAGAAGCGGATGTAGCCTGGAGCGCCGAAGGCACTGCCTGGGACGCCGGCTAGATGGGCTTTTTCTAGGAGCATATTCCTGAAACAGATGTCAGTGGCGCCATATTATTTATCATTTTCAGGTGAGCTCAAGTCCAGGTCCAGGTGCGGCTGGGCCTTCAAGATGCGCACCTAAAAAAAGTCCAGTAGGAGCAGGAGCGGCAGCAGCAGCTCCACCGACACTTGAGGTGCCATCCTGAGGGCGAGCGCTCGCTTTACTTAGCGGGGCGAGTTCAAGTTCAGGTCCAGATCCAGATCCAGATGGAGCTGAGCCTTCAAGGTGCGCACCTGACCAAGGTCTAGTAGGTGTAGGGGTAGAGGTAGGAGCAGCAGCCGTTCCACCGCCAGCTCCAGCTCCAGCTCCAGTTCCAGCTTCAGCTCTAGCTTCAGCTTCAGCTACTGGCATTAGATTGAAGAGTTGATATAGCGTATCGCTAATGAGATTTCTTGCTTGTCGCAGAAGGTCGCTGTCTTCCATTGTTTTTACTTCCTTACCAAGTTTGCTCAGTTTTCTGTCAAATTCGTTCAGGAGCCTTTTATCTGTTTGGAGATCATAAAATATTATTTGGAGCATCCGAACTAGATGAGCGTAATATTTTGGTTGGCTAGGAAATTCATTCACTTTTTTGTCGGCGTATTTAAGAATTCTCTCAATATTATTTTGTATTATTGTCTGAATCAAAGCTATGCGCTGTGCCTTATTACGACTGTTTTTTTTTTTTTGGTATTCGCTATAGCTTGTTCAAGATCTCTTACATTATGCAGGTCCGAAAACATAGCTTCTGCTATTTTATCCTTCTCTTCAGGTTTTATAAGGCGGCCGTCGCGTGGGGCTGCCCAGTGCAAGTGCCGCCATATCACTGCAATCTTATAAAGATTTATAAAGTTATGATATGCGCTGATATTACCATCGCTCCTGAAATGTGGAATCGGGCACCACGTATACAAATTATGAAATTTACTGAGGCCCTCTCCAAAAAAGCGTGTGGCAAAAATCGCATTGATAAATGCTGGCGGGTCTTTATAAAGTGGTATTTTTTTTACTTCTATAGGTTTAGCCTTATGCTTATTCCCTTCAGCATCGATCCACCGCCTGTTATGTGCTGGGTATTCAAAAGGCAGTGTTATTTCTGGCGTGTACATGATTTATTTTTCCTCATATTTTTACCTGGCCTTATTATATCGTAAAATAAAAAAATAGTCAAATTTTTATTTAATTAAATTATTAAATGCGTTTTGAAGGCGGGCTATGGCGGTTTCTAGTTCGGTCATGCTGGTGGCGTAGGAGAAACGGATGTAGCCGGGGGCACCGAAGGCACTACCGGGGACGCCGGCTAGGTGGGCTTTTTCTAGGAGCATATTGCTGAAGCTGATGTCATCATTGAAGCCGTGTTGGGACATTAAGTCCTGGACTTTGACGAAGGCGTAGAAGGCGCCGTCGGCGGCGAGCATTTCCATGCCGGGGATGCGGTTTATTTCTTGGAAGAGATAGTCGTGGCGGGTTTTGAAGGCGGCGACCATGGGGATGAGGCAGCTTTGATCGCCATTTAAGGCGGCGATGGAGGCGTATTGCGAGATGCTGCAGGCATTGGAGGTGGATTGGGATTGGAGTTTGTTCATGGCTTTGATCAATTCCAAGGGCCCGGCGGCATAACCCATGCGCCAGCCGGTCATGGCGTAGGCTTTGGAGAGGCCGTTGATGAGGATGGTGCGGTTTTTTAAAGCGGGTTCGGCCATGAGGATATTGGCGAATTCGCCGCTCCACATGACTTTTTCGTAGATATCATCGGAGCAGATGACGATCTCTGGATGCTTGAGGAGGACTTCTGCCAGCGCTTTTAATTCCGCTTTGGAATATGCAACGCCGCTGGGATTGGAGGGCGAGTTTAAAATTAAAAGTTTGCTGCGCGGCGTGATGGCGGCCTCTAAAGATGCGGGGGTGATTTTGAGGCGATCTTTGGCTTCGCTTTGAATGATCACCGGTTGGGCATCAAACAGGAGGGCCATGTCGGGATAGGACACCCAGTAAGGTGCAGGAATGAGGACTTCATCGCCTGGATTAAGGAGCACACCCATCAAATTAAAAATAGCCTGCTTGGCGCCGCTGGATACGCTGATGGCATCGATGGTGTAGTCGATTTGATGATCGCGCTTTAGCTTGGCGGCAATCGCCTCGCGTAATTCGGGAATGCCCTGCACATCGGTATAACGGGTTTTATTTTGGTGAATGGCTTCAATCGCGGCGGCTTTGATATGATCCGGCGTGGGGAAGTCGGGCTCCCCGGCGCTTAAGGAAATAATCGGCAGGCCCTGGCGTTTGAGTTCAGCGGCTTTGGCTGTGACTTGGAGGGTGGGGGAGGGTTTGATGGCGTTGATGCGATGTGAGAGCATGGTGTAATGTCCTATTTAAAATATTAAATTATAATGGTTTTGCTGGGGGTTTACAATGAGGAAAGTGATTGGACTGGATCCCCGCGTTCGCGAGGATGACACAGGCACGCGAGGGTGGCACAGACATGAGCATATTCCATTAAGCAAAAAATTGGATATACGCTTGCATGGCTTGTTGTTTGGTCATGCCTTTGCATTTTTCCCAGGCTTGGTGTTTCGCGCGGGCGACGAAATCGGTTGCGGACGGCGCTGCGCCTGTAATATCCCCTTCTGTTGCCTGTTTGTAGAGGCCATAGAGTTCGAGTTTTTGCACAGGCGTGGGACTCAGGTTGACCTGGCCGGTATGGACGCGTTCAACGATTTCTTGGAATTGGGTTTCGAGTGAGACATTCAGATTCATGCGGGTTCTCCTAGCAGGTTTAAGATCCGGTGTAAAAGCATCAACCTGGATAGCCTCATCACGCAAGATGGAAAAATCTAGGACGTCTTGCCATTCATGCGCGCTGATCCATTGGTTTTGAAAAGCCAATTCCCCCTGTTGCAGCAAAGTCAGGTTGCGGGGAAGCGCTTTTTCTTTGACCTTCGCTTTGATTTTTGCGAGTGTGGGGCTGGCTTTTTGTAAGGCTTGATAGGCGTGTTCGACTCCCATCATCCCTTGCGCATCACCGGAGTCGCCGTGGCAATAGGCCTTAAAGCGCTCGCGGAGGTGATTGGGTTCGTTCATGATTTTAGCGACGACTTGATCGGCGCGGTCATCGGGCGCAGCATACGCCTGGCCGCAAGGCAGTAACAGGAAGTTTAAAATAAAACGCAGTGGGCCCCGGCTAAAATTATGCAGAAAATCTTTCAGCGCGACATGGGCTTTGTGCAGGCAATATTGGACGGCCCATTCTGCGACTTTATCTTCGGTTTCTGGTTCATAAAAATGCTGATAGTATTTTAAGACGGCACTCGCCATATAGAGTTGGCTCATCACATCGCCCAGACGAGCGGAGAGACGCTCTTTACGTTTTAAGCGGCCGCCTAAGGTCAAGATGGCAAGATCGGCTGTCAGGGCAAAGGTATTCGATAAGATGCTTATTTTGCGATAATGGCGGGTGAGTTTGGAATCAGGCGTGCTGATGAACAGGCCACGACTGCAGCTAAGCCAGATGCGATTGCAACAGAGTTTAAGAAAACGCCCGGCAAAACCGAAGACGGCTTTTTTAAAGGCTTTTTTATGCGCGGGCGTCGAATCCTGCAGGCTTTGTGAAATCGCCTTTAAGTAAGGATGATCGAGCATCGCGCCCTGGCCAAATACTATCAGATTGCGTGTCAGAATATTTGCGCCCTCTACGGTAATACAAATGGGAATGCCCTGATACGCGCGGCCCAGATAATTGTGCGGGCCCAGCATAATGCCGCGACCGCCGTGAATATCCATGGCATGATTCAAACTCTTGCGCGCGAGTTCAGTCATGTGATATTTGGCAATGGCGGAGGCGACGGCGGGCTTTTGGTTTAAATCATTCGCGGTGAGCGTAAGAAGGCGACAGGCATCCAGAATATAAGCAAACCCTGCGATCTGGGCCATGGGCGCTTGTACCCCTTCAAAATCCTTAATTGGCAAATGAAACTGTTCGCGCAATGTCGTGTAAGCGCCGGTGGTTACATAAGCGAGCGCACCATAGGCGGCACTGATCGCGGGTAGGGAAATCGAGCGCCCGGTGGCGAGGCACTCCATCAGCATGCTCCAGCCTTTGCCGGCATAATCAACGCCGCCGATAATGGCATCGAGCGGGATGAAGAGTTCATGCGCTTCAATCGTGCCGTTCAAAAAAGCCTGATCCAACGGGATATGCCGATTGCCGATATTCAGGCCAGCATGGCCGCGCTCGATCAGGCAGAGCGTGATGCCGCGGTCGGTGATGTCGCTGAGGAGATGATCGGGATCCTGCAGTTTAAATGCGAGACCAATCAAAGTGGCAACAGGCGCCAGCGTGATGTAGCGTTTGCTGAAACTCAGCTTAATACCGGTGACGATTTCGCCGCGAAATAGGTCTTTGCACACGATGCCAAAATCCGGCATGCTGGAGGCATCACTGCCCGCTTCAGGGCCAGTCAGGGCAAAACAAGGGATCTCATCGCCGTGGGCTAAGCGTGGCAGATAATAATCGCGTTGTGCATCGGTGCCGTAATGCAGCAGGAGTTCGCCCGGGCCGAGTGAATTTGGAACCATCACTGTGACCGCAGCGCTTAAACTTTTAGTGGCAATTTTCATGACCACTTGAGAATGGAGAAGGGCGGAAAAACCTTTGCCGCCATAGTGTTTGGGAATCACCAGGCCCCAGAATCCAGCATCACGAATGTAATCCCAGACCGGAGCGGGTAGATTTTTATCCTCGTGCACAATCTGCCAGTCATCGAGGAGATTGCAGAGAACTTCGGTTTCGTTGTCTAAAAACTGCTGCTCTTCCGGGCTCAAATGCGAAAGATGTAAATTTTTGAGTTTGAGCCAATCCGGATTGCCGCTTAAAATATCCGCTTCCCACCAGGCGTCCCCAATATTCAGGGCCTCCAGTTCAGTTTGAGAAAGAGCGGGGACTTTTCGGCGGGCAAAATTAAACATTAGGACCCCGATTGTGTCGCAGCATTTTGTTGCATGGACGCAACCACTTGCGCAGTGATATCCACGCTATCGGTATTGTAGAGTGCCGTTTGATTGCTGAGGACGAGATCAACATGATCTGCTTGGGCAACAGTGCTGGAAGCGGTTTTCAAGCTGGCATTAAATGCTGTGAGTAAAGCCTGTTCCTGTTGGGTCGCGCTTTGTTGGAAGCTCTGTACCGTGGTTTGCAAAGTTTGTTGCTGAGTAAGCAAAGCTTGCTTTTGCGCTGCTGCTTCTTTCTTGCTGAGCTTGGTATTGCTGTTAAAAGCTTGAATTTGTTGTTGCAAAGTCTGTTGCTTGGTTTGTAAAGCTTGCACTTGCGGAGCGAGCTCTTCTTTCAAGCTAGCCAATGCTGCGGAGCCTTGTGGCACATTTTGAAAGACTGTGGTTAAATTCACAATGCCGACCGTGGTTGCGGCCATGGCGCTGCCTGCTAAAAAAAGACCTGCGCTGAGACTGAGGATGGTTGCTTTGATTTTCATAAATTGACTCTCCCGTGGTGAATGATAGAAATACTGATTTATTAAAGCATAAGTATTCAAAAAAATATAGGGGAGAGTCAGGCCGTGCTTTTTTTGGGTTTAGGGGGGGTATGATAGAGCTTTGATCACCAGGCTCAGAAGGTGTTCATTGATAGCGAATTGGAAGAAGATTCAGTAGCTGTTGAGATGAAGGGGGCACAAGTTCCATTTTGGAACATGTGGGTGAAAGTGGGCAAAACTATCAAACAAAATATTACAATTTAGATGCAATTATTTCAGTTGGCTATCGCGTAAACTCAGCTCAAGCAACTCAATTTCGTATCTGGGCAACGCAATTGATTAAAGAGTATATCATCAAAGGCTTTGCCATGGATGACGAGCGCCTTAAATCAGGAGGGGGTGGCTTCTATTTTGATGAGTTACTGGCGCGTATTCGTGATATTCGCTCTTCAGAAAAAATATTCTGGCGGAAAGTATTGGATATCTACGCAACCAGTGTTGATTATGATCCTCGTGCAGAATCATCCCTGCAGTTTTTTAAGGTCATTCAAACAAAATGCACTGGGCTGCGCATGGACAAACTGCTGCAGAAGTAATTTTTAATCGCGTAAACGGTGCCTTGCCTAATATGGGCCCCCCAATAGGGCCCCCAAAAAGTTTTGTCTAAAAGCGGCCTCATTTTGCCGCTTCAAATTTTTAATAACTACTTGGTTTTTCAGCCATACTCATTTTACAGTGCTGAGGTTTTTTTGGCAAGGGTATTTTATATTGCATAATTTGGGATTGCATCATTTTTTATTTTATGAATCCTAAATAGATTGTGTATTGCATAGTTTGGGATTCAGTATTAAAATGGCTAAGCAATCCTAAAAAGGGAGGATCAATATGAGTATTGAAGTGATAGGGCGTGAGGCGGAGTTAGAAGTTTTAGAGGAAATCTATCAGTCTGATCGATCTGAGTTTGTGGCTATGTATGGAAGGCGACGCGTAGGGAAGACTTTTTTGATTCGGCAGTTTTTCTCTCAAAAAACAGAATGCTGGTTTTTTCAGGTCTCAGGAATCCAAAATGCAACAGCTAAAGAGCAATTTGAAGAGTTTAGAAAAGAAATTGTACGTGCCTTTTACTCCAGCCTCAAAAGTACGCAGCTGGCGGCACCCAAAAATTGGCTGGATGCTTTTGAAATGCTGCAAGAGGCGATCACTTTGTTTGGGGGCAACAAGCAGATTGTTCTATTTTTTGATGAGTTTCCTTGGATGGCGCAGCGGAAAAGAAAGCTGCTTCAGGCGCTTGATTATTACTGGAACCGATATTGGTCGAGTACGCGTAATATCAAACTGGTCATCTGCGGTTCTGCTGCTTCATGGATTATCAAAAATATCTTGAATAATAAAGGGGGATTGCATAATCGTGTGACACGTCGAATGCCAATGGCTCCATTCACGCTGCAGGAAACAAAAGACTACTTGAAAAAAAGGAGTATTCTTTATGATCATTGCCAAATTCTTCAATTGTATATGTGCATTGGCGGGATTCCTTATTATTTGGATATGTTAAAAAAGGGTTTGTCTGCTTCACAAAATATCAATCAGCTCTGCTTTCAGCGCCAGGGCTCTTTATTTGATGAGTTTCATAATTTGTTTACTGCACTCTTTGAGCAGGGTTCAGCACACGAAACTATCATTCAGCTCATTGCAGCAAAAAGAGAAGGCGTCAGTCGGGATGAAATTGCCACAAAGCTGGCTGTGAAAGGTGGCACGCTCACGCTGTGGCTGAAAGAATTAGCGCAGGCTGGATTTATTGAGTCGTTTATGCCGCTGGGTAGAAAGTATGGCACTTACTACAAAGTGATAGATGAATATGCTTTGTTTTATCTCAATTGGATTGCGCCGCTTGCTCAGTCGGGGTTTCAAGCTGAAAATACCACCCCTCATTGGGAAGAGATGTCGCAAACGCCTGGTTGGAATGCCTGGGCTGGACTTGCATTTGAGGCCGTGTGCTACAAGCATATTGGGCGCATTCGTAAATCACTACATATTCCAGGCGGTGCGACAGCCGGAACTTGGCGTTATATTCCGCCGAAGAGAAGTCGTCTCCCAGGTGCGCAGATTGATTTGCTCTTTGATCGCAACGACGGGATGGTCTCAATCTGCGAAATAAAATATGCCAATGCTCCCTTTAAAATTGATAAAGAAGTTGCAAGCAATTTGGAGAAAAAGAGAAGTGTCTACCAGGCAGCGACTAAAACCTCAAAACAAATCGTGATTTCAATGGTGACTACTTTTGGCTTGAAGCCTTCTGATTATGCCGATGATATGGTTTTTTCAAGTTGTATGATGGATGACTTGTTTTTTTGAATTGCGCTTCTATCATCCTTAGGATGGCTAGCCGAGCCGTAGCCCGCTTTGCAAAGCAAATGCGCGGCGAAGGCTGGTTAGACAAGAGTCGATTTGGATGCTTGTGATATGAAGATTTTTACTTGTTGCTGTATGAGAAGCTGGTATAATAAAGACCAGTGATCTCTAAAGTTTCTCGGATACTCATGAATCAAATATCCCAAGGTGAATTTCTTCTTTATCAGACTGAGGGTGAAGGCACACAGGTACAGGTGCGCTTATCGGATGGTACTGTATGGCTAACACAACAACAATTGGCAGACTTATTTCAAAGTACGTCACAAAATATTACCCAACATATTCGTGCCATTTATAGAGAGCAGGAGCTGGATGAATTAGCAACTTGTAAGCCGTACTTACAAGTTCGCGAGGAGCGTGGCCGTAAGGTTAGCCGCAGTATCAAGCATTATAATCTCGATATGGTTATTGCGATTGGATATCGTGTTCGTTCTCATCCTGGCACGCAGTTTCGACGTTGGGCAACGGAGCAATTGAAAAATTACTTAACTCAAGGGTTCTTGCTCGATGACGAACGCTTTAAACGCGGACAGGATGAGGGTTATTTTGAGGCGCTGTTGGCGCGTATTCGTGATATCCGTTCCTCTGAAAAAGTCTTTTGGAAAAAGGTTCTGGACATCTATGCAACCAGTATTGATTATGATTCCAGTCTGGAGGTCACCAAACAGTTCTTTGCAACGATCCAAAATAAAATGCATTGGGCTGCGCATGGTCATACTGCGGCAGAAATTCTCTCTTTACGCGCTGATGCAAACGCAAAAAATATGGGACTGACTACTTGGGATGGAGTATCCACAGGCGCTGCGATTCATAAAAAAGACGTGGTCATTGCTAAAAACTACCTCCTGGAAGATGAGCTGATCCTATTGAATAATATTGTCAATGCGTATTTGGAATTTGCAAACCTACAAGCGCAAAATCGACGAGCGATGACAATGAAGGACTGGATTGCAAAATTAGATGATTTTTTGAAGCTATCAGAACGAGATGTTTTGACACATGCAGGTAAAATGAGTAATGCATTGGCTGAAGCCAAAGCCGAGGCTGAATTTCTTGAATATAAAGCGAAGCAGATCAATTTGCCTAGTCGTGCAGAGCAGGATTTTGAAAAAGTACTGGCTGAGCCTGTGAAGGCTTTGGAAATGAAGCGTAAGAAATAGCATGAATCTTGTAATAACTTGTTCGGTAATGTATGGGTATGACATGGAGGAGTAAAAACAATGAAACCAGCGCCATGGAAGTTGATTTTGATTACGCCCATCTTTATTTTATTGAGTCATTATCCAGCAGTCTTGCTTCATGAGTTTTCTCATTCTTTTATGGCATGGGCTTTGGGTTTTAAAACCAATCCTTTTACCCTCAACTATGGAGGAGCATGGTTTTGGAATCTTCTGCTCCTGATCAATGTCGATCAGAACGTGAATAATAAAATGATCTATGCGTTGGGACATCCAGGACTAGTTGCTTTAATTGCATCTGCCGGTCCCTGCATGAATATCCTTCTTTTTGTTGTGTCATTTTGTCTTTTTGTCTTTTGCAAACGCAAAGAATTAAGCAGCGGGCTTATTGGTTTTATTTCCTGCTGTTTTTTAATTTGATGAATCTGGGCAATATTTATGATTATGTCCCGATTCGTACTTTTGCAATCAATGGCAATATGGTTGATGTCGTAGATATTGAGCAAGGGATGCATTGGTCTCCTTGGTGGATTTATTTGATAGTTGGGTATCTGCTGTCTTTTTTAGTTTGGCAGTTTTTCACGCAAACCCTGCCAGCAGCATATCTTCATGTGAAAATTCAGAGCACAGCAGGGAGGGCTGCCCTTATGATTGTATGTGTGTGTATTTTCTTCGGCTATTTTGCGTTGCCTGGCTTTTTTAATCATGGATCGGTATCCGCTTTTTTATCTGCCACATCATGGATGGCTATTCCTGGTATTGTCGTGGCGCTATGGCCAACACGGAATTGGGTCAAGTTGCGTGTTGAGGGGCTTAGATAAAAAATAAGTGGGGGCCTCGGTTTTAAAGTGGCTCCCAGGGCCCCCAATAAGGCCCCCAAAAAAAATTGTTTTGAATCGAGCGTTCGAATCCCTATTGAATGTTTCGATATGTATTTGATTTTTATGGTATAAAAAAGAGTATTGGCGGAGAAGGAGGGAGCCGATTGTGTGGCTGTAGGCCTTTATTTATAAGGGTTTGTCTTTTAAAAATCTCCAGGATACCCCCTAGGATACCCCCAAAATGTTTTTTCTAAAAATATGTGACATTTTTTCCGATCTATCAATCTGGTCAAGTCTTTGTTTTTGATGGTTTTTTCAGTTTACACAACTACACTGCTCTCGTCAACGAGCAGATCATATTGGGGGTATTCCTCAATATGCAGGGATTATCATTTATTCTTCAAAAATTTTATCAATTTACAGCCAATATCATGTTATTTTGGGGGTATCGGTTCTTTAAAGATACAGAATTATGGTGTTAGGATACCCCCAAATGCAGAACATCTTGTTTTTCAATTGGTTTTGGTGGGCATAGATGGAAAAAGAGGCCTATTTACTCCCCCCTTCGTACCCGCGTGCAGTCTGTTTAAGTTGTCTTTTATGATTTTTGGTGGGGGTATCCTCTGGGGGTATCGTGGTAAAAAGCTCATTAGGCGATACCCCCAAATCCATTAAAGTAATGTTGGCAAAGTTACATATATTCGGACTTGGCAATCAAATCGTGGACATTTTAAAAATACCCGTATCTGCTGATAATACCAATTACCAAAATTAATCATGCTAAATTACCGCCCACTCTCTTGTGCAAAGCGATCTAATTTTATCTGGAACAGAGACAAAGGCTTTCCATGCTTCGCAGGCTGCATCAACAATATGCTCCACTGAATTAAAGCATCGATTCGCCAGCGAGTCCGCTCGCAATACTTCCCAGACATTTTCCTGGGGATTAAGCTCTGGGCTATAAGGCGGCAATGGCAGAAGCGTTAGATTCTCTGGTATATGCAAGTGCTTTGCAGTATGCCACCTAGCTTGGTCTAAAACGATTACGCCATGCCTGCCAGCTGGGACATGATATGCAATCTCATTCAAATGTTCTTTCATTGCCGCAGTGTTTGCGTATGGCAGCACTAATGCAGCGCCAACGCCCCTTGCAGGGCAGACTGCGCCAAACAAATAAGCGTTTAAAAATTGTTGCTGTCGGGTCAATCTAAATCGCATTCCTTTGGGCACCCAGACCCGCGTCAATGTTCCCTGCTGACCAATCCGTGCCTCATCTTGAAACCAAACATCAACCTGATCTAGCGTGACGTTTTCGGGGAGAGACCCTTCGAGGATTTCTTTGAAGTTTTTTTAAAAGCTTCTTGAGCTTCAATGTCCGCACTGGGATGGATGGAACGCCCTGTAATCCAAACAATCTTGCGACGCTCCAATACCTTGTACAGCCCAGATAAACTGTAGTTTACCCGGAACTTCTTCTTGATCATGTCGAGAATGTCTTGCCCTTTAACTCGTCCGCCGTCACGTTCTTTTTGCAGGGCTAAGATTGATTCTTTGAAGTCATCGTCATTGATCTTTAGCCTTGATTTACGCCCGCGTCCAGGCTGATTGACTAATTGCAAAACTCCACCAGCCTCATACTTTTTTACCCAGCCCTGAACGGTCAGTTGTGTCACCAGACAAATATCAGCAACGTCGGCATACGTCTTGCCTTGCTGCACATGGTGGAGCCCCATATAGCGTTGCTTTGCTGGTCCGCTGGTCTTTTTATGCAACGCCTTAAAATCTTCTGCCATAAACCGTTCTGATAAATAACGTGGCCGTCCCTTCATGCTTTTATCCTCCAAAAATAATCTTATCTGGAGTATAGCATACTTTAATCAAATTGCATATTTAATTTTGGTAATTGGTATAATATTGACTTGTAGCATCTTTTATAAAAAATAAACCGGACAGTATGCATTGCAAACTGCGAAAAAAGAGGGATAATAAGCAAAAGTTCAGAATGATGAGTCTATGGAACAATCAAGCAATAACACTGTTTTTAATTCCTTCAAGGAATTGCAGGGGTTAAAAGAGTCATTAAAAAAACCTGTTCAACCGGTTCAGTCAAAGCATCAAGTCAATTTTGAAGAGGCCAAAAAAGTGCTTCAGCAATTGAAAGCATCGTACCCCCTGGTTTTCAATGCCAAAAAACCGTTACCGCTGGCGCTTGGTGTTGCAAAGGAAATAGCAAAAAATTGCCCAGAGCTTGCGGGCCCTATATTAAGGCTGGCTCTGGCTATCTGGACAAAAAAAGAGATTTACTTGCAGGCAGTGAGTGCGGGTGGTAATCGTTATGATCTCAATGGTTCTGTTTCTGGCGCAGTGCAAGAGTCAGAAAAGGAGTATAGCCAGCTCATGCTTGATCGAAAACGCCCTAAACAAGGCGACGAACCAGTGAGTTATTGGGTGTATATTCTTGAATGCAGCAATGGTGCATTTTATACTGGGTATACCAACGATTTAGAAAAGCGTTATCGCGATCACTGCGAAGGCAATGGGGCCAAATATACGCGCAGTTTTAAGCCTGTAAGAATTGCTCAAAAATGGCAGTTTGGCTCGCAGTCCTTGGCGATGCAAGCAGAGGCGCAAATTAAGAAATTGGCTCTTAAAGACAAAAAGAAAATAATCGACAATCCTTCATTGTTTGCAATTGCAGTAACATAAAACAACGTTTTTAAATATGTTGACTTGGTGGGGCGGGTCTGCTAATGTTTGCTTATTCAATGAAGGAGCGCGCACGATGAGAATCACACTCAGGGCCAGGATAAGACACCCCGTAAAGTTTGAGTTTTATGATGACAGTAATAAAGTAATCGGTGTGCTCGACAGCCAAGAAGTGCGAGAGGTCAACACAATTAATGACGAAGATCGTTTCAAATTTGCAATGGTCACAGATAATTTAACGGCCTGTGAAGACTTGTTCAAATGCGGTTATGAAAATCTCGAAAAATTGCCATTTTATGTGCCCAAAGAATTTATGGATACATTGGGCGAGTTAGTCGTGGCCGCTCACAAAAAGAAAATCCCTTTCAAGCCTTCGCAAAAAATGCTTCGCGCACTTTACCGCGAGGCCGAACGCTTGCGTGCGCAATTACGCATAGAGGGCGAGGATATGCCTGACATTTTAAAGTACAAAGAAATTTTCAAGCTTGAAGAAGATCTAAAAATGCAGGATCTCAAGGCAAGTCCTGGTGCTAAAATTATGGCGGCTATGCTGCAAATAAATGGCCCTTTCTTCGATCAATTTAATGAGATTGCGGCGGCAAATTATGGAAAGATGAATCATAGTGTCAAAATACATCGCATTCAAGGTTACGCTCGCGGTCTTGATGAGCCGAGCAATTGGGGCTGTGCTGTAGCGCTAGAAGTTTTAAAGAAAAATAAAATCGACGTGTTCAAATTGGGCATTGATGAGGCAGTCATCAAGGAGATATGGCTCAAATCCAATAAGCAAGACGGTGAAGCCAGATTCAGCGCGTTATTTAAAGGCGCATGATGAGCGGGCTATCCCTGTTTGGTTTGTTTGCTGTTGGTGCAATGTTGATATGTTATGCGCTGGAGCATCGCAGTCATTGGTTTATTCTGGCCTTCGCTTTTGCCTGTGGCTTGGCGTCTATCTATGGGTTTCTTCAAGGTGCTTGGCCCTTCGGGCTGGTTGAAGCGGTGTGGGCATTGGTTGCCTTGCATAAATGGCATAAGAGTGTCAGTAAAAATAAACATTAAAAAACGTATCTTTATATGTTGACATTGCAAATTCACATGATATAATGGCTCTGTGATCTACTGAAGGATCACAAAACACAACGCCCCGAAGGGGTAACAGCAAGGAGAGCGATATCATGACAACCGCAACATATTCAATCGCAAGTAGTAGTTTTAGCCAGTCCAAAAGCAAAGCCTGTTTTTTTATCTGCCGCAGCGGCCACCCGCAAGATGCTGCAAAGTATTTTCTAGCCATGCATAAGTGCGCCAATAAATGGGGCGGCTATGCTGAGCAATTCTTACGTGCCAATGAGCTCGCAGAGTTCACCGATAATCATGAGGCCAGTGACGATACCCAGTACAGATACACCCTCGAAGAAGATGGGGTTTTAACCATTCATCAAGTCAGTTTTTACAAGCGGAAAAAATGGGGCATCCTTTTTGTTGGTATGTGGTACGATTTTATCAACGAGTTTTTAGCCCTCCCTGTTGAAGAGCGTCTATTTCAGTTTACAGATTCTGAGTTTCTTGCCACATACAGGGTTATGACCATAAAAGAGGCGATTAAAGCAGCATGCGAAAGCATTGACAATTATTTGCTCAAAGATGAGATCGGTGACTGCCTGATGAAGCATAGAAAGGAGTTTAACTTCCCTGACATAAAAAATCTATTTAAATAAAGAAAATCAGTTTATTAACATCTTTTTAAGGGTGTCTGATAAGTTGCTAATAATCAACATAAAAAAGATTTACTTTTTATGTTGACATTGGTGCGCACCCTTGATATACTGATTCTGTAGCCTAATAAGAGGTTGCAAAAGCAAAAGCCCCAATGGGGTAACAGGAGATGAAAATGAGTGATATCAAAATTTATGTAGCAGACTTAGCCGCTTACAACAACGGCAAGCTTCACGGTGTTTGGATCGATGCAACCCAAGATGTTGACACGATCCACGATCAAATTCAACAAATGCTAAAAGCTAGCCCCGAAGGATTTTCCGAAGAGTGGTCACTGGATGATTATGAAGGATTCGGCAAGTATCGTTTAGAAGCTTATACAAGTATTGAAACCACTCACGAAATCGCAGTGTTTTTTGAAGAACACGGTGAGGCTGGAATGGCTGCCCTCCAATACTGCAATGATCTGGATGAGGCCAAAGAAATGATGGAAGACCATTATCATGGCTGCCATGATTCAGAAGAAGATTTTGCAGAACAGCTTTTTGAAGATTGCTATGAGATTCCTGATCACCTCCAATACTACATCGATTATGAAAAAGTCGCGCGTGATTTATTTGTAAATGATTATGTGTCTATGAATGCAAATGATGGACAGATTCACGTCTTCTCTTATTAACCAATCGGGGCAGTGCCAACAACTGCCCGAATTCAAACTACAGAAGGATTACAATCATGACTCCGATGGCAGCCAATACTAAACCAGGTGCAAGCCCCAAGCCAAAATCACCTGAAATATCCAAAGCAAAAATCTTCGCCTTGAAGCAATGGGCAATGCTCAAATATTCTTTCTCAATCGAGCGCGCCTTGATTCATATGATCACCGCAGCGGTATTATTCGGCTTGGCTTTATTTGTAAAAAACAGCCATGCAGTGGCAGGTGAAGGCTATATTTACGCGTGGTTGCTTTTTGCAGCCGCAGGAGTGCAGACCTTTAGGGCTTGCCTTCACAGTATGACCCCCGTGGTGATTTTATTTTTGATTGGCTTTGGCGGTCAGTACCTTTTGCAAAACCATGTAGACGTTCATCTTGCAAAAGAATATTTGCAGACTATTACGGGTGCTGGGGTAATCGGTCTTGTAGTTTGTTGCTACTACAGATTAAGATAGAGGCTTATTTCAGAATTAGAATTCTATGAGCGCAGAAAATAAAAAAGGCAAAAAAATCGGGCGACTGTTTTTAAAAGCAGTCGTCATTTTGTTTTTGCTGATTCTGCTTCTTATCGCATTGCTGGATATTTTTTCTGTCGCTGTGATATCACTCGGCTATTATTTCAATTGGTCGTCATCAATGCCGATCGGTTTATACAAGGTGAGCGCGCCGACCAGTTTAAATCGTGGTGATGATGTCGTGGTATGCTTACCTCAATCAGTGGGAGGCATTGGTCTAAAACGCGGGTATCTAAACCCTGGCCGCTGTCCAGGCGGATACAGCCCCATTATCAAAGAGCTCGTTGCCATTCCTGGCGACACTGTCACACTGACGCCTCAATCAATTGTCGTAAATGGTCAGGTTTATGACGCGCCTCTACACAAACAAGATTCAGATGGACTACCCCTTGAGAGTATACCTAGGGGCACCCACTCTCAAACGCCGGATTATTGGCTTTATGGTAAGGGTAGCCCTTCTGATTCTTGGGACTCACGCTATTGGGGGGGAGTAGACCGAAGCAGCATTATTAAAAAGGCTGCTCCGGTACTGACCTATTAGGTTTTTAAAAACGCATTGATTCCCTTGGATTGAAAAAGCATCCGAGAGCCAGGCTCTCTCGCTAATTCCTCAACAATGGAAATCAGCGCCCCTAATATCACATCTTTTGATTCACGATGTAGGCCTGATTTAATAATCAAACCCCCGTACTTAATCTTAAGGTGAGTTTTTGCGCGCTCCTGTTCATCACGTACCTTGCTATACTCTTTTTCCATTTTTGACAGCCTCCTTTTTAATAGTTTCAGGCTGTCCAGCTTCAGGGCTTTTAGGCGGCCTCACAGAGATTTTCAGAAATTGCTCTCTTAAAAATCCGGTGTCATGGTCGCCGAGGTTGCATTCAAGGCAAAGCTTGCCGAGCTCATGAATCCGTTTTTTGACGGCTTGCTCATAAGCTTGGGCTGCGTGTTCAAGCGCCGCTTTGCGTTTTTGCATGATGAGGTGAGCATAAGAGGTTTTATTCTCTTCGCTGGTTTGGGTGTCGATTTTATCGGACATAGTGATTATCTCCATCTTGTTTATACCAAGATAGAGGAACGTGTGCATTTTGGACTATACCACATTTGGTGGGTAAAAGTCAAATTTTCCTGAACGGTTTTCAACAGCGGATTTTAAACTAAATTTCAACATCAAGTGGGCTTTTAAAAAGTGCCATTTTTGAGGAATTGCAAAATCAAGCAATGACGAGACTTGCAAGCCGATTTGACCCCATTTGTAACAAAATAAGGATGCTTTTTTAAAAACCCCCTTGTACCTCTGCGAAAGGCGACTTTGCTCGCCTGTAGCTAAACTCACCCTCGCCTGGCGGGGTGCGCAATATACATTGCTTTCGAATGTGCTACATTTGCCATCCCGACTAAGTTTTTAATTAATTTTTTAAGCAAAGGAAGGTTGCATGGCTATCGAGTTTGCTAGATGTGTAGTGTATTCCCGTTCGCAGGGCAAAAATGCCGTGCAAGCGGCTGCCTACCGTTCGGCATCTATCCTCTTCGATGATCGTACAGGGATGACTTTCGATTATCGCGATAAGCCGAATGTCGAGCACTCAGAGATCCTTCTTCCCGCTGGCGCAGATGCCGCATTTGCAGATCGTCAATTTCTCTGGAATGAAGTGGAGCGGGTTGAGATCCGTCGTGATGCTCAGGTTGCGAAGGATTATATTTTGGCCCTTCCCAAGGAATTGACCCTTGAGCAGAACATTGCGCTAGCCCGCCAATTCGCGCACGATCACTTTGTCAGTAAAGGCATTCCCGTCGATCTCAATATTCACGTTGAAGACGGTAATATCCATGCGCACCTGCTGACCACCACCCGTCGCTTAGTCGGCAAGCATTTTTCGCTGAAAGCACGGGATCTCAATCCAGAATTCAATCAAGGGATCGTTGTTAAAAAAGACCCTTGGGGCGGCAAGTGGCGGGATGCTCAGGATAAGTTTTTTAAAGACAATGGGATTGATTTGGAAGTTGACCCAAACCACCTAATCCCCACACGTCATCGCGGCAGACCGCAGAATGACGATCGTGCGGAATACCTGGATCAAGACAATCAGATGCGCCATGAAATGGAAAGGGAGATTGCCCTAAATGCACCTGCATCGCTTTTGAATATCATGAGTGAGCGCTATTCAGTATTCAGCGATCGTGACTTAGCCTGTGTCGTCAATAAAGCCACCAACACACCTGAAGAATTTGAACTAGCAATATTGAGGGTTAAAGCCCATCCAGATCTCATCACCCTTGGCCCTGGAGATGACGGACGTCTGCGCTATGCCACCCGTCAATACATCAAAATGGAATGGGCGATGGAAGACCAGGCGGTGAAACTCAGTAAGGCTGAGCACCACATGGTGGCCTCCTGGAGATTGAAAGAACAAATCGAGAAATACGATCTCAATAAAGGCCAGCAAGCCGCCCTCGAACATATCCTGATGGGTGGTGATATCGCTTTGGTGGTCGGTAAAGCTGGAACAGGCAAATCTTACATGATGAACGCCGCGCGTGAAGTGTGGGAGGCTGAAGGCTATCGCGTTATAGGCGTTGCCGTTGCAGGGATTGCATCGGAAAGTTTAGAGTCAGGCTCTAACATTAAGAGCTCAACGATTGCGTCACTCAAGTACAAATTGGAAAAGGGAAAGCTCACCCTGGGTGAAAAAGACGTGATTGTTCTGGATGAGGCGGGGATGGCGGACAGCCGCGATCTCTCCAGGATTGTTGATCAGGTGCGCGAGGCAGGAGCGAAGCTCATTCTGGTGGGTGACCCCAGCCAAGTGCAAGCGGTTGGCCCAGGTGCACCATTCAGAGCCTTACTCGAAAGATTAGGCTTTGCGGAGCTGACCGAAATCAAACGCCAAAGATCTCTCGATGATCGACTTGCCACCACTATGCTCTCAATGGGTAAGGTTGGCGTTGCACTGGATAATTATGCCCATAAAGGTCAAGTCTTCTTGAGTGAAACCGAAGCCGCTAATTTGGATATGCTGATGAGCAAATGGGGCCAACATATTGCTACCCGTGGTATCAGCGTTATGAACGAGACCATTATTCTGGCGCATCGCAACGAAGATATCGCCATTCTGAATCAACGCGCCCGCCAACAGCTTATCGATGCAGATATTTTAAAAGGAAAAGCTCATACCTTTGAAGTCAAAGACAATCGTGAAGGCCAGAAGGGCAAGACCAAGCAAATCGAGTTGATGGTCGGTGAGCGGATTCTGTTTTTAGAAAATAGCTGGAAGCTGAATGTGAAGAATGGCCACTTTGCAACGATCACTGAAATAAAAGGCACTCAAATCACCGCAGTGATTGGCGAAGGTAAGAAAGCCAGAACAGTAAAATTTGATGGCAAAGAATATCAAAACTTTGACTATGGCTATGCGGCCACCGTTCATAAAAACCAGGGCGTCACCGTCGATACATCCTTCCTCTTCGTTGGTGGAAAATATTGGAGTCGCAATTTGATTTATGTGGCTTTGACCCGTCATCGCGACCATGCCTACATCTTTGCGGATAAAGTCACTCACACCAATTTTGAAACCTTAAAGAAAAATCTAAGTCGCCTGTCGATCAAAGACACCGTAATCGATTTCCCACTGAATTATGCAATCCGCAGAGGTCTTGATCCAGATAAAGTCATGGGTCAATGCCTGAATGCAATGAATCTCGCCAAAGGCAAAATTAAAGACGCCTGGAATTTCTTGGCTGACGTTGAGGCCTATAACGAAAAACTGGATCGAGTCAAAAAAGATGAGCTCAAAACCGCCCGCCGCCAGGAGGCGGTTGCAGTAGCTGTTTATGCTGATTTGAAACGTGGTGTGGGCTCGGGCTGGTCTGAGATGAAGCGCAGTGCAATTCCAGGCAAAGATTTTAGCGAGCACGCTGAGTATGGCAAAAATTATGATCTCATGATTGCACGGAACAAACAGGCGCATTTGCTTTATAACGAAGCCCACAAATATGAATTAGCGATGGAGCTCAACAATGTCAGCTTGGATGAACTGAAACGTTACAGCGCATCGCATGAAGCCAGAGAACTGGTGCTATGCTATGAAGAGTTGGCTAAAAAAGGCCATAATCTCGATGCAGGTAAAATTGCTGAAGAAATTAGGGCAGATGGCAGATTACACGGCCAATTCATTCGGGAGCGTGGCCTAAGTTGGGATGCGATCAACACCCTGGGTAAACGTTATGCCACACTGACCCTTTTGCACTCCCTTGATCCTGTTGAACGCAACAGACATCGCGAAGTCATGGAGTATCAAGGCAAGGGCAGAGCTTGCGTGCAAGCGTTCAAACATAAAAATCCTGATCCAGCCCTGGCGTTATTCGCCACCAGCGACCGCAATGCCGATGTGAAGGCGTTGAGAGTCCATCTTGCCTTGAGTGATTTGGACAAAGCCGCGCATCGCTTATTCACGCATCAAGCTGAATATGCCAAAGCAATTGAGCAATTTAAAATTCCGCTGGATAAATTAGAGCGCGAAGCCAAACGCCATGAGCATCGTCAAAAAGTGCTTTCGTTCCTGAAAGCAGAAAAAGAGGGGCATGTTCTTCTGAAAGAAAATATCGCCTACAACATCAAGAAAGACCTGGCAGTCAACAAAAAAAGCTATGGTTCTGTGATCCGAGAGCTTGAAGTTAAAGGCATGGAGTGGAAGAAAATTCACTTAGGCGCGTGGACGCATGATGAACGGAAAAAACCGCTGCTACATCCTGACCAAAAACCAGCGGCGAAAGCCTATGCCGAATATCGCGCTGCGAATCGTGAAATTGGCAGAGCTGTACAAAGGAATAAAGAGCTCATCAATGTCAGGACGGCACCTTATGCAATTGCGCTCCAAGCACCAAGCCTATTAACGCCAGAATATCTGACCTTAATGCGTATCAACCTGATCCAAAATGAGAAAAAGTACGCAGCACTGAAAAAAGCAGATAAAGTGCAGCGTAATAAGAAATACATGGTCATTAAAGGTGCGGTTTCTAATCGTGATGCAGCAGCCTATCGTCTATGGGATGAGATGATCGGTTTAGATGAGCGCTCACTCAAAAAGCTGGATATTGTACGCCTGAAAAAAGAAAGCGACACGCATATCAAGCGTGAGGAAGTCAAAGCCTATGCCAAAGCTTGGCTGCCCCAATCCTTGAAAACCCAATTGGCTGCGAAAAAACTCCTCAACAATCCAGGATATGAAAAACTGGTCAAAGAGCAACGCCTGCACTTCCGCATTGAGCCAGCGGTCAAAAATCTTGATAAACGCAAGGCACTTGCAGCGCTCACGCCCGAAAATCGCGCACTCTACAAAGAAGCCGAACACTATCGCAATTTAGCCGCACAATCAGCCAAAGCCTGGAAACGCAGCTATGCCGCTACGAAGAGTGATCAAGCAATCAAGGTATTGGCCGTCAATATGATGATTGCAAAAGAGTTGGCAGAACGCAAAAACAAATTAGCCTTTAAAATCCATCAAAACCTCGATCAATACAAGCCATATCTGGCGGGATTGGGCATCGACGAAGGCAAGCTTGAAAAGGCAGCACGCAGCTATCAAACCCAGCAGGTCTATGCCAATAAGGTGGCTGGCTATCGTAATGAGCTAATGCAAGAAAATCAGTCAGTCCAGCGCGAAACCTACAATGCTGATCGGATTAACGAGGCCCTGATCAATATGGGTGAAAGTTTCTATCAGCATGTCTTGGGAGATATTTACAGCAAACCCAAGCATCACGGTCATAATGTTCGCGTGGGTGAAAAAGGATTCTTCTCATTCCATGTCAGTGGTTCACACGCTGGAGCCTGGCACTCTTTTGAATCTGGCGAAGGCGGCTATCCTCTTAAATTATTGATGAATGCCAATTACGGTTACGGCTTGTCGTATGTGGATGCTCTACAAGCAGGGGCGCAGATTGCAGGGCTCTCCAATTCTCAGGCAAAAGACATCACCTACATTCGCAAGCAAAAATCGGCTGAAGAGATTGAAGCTGAAGCCAGGCTGCTTGCCAATGAAAAACAACAGCGGATTGAAAATGCCCGCTACTATTTCCGCACATCCAAACCAATCACTGGCACTATTGCCGAGCGCTACTTGCGCGAAACTCGTCATATTGAAGGTGATCTATCCGGTTTCAGATTCCATCCGCGTGTAAAAGATCCGCAAACTAAAACCTATTATCCTGCCGCGCTGATTGCAGCTAAAAATGAGCAAGGCTATATCACGGCAACACAAACCATCCTGATCGATCCAGCCACGATCAAAAAAGTGAATAAAGAAGAGGTGGAGGTGCCGAAGCGGACAAGGGGTGTTATTTCAGGCTCAGCCGCTCAAATTCAGCAAGGTGCAAGCAACAAGGTCATTATTGCTGAAGGCCCAGAAACAGCAGCATCCTTGATGAAAGCGTTCCCCGATGTCAATATTTACGTGACGGTCGGTAATATCAGAAATGCTGAGCATTTATCCTGGGTTGCTAGAAAACACAAAACGGATACGATCTACTTCGCTGCCGATAATGATGGTGAAAACCAGCGGCCTGTCGAAGCGTTGAGAATAGCCGCACAAAAATTAGAGTCCGAAGGCATCAAGTGCTACAAAGCCATTCCAAATCTCAGAGCCATTGAGACACCAGACTATAACGACGTCCTGATTCATCAAGGCGTGGATGGCGTAAAACGGCAGATGAGCACCATGCGCCGAGTCCTCAACGAATCTGAGAAAATCAGCTTTGGCCTGACTTCAGCTAAAGCACAAGAAATCAAGCCAGAAAATAAATCAGTATTTTGGGTGTCTGACAATAAAATTAGCCTGAGTGCGCCAGTGCTCAAGCAAGTTGAAGAGTATGCGGCGTTAAAAGAGTTGGAAAAAATAAAGCGGCATGAGCTCAATAAGCTGGTGATGGATAAGGGCAGTCGGGCCACGATTGATGAAGGGCATGCTCTCATCAAGAAAATCAAAGCCGATCAGTCTGTATTGCTGAGGGATCTAGCCAAGCATGAAAAATTATGGGAGCAGGCGCGCTCTATGGCTCCAGTAGGGTCAAGTGGTGCCAAGATTGATGCTGTTCAGATCAAACGAAATTCTTTTGAGCCTAAAGATCTGAAGCAGTTGCATGTTGAGGTGCATTCAGCAGTGCAAAGCCACAAGGCAAACCTGAGTCAAAGCAGATCTAAAGGACGGTCTTATTAAACCAATTTTTTAAGATCTGTCTGGGGTTGCTTTTTCAATGAGAAATACTTTATAGGTCAGCACAGCAAGACCAAGGAGTATGCCAAAAAACCAGGCCAAGGAAATGGTTGTATTAATCTGAAAGAGGCTAATGGCAAAGGCGGTGAGGCATGTGATCAGGATATTAATGAGAAACATCAATGCAGTGGCTGTACCCGCAATATGGCGAAACAAAGTCATCCCTCTTCCCATAGACATGGGGAAGATTAAGCCGCAGGCAAAATACATAATGGCGCTCATTAAGCCTACAAAAAGCACATTCTGGCTCAAAGCATAACTTGATGCAATGCTAATAATACCCAAAACAAAGAGGAGTCCGATGATTCGAGGGAGCAGGTGTTGGACAGAATATCGTTTCAGCCACAAGCGCCCTACAAAGGTTGCAGCAAGAAAGACCAGGCCCAGCAGCAAGGCCAATCGACCAAAGAAAATGGGTGAGTGACCGAGTCGCGTTTGAATTAAAAAAGGCCCCGCTGTATTGAAAGCAATGAGGAGTGAATAACTGAGCCCCATTAAAATCGCAGTCCCTATAAAAACACGATGTGATATCACTTCTTTTAAATTGCAGCCAATCCGATTGAGGTTGAGAGGGTGCCGTTGTAGATGGGTTTCAGGCACAATTAAAAAAATGGCGATGGTCACACACAAAGTCAGGCTCGAGAGAAAAATAAATCCCGCTTTCCAGCCAAAATAGGCTTGTAAATAGCCGCCAATGATTGGGCCGACCACGGGTCCCAAGCCCCACATGGTGGCAATTAGTGTGCCTAAGCGCATCAGTTTTTCAGGAGGCAATACGTCTGCAAAACTCGCGCGCACTAAAACCGAGATCGCGCCAATGGTCAAACCTTGTAAGGCGCGAGCCAGTAAAAGCATGGACATCGTTGGCATAGCGATGGGTAAAAGGCTGACGAGGATAAAGGCCACCAGATTCAAGCGAAGTAATTTCTGACGTCCATAAGCATCTGCTAAAAAGCCCGTAGCAAAATTCCCGAAAGCATAGGTCAACAAATAAATGGAGATGACCATTTTGGCAGCCTGAGGGGAGGCTTGTAAGCTATTGGCAATGCCCGGCAAAGAAGGCGCAATCAAATCAATGACCATGCCTAAAATAGGGAATAGAATCAATAAAGTCCAAACAATGCGTACCGTCTGGGCTTCTGATAAATTTAAAGGCAATGTTTTATTCATGAGCTTCTCCCAAAGGCTTCAGTCGCGCTTCAATTCGTGTTAAAAATTGATGGAGCGAGGTTTGTTCAGATGCAGTTAAATCAGAGAATAAAGTGCTATGGACTTTTTCTGTTGCCTGACGCAAATGGGGAATGAGTGTTTCCTGGCTGAAGGGGGTCAACTCAATAAAGAGAGAGCGCCGATCATTCGGCATCGGCTTACGGGTGATGTAGCCTTGCTCTTCACAAACTTCAAGCGTGCGAGCAAGATGGGCCGCATCGACTTCCATCCGTTGTAGCAATATTTTTTGAGAGCAAGGCCCTAAATATTCAAGCCAGCATAAAACTTGCCACTGTGTGCGGCAGAGTTTAAAGGGTTTCATTTCAGCATCCAGTAAACGGCGTTTTGCACTCACCACCGCAGCGAGTTGATGGCCTATTTGACGTTGGATATTCACAATAGCTCCTTTTGCAATATTTGTAAAACACAATTATTGTAATACACAACTATAGTCATTGTCAATAGTCTGTGAAAGACACTGTTCCAATCATAAGAAATTACGAGTGCGAGCCAGGCGCATCATGCGGGGCCTCAGCCTGATATGCGACGAGAGGAGCCTGCCCCTTTAAAATAGTGAGCTTATCTGAGATTATAGGCCGCACTGCCAAGCACAAAGTCGAAAAAACACCCGTATATGCCGATACAATGGTGAAGGAGAACTATGTGCTTGGAAGTGTGGCCTTGCTTATCAAATCAGGGGTGGGCGTTTAGGAAAGAGAGAGTTTGCGCCCACCCCGCATTTGATCAGGTGTGATTAGCACCTTCTTCTTCCTAGCGAGGGAAGTCTTCTAAAATTTCGGTTGCAATTTGAGTGTGATAATCCTTTTCTGATGTGTGGCAAAGTTTCAGCAATACGTGCTGGTTGAGGGCTTTTTCCATGAGTCGTTTGCGCTCCCATTCCTGATAGTCAGCGAATTTAATTAGGAGTGCTGGATCGGGCTTGAATGGCATTTCATTTTGCTGGTTTTGCAAAATGGGATTGATGAGGCAGCCGATAAGGCCTAATTCTTCAGCGCTTGGTGGTGCGGAGAAGCAGTGCAGGTCTAATATTGCATTCAGGTGGGCATTGATGTCTTGCTTTAAAATCTGCGCCTCTTTAACCAAAAACAGCTTGGTAAAAAAAGAGCATTTTACGCGGATCATCTGATGTTGGTTGCTCATGCTGCTTCATCCTGACTGAGTTTGGCTAAAATGCGCTGTGCTTCGGTCTCAACATCAATTGTGGTGAAAAAATGTTTGAGATCCTTGACGGAATATTTGGTGAAGCGCATCAGGATTTCCAGGCGAATAGTCTCGTGCTTTTGGACTGATGCTTTTAGGCTGGGCTTGATGGCCCTGTCTCCCTCGTTGTATTGTTTGTTCAGGCGCGCCATATTGAAGCGCTGCATGGCATAGTTGAAGTTTTCAGCTTCGCGAATTTCCCGTGCTTCTCTCAAATAACTCATACCCCTAAGGCAGAGTTTACTTGAGATTCCACAATCGCAAAGCCAAGGGCTTGAGCTCGTTTTTTGAGGCTGTTAATCGCCCGCTCTTTGTACATGTTTTCATAAAACTCCTGACCCTTTTCGACGTATTCT
>CAMARA010000011.1 GCA_945860585.1 Francisella tularensis subsp. holarctica | reverse complement strand
GGGATCCAGTCCAATATTTTCAAAGCCTTGGTCTTGTTGGATTAGACTGGATCCCCGCGTTCGCGAGGATGACACTGGAGAGTGCGAGGATGACACCGGGGATCATTGGAGTAAAAATATGAGTATATGGCAAACTCTGTTTACGCTAGATGAACTTGCACTTCGCGGCAAAAACACCTTGTCTGAGCATGTGGGTATTGAGTTTATTGAAGTCGGTGCTGATTTTTTAAAAGCACGCATGCCTGTTGATCATCGTACTTTACAACCGATCGGCATTATGCATGGCGGTGCATCCTGTGTGCTCGCAGAAACAGTGGGCTCGGTTGCAGCGAATTATTGCCTGGATTTAAGCAAGCAATATGCGGTGGGGCTGGATATCAATACCAATCATATTCGACAGGCGAAAGAGGGTTGGGTGATGGGGACGGCCAAGCCGATTCATCTGGGCAAACGTACCCATGTCTGGGCCATTGAAATTCATCATGAGTCTGGCTATCTCGTCTCGATTAATCGTCTCACCATGATGATTCTGGATCGTTGATGCAGGCCGCTGGTTTTTTGCATAAAATGCAGGGCGCACTGCTAGCGGGGCAGGTTCATTATCAGTTGAATTTAGATCAGCCCCTGTTACTGAATACATATTTAGGCGAACATTTAAAGCTCGAAGTGACAGGGCAAAAACAATGTGTAAGCTGCGGGCGCGCGATTAAAAAAACGTTTCAGCAGGGCTATTGCTATCCCTGTGTCATCAGCAAAGCCGCTTGTGATTTATGTATCGTGCGGCCGGAGCGCTGTCATTTTCATCTGGGGACTTGTCGTGAACCTGAATGGGGCCAGACGCATTGCATGCAGTCCCATATTGTCTATCTGGCCAATGCATCTGGCTTGAAAGTGGGGATTACGCGTAAGGAGAATATCCCTACCCGTTTTATTGATCAGGGTGCAGTCCAAGCCTTGCCTTTGTTTGAAGTCGGCTCGCGTTATCACTCTGGCTTAATTGAAATTTTATTAGCGCAATATTTGGCTGATAAAACCAATTGGCGGAAAATGCTGCAAGGCGTGCCCGTGTTTTTAGATCTCAAACAAGAGGCCCTCGAAATCAAAACGCTCATTGCGCCACAACTTCAGGCTTTAATCGAGAAACATCAGATCCAATGTTTGGAATTAGACGTGCCGGTGATTGATTTGGATTTTCCCGTCTTAACTTATCCCAGCAAAATTGCCTCTTACAATCTGGATCGTACTGCTTTGATTCAAGATGCGTTGCTGGGGATTAAAGGGCAATATCTCATTTTTGCAGGCGGCGTTTTGAATGTGCGCAGTTTTGCGGGGTATGAAGTTTTTTTGAGGAGCGCCTAAACCGTTAAATCACATAATGATAAATGCAGATATACTGCGCCAGCCAACCGGCAATCACAAACAGATGCCAGATGGTGTGGGCAAAGGGCATGCTTTCCATGAGATAAAATACGGTGCCGAGGGTGTAGAGAAATCCGCCCAGAAGAAGCCAGAAAAGTCCTGCGGCAGGAAGGGCGTGCATAATCGGAACGATCGCAATCACGGCCAGCCATCCCATCAGAATATACAGAATGGTTGAAAGCAGATTCATGCGGCCGGTGAAGAGGGTTTTTAAAAGAATGCCAACCAGCGCAATCGACCAGACTACAGTGAAAAGAGACCAACCCCAGGGGCCAGCCAGCGTAATCAAGGTGAAAGGTGTATAAGAGCCAGCGATCATCAAGAAAATCGCCATATGATCCATAATATGCAAAAAATGCTTTAGGCGATGATTAACTGCATAATGATAACAGGCTGAAATCAGAAAAGTCAGCATGACGCAGACGCCATATACAATACACGCAATGAAGCGGATATGGTCATGGGGCGCTCGCTCCAGATGTCGCATCATCAGGAAAAACGCCCAGCCAGCCGCTAGAAAAGCCAGAAAATGGGTGATGCTGTCGGCAATTTCTTCCTGACGAAACCAGGTATGTTCACAAGAACGGTGGGGGCATGGTTCAAAAAGATGCATAATCTGAGATTGTGTGAAGGGCTTGGGTATTGTAAACTATCGAGCTGGAAATGTCATTGCGCTGGAGAATTATTTTGTCGGAATTAAATGAAGTTTTGGCTACGTTAAAACGTGGGGTGCAGGAGTTGATCCCGGAGGCCGATTTTCTGGCAAAGCTTGCCCTAAAGCGTCCTCTGCGCATTAAAGCCGGCTTTGATCCAACCGCACCGGACCTCCATTTAGGCCATACCGTCTTGCTGAATAAAATGCGCCAATTTCAGGATTTAGGGCATGAGGTTATTTTTCTGATCGGTGATTTTACGGGTATGATCGGCGACCCAACGGGTAAAAATGCCACGCGCCAGCCTTTGACCTTAGAAGACGTCCAAAAAAATGCAGCCTCCTACGCAGCACAGGTATTTAAAATTTTAGACCCGGATCAGACCAAGGTGATGTTTAATTCCGCCTGGATGAATGCGCTGTCCGCCGCTGATTTAATTAAGCTGGCAGGGACGCATACCGTCGCGAGAATGCTGGAGCGGGATGATTTTCATAAACGCTATAACACCGGTCTGCCGATTGCGATTCATGAGTTTTTATATCCTTTATTGCAAGGTTATGATTCGGTAGCACTAAAGGCGGATGTGGAATTGGGCGGGACTGATCAAAAATTTAATCTCTTGATGGGGCGGGAGTTGCAACGTCATTACAAGCAGCCGGAGCAGGTGGTGATGACTCTGCCGCTGTTGGTAGGCCTGGATGGCGTGAATAAAATGTCCAAGTCTTTGCATAATTATATTGGCATCGCTGAGCCGGCTAAAGATATTTTTGGCAAAGTCATGTCGATTTCAGATACCTTGATGTGGGATTATTTTGATTTGATCAGTCTGCGTTCTCTTGCCGAGATTCAGGCTTTGAAGGCGGAGGCCGCAGCGGGACGTAATCCACGGGATATCAAGATTGAACTGGCATTGGAATTGATTACGCGCTTCCATTCTAAACAAGATGCCGAGGCTGCGCATCAGGATTTTATCCAGCGTTTTACGCAGCAGGAAATTCCAGATGATATTGCAGAATTAAATATGGATCTCAAGGCCGGGATGTCCTTGGCCGCAGTGTTGAAGCAGGCGGGTTTAGTGCCCAGCACCTCAGATGCCTATCGCATGATTGAACAGGGTGCCGTGAAAGCCGATGGTGAAAAAATCAATGATAAAAAATGCGAACTGCGCCTCCCAGCGGGAGAAGCAGTAGTTCTCCAAGTGGGGCGGCGCAGGTTCATACGCATCAGGGGGATTTAGTGAACTAAATCGTCTGCTGCAGTCTCGTCAGTGGAACGATTTTCTTTGCGCTCTAACCAATCGTATAAAGTCTGGGGATGGCAATCTACCAATTTAGCAATCGATGCTTTGCTGATGCCCAGAGATAAATATTTTTCGATTTCAGCGCGGAACTTGTCTAATTTCAAGCTTTTGTTGCCACGACCTTTGGGGCGTCCCAAGGGCAATCCAGCGGCTTTACGGCGCGCCAAGGCCTGTGAAGTGCGTTTGGAAACAAAGTCACTTTCAATTTTGCTGATGATATTGAGTAAATGCTGAGTATTAATTTCAACACTGTCATTATTCACTTGCACATTATATTTGACAAAATGAATGGCCACTTTACGGGTTGCTGCAGTATTTAAAATTTCCAGCATTTGTGAAGTAGAACAAGCAATATGGCTGGCTTCAAACAGAATAATGGTATCGCCGGCCACAGAGTTTTTGATCAAATCATGAATGGGGCGTTCGGTCCAATGCAATTTGCTGGGGTGTGTATCCTCAACGGTGCGATCCGCTTTCATGTGATGTTCTTTGAGGTATTGATTGATGTCGCGTTGTTCGCGGCTAATGTGTGCGCTCTCTTTATGTAGATAGATGGTGCAGCTCATTAAGTTTCTCCTTAGGTTTGTATAAATGCGTTTGCTAAAGTTAAAATATTAACTGACAGCTATTATAATACATTTTTTATAAAAAATAAAGCTTTTTTTACTTGCCATGTGGAATAGGAGCATGGACCAGCTGGGATTGCTGCTCTCGACTATTCCAGTTGTTTGTATATTCCTGGGCTAGCGCTGCATTATGTATGATAATCATATTCTCCGCATTTTTGTTTTGGGCCGCATAAGTAAAATTAAAGGAACCGGTTTCGACGATGGCATCATCAATAATCATCACCTTGTTATGCGCAATTGCCACCTGATTATCATTGTATAAAGTGATGCCCGCCTGCTGCAAATAAGCCGCCACTGAAAAATGCAACCCATCAAACTGCGTTTTATCTAAAATAATTTTAACCTCCACGCCGCGTTGCGCCGCCTTCACCAGCGCCTTCGCAATCTTATATGACGTAAAACTATACGCCTGCACATCAATACTCTTTTGCGCAGCATTAATCTGATTGATCAGCAAAGTGCTACAATCTTCCCCCGGCGTAAAACAAGCCTGGATCTGCGTATTACCATGATCCGTAGTGATGCTCGCAGGATTGCGCGAGCAAGCAATAAGAAAAATCAAGCCGCTAAGAATCAAAAGAAGTCGCATGCGATGTGTCCGTTTTTTAATACAGTCTGCATTTTACACAGCCATGCTACAGGTGTCAAGGTCGCATCGCCATAAATTTTGTGTTAGAATCCAATGAATATAGACTAATGCTGCTAAGTTAAGTAAGTTAAACGCATCTAATAATCCCCCCCTCCCTTGCGGAGGAGGGCTAGGGTGGGGGGTGTACAAGATTTTTTTCACCTCCACCCCAACCCTCCCCCGTCAAGGGGAAGGGAGCTGAATGCTTTAATTTAGCAGCATGAGGATATAGGCTATCTACGCTGCATTTTGGAGAGTTTGCAAACATGAAGATTATTTTATTGGGGCCGCCGGGGGCGGGCAAGGGAACACAGGCACAATTTTTGCTGGATCATTTTAAGATTCCGCAGATTTCTACGGGCGATATGTTGCGGGCTGCGGTTAAGGCGGGGTCTGTTTTAGGTCTGCAGGTAAAAGAAATCATGGAAACCGGGGGCTTGGTTCCGGATGATCTGATGATTAAATTGGTGCAGGACCGGGTGGCTTTAGCGGATTGCCGCAATGGATTTCTACTGGATGGATTTCCCCGTACTTTGGCGCAGGCATTGGCTTTAGAGGCGCATGGACTGAAAATTGATGTGGTGATTGAATTGCGCGTTGATTTTGAAGAAGTCGTACATCGCATCAGTGGTCGGCGCGTGCATCCTGCCTCCGGTCGGACTTATCATGTAGACTATCATCCTCCGCGAAAACCAGGCGTGGATGATGAGAGCGGAGAGGCGTTAATTCAGCGTCCAGATGATCGGGAAGAAACCGTCCGCAATCGCTTAAAAGTGTATCAGGAACAAACCCAGCCGCTGATTGCGCATTATCAGGATCTAGCGCAAAAACACGCGCAGCAGTTACGCTATATTGTGGTGAACGGGATGCAGAATGTCGAGCAGGTCCGCACTGAGATTCTTCAGGCTTTATGAATGAAGTGCGCATTATCGGGGGCGCGCTGCGGGGGCGTAAAATCCATTTTCACGCCGTCGATGGTTTGCGGCCCACACTTGATCGCGCGCGCGAAACGCTATTTAATTGGTTAATGTTGAAAGTGCCGGAAGCGGTGTGTTTGGATGCCTTTGCAGGCAGCGGGGTGCTTGGTTTTGAGGCCCTTTCTCGGGGTTCGGCCCGTGTTGATTTTGTTGAAAAAAACCATGCGGCAGTGAGCGCACTCAAGCGGAATCAAACGCAATTAGCTGTGGCGGCGCGCAGCCATATTCTCGAAAGTTCAGCTTTGCAAGTTTTGGCTGCTGCACCGGCGTATGCGTATGATTTAATTTTTTTAGATCCGCCTTTTGCCAGTGATTTATTGCAAGAGGCTTTGACTTTGATTGCTACATCCTCGTGTTTAAAGCCAGGAGGATTTGTTTATTTTGAGGCAAAAAAAAGCCTTAATCTGGATTGGGGTGCAGTGTGGACGGAGCATCGACGTAAAGTCATGGGAGAAGTACAGTTTGGCCTTATTCAGCAGCTGTAGAAGCGAGATCGCCTTCATTCTCCAGCCAGGCACGTCGATCCGCCGCACGACCTTTCGATAAAAGCATATCCATGACCTGAATGCTTTCCTGCGGCGTATCTAAGCTCAGGCAGACGAGGCGGCGCGTATCGCGTGCCATGGTTGTTTCCCGTAATTGCAGAGGATTCATTTCTCCTAGGCCTTTAAAGCGGAGGACATTGATTTTTTGATTGGCTTTGGCCGCTTTCAATTTGGCTAAAATCAAATCGCGCTCGTGATTATCCAGGGCATAATGGACCTCTTTGCCGGCATCAATGCGATACAAGGGCGGCATAGCAATAAAAATGCGCCCCTGGGCAACTAAGGGTTGAAAGTGTTTTAAAAACAAAGCACAGAGCAGCGTGGCAATGTGCGCACCATCGGAATCCGCATCGGCAAGGATGCAAATTTTATGATAACGTAAGCTGGATAAATCGGCCGAATCAGGATCTACCCCAATTGCAACAGCAATATCATGGACCTCCTGCGAGGCCAATACTTGTCCCGCATCCACTTCCCAGGTATTTAAAATTTTACCGCGCAGGGGCATCACGGCTTGAAACTCTTTATCGCGCGCTTGTTTTGCCGAGCCGCCTGCGGAATCCCCCTCAACTAAAAAGAGCTCAGAATGTTCAGGATTCTGACAGCTGCAATCTGCTAGTTTACCTGGAAGTGCGGGGCCATTCATGATTTTTTTGCGCGTAATTTTCTTATCTGCTTTCAAGCGCTTTTGGGCATTATTGATGGAAAGTTCCGCCAGAAGTTCACCGATCTCCACATTTTGATTCAGCCATAAACTTAAGGCATCTTGGACGGCATTCATCACAAAAGCCGCACATTCTCTGGAGGAAAGGCGCTCTTTGGTTTGGCCGGCGAATTGAGGATCGCGCAATTTTACGGATAAAATAAAGGTGCAATCGGCAAACACATCTTCCGGTGAGAGTTTCACGCCGCGGGGAAGTAAGCTACGCAACTCACAGAATTGGCGCATGGCCTCGAGAATGCCCGAGCGCAGGCCGTTGACATGGGTGCCGCCTTGCGCAGTAGGAATCAGATTGACATAACTTTCAGCGGGGATTTCAGCGCTGGCTTTTTCGGTCACCCAGGCGATCGCCCAATCTACGCTTTCACCTTGATGTTTAAAATGACCAACAAAAGGCGCTTCCGGCAGAATCACCGAGCCCTGCAAGGTTTGAGTTAAATAATCGGCCAGTCCTTCTTCATAGCACCAGGTCTCATCGGTTTTATTGATGAGATCAATCAAGCGTACGGAGAGGCCTGGCAGCAGTACCGCTTTGGCACGGAGCACCTGTTTTAAACGCGGGACGGATATTTTCGGCGAATCAAAGTAGCTTGGTTCAGGCCAAAAATGCACGGCTGTACCACTTTCTTTTTTCGCAATTTTGCTGATGGGCGCAAGTTCGGAGGTTTTATCACCATGGCTAAAATCAATGGCATAAATTTGGCCATCACGTTTAATGCGGACTTCCACTTTGGAGGACAGGGCATTGACCACTGACACGCCCACACCGTGCAAGCCTCCTGACACTTCATAGGAATCATGATTGAATTTTCCGCCCGCATGCAGCCGGGTCATGATCAATTCAACGCCGGAAACACCTTCTTCCGGATGAATATCCACCGGCATGCCGCGCCCATCATCTTCAACAGAGGCAGAAAGATCCTCAAACAACGTCACCGTAATCTGCTTGGCATGTCCGGCCAGGGCCTCATCCACGCTATTATCGACCACTTCCTGAATCAAATGATTGGGGCGCGTCGTATCCGTATACATGCCCGGCCGACGCTTGACCGGATCCAGTCCGGTCAGTACTTCGATCGATGAGGCAGTGTAAGTCATGGCATCTGTGGCTAAATCAATATGAGGCTTATCTTACAATACTTAGAGAAGATTTGGCAATGTCAACAATCCCTTCACAAACCTATCTAAGTCTGCGGATTGATTTTGGAGGGTTGCGAGCTGAATTAGATCAGACTCTGCAAAGCCTGCGCATTCTTGGCGATAGAGGGCGGTGAGATGGCCCAGCGTGCCTAATTTTTTGGCCAGGTCTTCGGCTAGAACCCGCACATACAGGCCTTTGGAAGATTGGACTTTAAAGCGCAGAACTCCGTCTGCATAATCTAAAACTTCTAAAGCGTAGACGGTCACTGTGCGCGGCGGGCGTTCGACTTCAATCCCCTGGCGTGCGAGTTTATATAAAGGCTGGCCGTCTTTTTTCAAGGCTGAAAACATGGGGGGGATTTGTTGAATTTCACCCGTGAACTCAGGCAGAATGGCCTTGACCTTATCGAGGGTTAAAGCGGGAATGGGCGCCTCCGCAATCACCTCGGTTTCCGTATCGCCCGATTGCGTCGCTGCACCGAGTTGGAGGGTGGCAATATAGATTTTGGGATGTTCATGGAGCGCCTCAGACAGCTTGGTTGCTTTGCCAAAACAAATCGGCAGCATGCCCGTGGCAAAGGGATCAAGCGTACCGACAAAGCCCGCTTTTTTAGCCTGAAATAAACGCTTAACGGTTTGCAAGGCCCGATTGGAGGTCATCCCCGCAGGTTTATGCAAAATTAAAAATCCATCAATGACGCGTTTTTCCATCTCTAGCCAAATGCTTTAAAATTGGCTACAATAGGCAAAAATGCTGTGAATGTCAAATGTTAAGCTTAAAACAATTAGCCCAACGCATCGGCGCGGAATATCTGGGGGAGGATCTCCCCTTTCAAGGCGCGAGTATTGACAGCCGGACTGTGCAGCCTGGAGAAATCTACGTTGCCATTCGTCGTGACAAAGACGGCCATGATTTTATCGCAGATGCGGTGAAAAAAGGTGCGTCAGCAGTGCTGGTCGATCATGATTGCCAGTGCGGGGTGCCACAGATTATCGTTGAAGATACGTTGCTGGCTTTAGGAAAAATGGCCCATATATGGCGCGAACAATTTCATATCCCCATCATCGCCTTGACGGGCAGTTGCGGCAAAACCACCACCAAAGAAATGATTGCCAGTATTTTGCGCGAGAGCGGGCCCACTTTATCCACGCAGGGAAATTTGAATAATGCGTATGGCCTGCCCCTGACCCTACTGCAATTAAGGCCGCGACATCGCTATGCCGTTTTGGAAATGGGCACCAACAGTCCGGGCGAAATTGATTATCTTGCTCGAATTGCGGAGCCGACTGTGGCTTTGATTACGAATATCGGTGCCTCGCATTTGGAGAAACTCATCTCTCATGAAGGGGTATCCAACGAAAAATCAGACATTTTTGTGCATCTGAAATCCACGGGTATTGCCGTGATTGATCTCACGGAGCCCTATGTTTTATCCTGGCGTACGAAGATTGATCGCCGTCATGTGGTGACCTATGGCGATCATCCACAGGCGACGGTACGTTCGGAGAACCTTCATTTTCGCGATGCGGGCGTAGATTTTGACCTCATAACACCCATTGGCACGGTCACGATTGGTATTGCTCTGCCCGGTCAACATATGGCTAAAAATGCCGTCGCTGCTGCTGCCGCTGCTTTGAGCGTGGGCGCTTCTTTGCGCGATATCAGTGCGGGGCTGGCCAAAATGGAGGCGGTAAAAGGGCGCTTTCAGCAGCTGGTTTTAAAAAATGGCTGTATTGTGATTGATGACACCTACAATGCTAGTGTGGATGCGGTGTACAATGCGATTAGTACGCTCTCACGCTTTCCTGGCAAAAAAATTCTAGTGATGAGTCAATTGGGTGAATTAGGGGCGGAGTCGCAAAAATACACGCGTCAATTGGGAGAATGGTGTCAGCGCGCACATTTGGATCAGGTGTTTTTATATGGCGACCGCACGCTGCTGGAGCCGGCATTACAAGCCTGTCCGGAGGCGCAGTATTTTCATGATAAACAAAAGCTCTTCTCTGTGTTACAATCGCTGCTTCAGCCGCAGACCATGGTATTGGTTAAAGGCGTGCACAGTCAAAAGATGGACGAAATTGTCGAGCGAATTGTGAGTGGAGATGCGTAATGCGTAAGGGTCTTTGTTTCAGTGTTGTAGCCATGATGTCTCAGGCACATGCCAGTGATTTGGTGAGTGTGTATCATGATGCGCAACAAAGCTCACCCATTTTAATTGCCGATCAGGCGACAAATCAGGCCGTAGATGCGCAGGTTCCCTTTGCGATCGGTGCTTTATTGCCGCAGGTCGCGGTGCAGGCTGATGCAAGTTATACTGCGTACAGCCAGCCGGGTTTTAATGATACCTATCCCAGTGATGGCTATAGTTTGACTTTGACCCAGACTTTATTTAATTATACTGCTTTTGCGGCGATGGTTGATGTGAAATATACGGCCGATGCAGCCGATGCGACGTATCAATCACAGCAGCAAAATTTTATCTTGACGGTGGCACAGGATTATTTTGCCGTTTTGCAGGCGCAGGATAATGTCACGTTTGCAGAGGCGCAGTTGAAATCTCTGGATACCACGCTCACGCAGACCGAACAAAAATTTGAGGTCGGAGTAGGCACCTACACCGACGTGGCGCAAGCGCGGGCGAATGATCAAAGCGCGAAGGCCACGCTGGTGCAAAATCAAAACACTCTGGCAGATGATAATCAAACACTGCGGGCTTTGACCGGCAAACTGGAAACCAATCTTGCCGTCATAAAAGCAGACTTTCCTTTTGTGCCCCCGGTGCCCAACGATATGAATACATGGATTAATCAAGCCCTACTGATCAATCCTACTTTAGTATCCCAACATGACAGCACCAAGGCAGCTTTGGCGAATGTAAATGTGAATGTCGGTTATCAATTACCGACGGTAGCACTGGTGGCTTCCTATGGGCAAACTTTTTATCGGCAAGATATTTCGCCCTACATTTCCCCGCTGGGGCCTTATGAAGACGACGCAACTATTTCTTTAAATTTTAGCTGGACTTTATTTAATGGCGGAGAGTTGATGTCCAGCTCACTACAGGCTGCGAATCAATATGCCTCTTCCCAGAATGCGGAGCTTAATCTCTATCGTCAAACCAAAAGCAATGTCACTAATGATTTTTTAAGTGTGATCTCGGCTCAGTCGCAAGTTAAAGCCGACAAGCAGGCCGTGCTTTCGGCCCAGGTTACACTCGATAGCTATAATGCGAAATATAAGGTGGGGACGGCCACCATTGTGGATGTCCTCAATGCCACTCAGACTTTGTATGAAGATAAAAGCACCCTGGCAGCGGCAGAATATCAATATATCGACAGCTGGTTACAACTCAAATATGATGCTGGCACACTTAGCGAGCAGGATATACAAAGCTTAAACACCTACTTACAAGTCACTCAATAAGGATATCAACATGGCCGATGCAGCCCTCAAAACAAAAATTATCAATGCTATGAAAGACGCGATGCGGGCGCAGGATAAGCTCAAGCTACAAACGATTCGCTTAATCACTGCTGCCATCAAACAACGGGAAGTCGATGAGCGCATTGAACTGAGCGATCAGGATATTTTGGTCATTCTGGATAAAATGGTCAAACAGCGTCGCGATTCTGTCACGCAATATGAGGCTGCGCAGCGTGAAGATCTGGCCGCGCAAGAGCGTTTTGAGATCGAACTCATTCAAACATATCTACCCCAGGCGCTCACGGATGCTGAAATTGCGGATTTGCTTCAAGCCGCCATTGCCAGTACGGGCGCGGCGACGATGCAGGACATGAATAAAGTCATGCAGATTTTAAAGCCGCAAGTGCAGGGACGCGCGGATATGGGCAAGATCAGTCAAAAAATTAAGCTGGCACTGTCAGGATCTGTTTGAGATAGGGCAGGGTCAAGCGACGCTGATCTTGCAAGCTGGAGATCGCCAGTTTTTCCAGTGCCGCCACCAAGACTTTGGGAGACCGCGGAAAATATTTTAATAAATACGCGCGCATTTCTGGGCTTAGAGCTAAGTTCAGACGCTGCGCATGCAGATTTAAGACTTCCTGCAAAGCGCTGTCACGGAGCGGTTTGAGATACAGCATCAGGCCATTTTGTAAACGTGAGGATAAATCGCGTAATTGAATTGGCAGTTCCGGCACTTTCAGGCGACTTAGAAGCAGGAGGGGGGATTTTTTTTCCAGACAACGATTATAAAATGAAAAAATCTGTTGCTCCTGTGCCGGTGTGGCGGGGAAGAGCTGTTCAAAATGATCGATGATCACGATGTCTGCAAAATCAAGATGCGCCAACGAATCATAAAAGGCCGGATGCACGGCTGAAAGATAGAGGACTTTTTTACCCTGCGCCAGCATTTGGCCTGCGAGCGCTTCCGCCAAATGGGTTTTGCCACTTCCTTCCGCTCCCTGCAAAAAAATAAACCACTCAGAGAGCGGCCAATGCTGGAGCGTCGCCAGGCTCAGTGCGTTTTCTGCAGCATAAAAATGCGCAAAATCGAGCAGGCTTTTCGTTTCAAGGGGCAGGGTGAGTTGGGTCATGCCCCTATCTTAACCGAGATCGGGATTGAAAGTAAATCAGGGAGGGGGTACCATGGTGCCTGAGATGAAAAAGAGAAGGCGACACTGATGAAAAAATGGGGCATTTTACTCGGCTTAATCTGGATGGGCACCCAGCTTTATGCCAATCCTGGCTTGATCCAAATCGTGGCGGCTGAAAATTTTTACGGTAGTGTGGCCCAAAATTTAGGGGCCCCCTATGTGCAAGTGACCTCTATTTTAACCAATCCCGTGGCTGATCCGCATAGTTTTAATGCCGGCGCTGATGTGGCGAAAAGTGTGGATAAAGCCGATATCGTCATTGAAAATGGCGCGGGCTACGATAGTTGGATGGATCATCTCTATCAGGGGAGCTCCAAGAAAGCGATTTTAATTAACGTCAGTCAAATCATGAATGTGCTGCCGAGTGAAAATCCGCATCTCTGGTATGCGCCTCAAACCATGCCAGCCTTTGCGCAGGAGCTAACGGCGCGCTTATGTGCTTTGGATCCGGTGCATCGCAGTGAATATCAGAAAAATTTAAGCTACTTTTTACAGCGCGCCAATTTATTTAACTTTCGCGTGAATAAAGTGAAGCGTCAGGTTGCCGGGGAATCAATCGCCGCAACGGAGCCTATTTTTAATGATTTGGCCACGGCGCTCGGCTTGAAGATTCTGGATGAACCGATTCAATGGAAAGTCATGAACGGCGTGCCTTTAAGCCCGCAAGAGATCATTGATTTTGATACAAGTTTGAATCAGGGTACCGTAAAAGTACTGGTGTATAATAATCAAGTGATCGATCCTGTCGTCGAGCAATTTAAAAGCCTGGCTGAAAAAAACCATATTCCCGTGGTCGGCGTATCAGAACTGATGCCGGCGCAGCTCAGTTATTATGATTGGATGCATCAGAATCTGCAGAATATTGCGGATGCGTTAGGTGCAAAAATATGATCGGGATTGAGCATCTTTCCCTCGGCGTTACTACGAAAACCCTCTTTGCTGATTTTTCCGCCCAGATTGCGCCCGGCGAGCGTATTGGCATTTTTGGTCCGAACGGCGCGGGGAAGACCACTTTTTTAAAAGCCTTATTGGGCCTGGTGAAGCCGACCCAAGGGCAGATTCAAATTGCGCATCAACAGATTGCCTATCTGCCGCAGGACATGGATTCGCTACCGGTTGATTATTCTGTGTCTGGATTTTTAAAAGCAGTGTATCATGGCGCGCGCTGGGGCGTGCCGTATTTGCGTTCAATTGCCGAAGAGATTCACGCCGCCCTGCAAAAAGTGGATGCCCTGCAGTTACAAGATCAATTATTAAAAAATCTCTCCGGTGGCGAGCGGAAGCGCATTATGCTGGCGGCGGTTTTGATGGAAAATCCAAAGATCCTGCTGCTCGATGAGCCCTTGGCCAATCTGGATCCGCATTATCAAAAAGAACTGCTGCATCTCATTCAGCAACTGCATGCGCGTTTAAAATTAACGATTCTGCTGACCGCCCATGATTTCAATCCCTTGCTGCCTTTTTTGGATCGGGTGATGTTTATTGGGAAAGAAAAAGCAGTTTTAGATATACCCGATCAAGTTATTAATACTGAGACTTTAAGTGCCTTATATCAAACACCTTTAGAAGTGATTGAGCGCAACGGGCGGAAATGGGTGCTCGCGGATCAAGAGCATTATGGAGGCCGTTGTGTTTCAGTATGAATTTATGCAGCATGCGCTCATCGCTATTATCGTCGCGAGTCTGATCGCGGGGCTGATCGGCTATCTCACCCTCTTGCGGCGCCTGGCATTTGCGGCCCATGGGCTGGGGCATATCAGTTTTACCGGGGCGACCCTGGCTTTGTTATTGCAGATCTCACCCATGGCGGGCCAGTTTGCCGCCACGCTTTCTGCGGCCTTGATGATGGGCTTTCTGGGGGAGGATTTGCATAAGCGCGATATGGCCGTGGCCATGGTCTTGTCCCTGATGTTGGGCCTGGGCGTGCTGTTTTTACATTATCAAACGCAATCAGCCAATGCTGCGACGGCCTTGTTATTTGGCAATGTACTGGGCGTTTCTGGCAGTGAGATCGAGACCATGGCCGGGGTGTCCGTCCTGATCATTTTGATCTTGCTGCTGATTTTGCGGCCGCTGCTATATGCCTCGATTGCCCCGGCCTGGGCGGAGGCGCGCGGTGTGCCGAATCGCCGTCTCGGTATTCTCTTTATGCTCTTGCTCGCTCTGGCGGTGACCCTGGTCAGCCAGATTGTCGGGGCCTTGCTGGTCTTTGTGCTGCTGATCGGGCCGGCGGCGATGAGCATGCATTTGGTCCATCGTTTCTGGCCCGGTATGGTGCTCAGTATGGCGTTGGCTGTGATTTTTTCAGTGCTGGCGTTGGTCCTTTCTTTCTATACTAATTGGCCGGTGTCCGTGTGGCTGACCCTCCTGGTCTTTGCTGGCTATGGCAGCGTGTTGAGGCTGAAAGCATGAAGCTGGCGCTGATTCATCATCAATTAAGCTGTGGCGGCGGCATGGAGACCTACCTCCTCGAATTAATTCATGCAGCAAGTGCAGCCGGCCATCAGATTGATTTGTTTGTGATGAAGCGGGACCCCAGCATTGTTTTGCCAGAATCAGTACGCGTGATCGTGCTGCCAAACCGCATCTACCCCCGCTTCCTAAGAAAATATTATTTTGCGAGACAGGTCAAAAAAGTAATCTCAAAAGCGTATGATCTGAGTATTTCAACCACGCGTTCGTTCTCGCAGGATATTCTGATCACCGGCGGCACGCATCGTGGCTATATGCGTGCCTGTCATCGCCATGCGTGGACGGATTATCTGGAAGCTTTCTTGGAATCAAAAGCCTATCACAGCGCAGGTAAAATCATCGCGCACTCTCCGGCCTTACAGGCTGAGTTGATTGAATTGTATGGCATAGCGCCAGATAAAATTAGCATGCTCTATCCGCCTGTAGATGTTCGCGCTTTTTCCTATCAAAAAAAACCTACTCCTTGTGTCATCCTCGCGAACGCGGGGACCCAGTCCAATGCACTTCCTCCTGAGCCATTGCGCCTACTCTTCGCCTCTACATCCCATAAACGCAAAGGGGGCCTTTTATTACTAAAAGCGATGCAATTATTACCAACGCAGGATTTTCACCTAACCATCGTAGGCAAGCCCTTTAAAGCAGCAGCAAAGCTACCCAATGTAGATTGTTTAGGCTATGTCAAAAATATGGCAGATTATTATCATGCGGCGGATTGGCTCGTGCTTCCATCCTATTTTGAACCCTTTGGCTTGGTCGTGGTGCAGGCATTGGAGTGTGGCACGCCGGTGATTGTCTCTGCCTGCGCAGGCGCCGCGGCGTTGCTGGGGCCAGAGGAAGGCTTGATTTTGAAGGCTCAAAATGCGGCAGAATTGGCAGCACTTTTACAGCAGGCTCAAACAACGCAATACCAGATTCAGTCAGGTTTTGCTGCGCGTCATGGTTTGACTTGGGATGCACATTTGCCTGCATTGCTAGGCGCTTGCTGATGTTTGTCCAAGTCGCGGTGCCAGGCCCTTTTCCGCAGGGTCTGACTTATCTCGGAATTGAGGGCTGTGCCTTAGGTCATCGGGTTATTGTGCCGCTGCGTCAGCGTAAGATCGTCGGAATTGTGACCGCGCTCCATGAAACCAGCACCCTCGATGCTGCCAAATTAAAAGCGGTGTTAGAGGTGCTGGATGAGCAGCCCTTATTTGATACAACAATGCTGGAATTAATGGCGTTTGTGCGCGATTATTATCATGCGTCCGCGGGAGATGCTTTTTATACGGGATTGCCATCTCTGTTGACCAAAGGCAAAGATTTATTTAGCAAGCCTTCAAAGACAAGCAAATTATCGCCTCCTGTCCAGAGAAGTGACATTTTATTAAATGCCGAGCAGCAGGTGTGTGTTGAATCCATTGCAGCGCATTTGCATCAATTTAGTGTGCATCTTTTGGAAGGCGTGACGGGGTCGGGTAAAACCGAGGTGTATTTAGAGCTGGTCCAAAAAGTGCTAGATCAAGGGTGTTCTGTCTTGGTGCTGGTACCGGAGATTGGTTTGACTCCGCAAACTTTAAAACGGTTTCAGGCGCGTTTTGGGGAGCGGGTAGCTGCGTATCATTCAGGACTGACCGAAACCGTGAAGCGGAATGTATGGCGTCAAGCATTGCTGGGTGAGGTCCGCTTGGTGATTGGCACGCGCTCAGCGGTTTTTTTACCCTTGCAAAACCTAGGGCTGTTAGTGATTGATGAGGAGCATGATACTTCTTACAAACAGAATGTAGGCCTGACGTATTCAGCTAAAAGCATTGCGATTAAACGGGCGATACAGCAAGATTGTGCGATTGTCTTGGGCTCGGCGACGCCCAGTATTGAGGCTTTATATTTTGTGAAAGAAGGGCGTTATCAGCACCATGTTTTGAATGCACGTGCACGGGGGCATACGATGCCTGAAATAAAGCTCATTGATATGCGCCAACAGCCTAAAAATTCAGGCTTGAGCCGGCCTTTGCTGGATGCCATGCGTCGCCATTTAGAACAAAAACAGCAGGTCCTGATTTTTTTGAATCGGCGGGGGTATGCGCCGATTTTGATGTGTCATGATTGCGGTGCACGCTTGACCTGTCCAGACTGTGAAATGAGTTACACCTTGCATCAAAAACCGCCCTTGCTGATCTGTCATCATTGCAGTCGCACCGCGCGCGTGCCTAAAGTCTGTGCTGAATGTCAGCATCCTGAACTCATCACGGTTGGGCAAGGCACGGAGCAATTAGAGGAATGCCTGCAAGCCACATTTTCAGATTATAAAGTCGTGCGTTTGGATCAAGATGCCATGCGCTTGAAAGGCAGTCTCGATGAAGCCTTGCGGCAGATTCATGAGGGCGAGGCACAAATTATTATCGGCACACAGATGCTGGCAAAAGGGCATGATTTTGCGCATATTACGCTGGTGGGCATTGTGGACTTAGATTATGGTTTTTTTGCACCAGATTTTCGCGGGATTGAACGCATGGGGCAATTGCTGATTCAGGTAGCGGGAAGAGCAGGGCGCTTTTTGGGATCAGGTGAAGTCTTGATTCAAACCCATGTGCCGGAGCATCCTCTGCTGCGCTTATTGCTGAAGGAAGGCTATCGGCCTTTTGCAGCAGCCTTGCTGACAGAGCGGCAGGAAGCCGGGTGGCCGCCGTTTCAATATATGGCTTTATTTCGCGCGGAACATCGGCAGGAAGGACAGTTGCTGGCTTTTTTAAATCAGGTGAAGCAGATCTTGACGGAACAAGGCTTGCGCGTACTGGGCCCAGTCGCTGCTACTTTGCGTAAAAAAGCAAATTACTATCGCGCCCAATTATTGTTGGAAAGCCCGAAGCGTGCGGTGTTGCATCACGCACTCTCGCAGCTAGAAGTACATTTAGCCACGCAGCGCAATTTGCCGCGTTATACGATTGACGTGGATCCGCTGGAAGTTTAGAATTGCGATATTCATACAAGGAGCATGCATGTTAGCTAAGGGAAGTTTTGTATCAGAATTAATGCGATCAGTGATTATTCTGATCTTAATGGCCTTGGTACTGGGCCTGGCATATCCTTTATTGATGACCGGCGTGGGGGAGACCTTCTTTCCCAAGCGGGCGGCGGGGAGCCTGGTGTATAATGCGCAGGGGCAGGTGACGGGATCTTATTTGATTGGTCAATCTTTTACGGCACCGAATGAATTTTGGGGGAGACCTTCTGCGAGTGGCTATCAGCCTTTGGGTTCGGGTGGGTCTAATTTAGGTCCGACCAATCCGCAATTACTCAAAAACATCCAAACGCAAATTGCTTTGTTAGAAAAAGTAAATCCAAGCCAGGGGCCGATTCCCATTGATTTAGTCACCGCATCGGGAAGTGGTCTCGATCCTGATATCTCTGTAGCAGCTGCAGAATACCAGGCGCAGCGCGTCGCTCAGGCTCGGCATATGAGTCTGCAGGCCGTGGATACCTTGATTGCACAAAATACACAGCCCCGCGCCTGGGGTGTTTTGGGCGAGCCGGTTGTCAATGTGCTGCAATTGAATCAAGCTTTGGATCAGGCAGCATCTTAATGGCCATCATCACCGTCACTGGCCCAGATGCCCGGCGTTTTTTGCAAGGCCAATTGACCTGCGATCTAAACCAACTATCAGAAACCCATCCCTTATACGGCGCCCATTGTAATTTAAAAGGGCGGGTAGAAGCTCTGTATACGATCACGCTGCAGGATGACGTGATTCAATTGCACACCCCGGATAATGTTGCAGAACATGCATTGCAACAGCTTCAGCCCTATGCACGCTTTTCAAAAATAACCCTGGCGCTGACCCTGGAGGCCACCACAGAGGATGAGCTCACGCATATCGCCGATTTAAAAGCAGGCATCGCCCGTCTCCACCCCGATACAGTAGGGCGCTTTCTACCACAGGAGCTGAATTTAATTGACCTAGGCGCAGTTGATTTTAAAAAAGGCTGTTATTTGGGCCAGGAAATCGTCGCCCGCCTGCATTATTTAGGCCGGCTGAAAAAAAAGTTAGTCTATCAAGAGGGGCCAAATCCCGCAGAACCTGGAGAATGTGTAGATCGTTGCGGAGAGCATGCGTTGGTTTTAGTGGATGTGCTTCCCGTGTCATCCTCGCGCACGCGGGGATCCAGTCCAAGTGCTTCCTTAAAAAATTAGAGTGAAGAGAGTCATTAGACTGGATCCCCGCGTGCGCGAGGATGACACAGCGGGCTTACTGATTAAATTAACTCTTTCAAAAATAAATAAATTTTAGTATAATGGTCGGCTTGGATTCTTTAAAATAAGCTGGGAGTGTCATGTTTACAAAAAAAATTGGTCTTTTCGCCCTGGTCATGCTGATTACCGGCTCAATTGATAGCATTCGTAATCTACCTTCTACGGCGTTTTTTGGCCCTAGCTTGATTTTCTTTTTTATTTTAGGGGCCTTGTTCTTTTTAATTCCTGGCGCCTTGATTTCTGCGGATCTCGCGGCTGCGTATCCGGATAAAAGCGGGGTGTATCAGTGGGTCAAACGCGCGTTTGGTAAAAAGGCGGCGTTTCTGGCGATCTGGTTGCAGTGGGTGAATACGCTGGTTTGGTTTCCAACCATGCTGGCGTTTATTGCAGGAACCGTAGCGTATTTGATCGCACCTAAACTGGGGACAAATAATATATTTTTGATGTGTGTGATTGTCGGAGGATTTTGGCTGCTGACCCTGCTGAATTTGCGGGGGATTGATGTCTCCGCACGCTTTGCCAGCATCTGCACTTTGATTGGGATGATTATTCCGATGGGCTTGATTATTATTCTGGCTTTGGTTTGGTTTGCGATGGGTAAGCCATTGCAGATTAGCTTCACCTGGCAAACTATGCTGCCCAGCTGGCATGGCATGGATAATTGGTTTTCCTTGACCGGGGTGATGACGAGTTTTCTCGGGATTGAGCTCGCAGCCGTGCACATGGCCAATATCAAAGACGCGCGGGTAACTTATCCTCGGGCGATGATGATTGCGATGGTGATTTTGCTGTCGACCATGATTATGGGTTCCCTCGCGATTGCGATGATGGTGCCCCAGTCACAAATCGTTTTAAATCAAGGCGTGATGGAGGCGGTGAATATTTTTCTCGCTAATGATCATCTGTCCTGGTTCTTCCCGATTTTAGTCTGCATGGTGATTATTGGCAGTTTGGGTGAAATGATTAATTGGATGATCTCCCCCGCGCGCGGTTTGTTTCAAGCCTCTGAGGATCATTTCCTGCCAGAATTTTTGCATAAAAGAAATCGTCATGGCGTGCCCTCGCGTGTCGCGCTGATTCAAGCGGTGGTGATGACCCTGGTTTCAACTGCATTTTTATTGATGCCGAGCGTGAATGGTTCGTACTGGTTGCTCACCGCTTTATCCACAGAACTCTATATGCTGATGTATTTATTTATGTTTGCAGCAGCAATTAAAATTGGCATTCAAGATCGTAAACGCGTGCATTTGGCGGGGATCATGAGCATTCCTTACATGCCCGGGATCTTAGCAGTGATGGGCTTGATCGGCTGCCTGGTGACTTTATACATTGGCTTTTTGCCTCCATCCGGTATTGATGTCGGCACCATGGCGCATTATGTCATGATGTTCTGCGGCGGGATTGTGGTGATGGTGCTGCCAGTGATATTCTTTTACATTTACAGAAGGAAACATCATGGACATCGCTAAGCAGGCAGAGGCACTGATTCTCCCCCAATTAAAAGGATTTAAGCCCAAGCTGGGCATGATTCTAGGCTCGGGCTTGGGGAGTTTAATCGATCAAATTGAGCCCGTAGCGCGCATCGCCTATCGGGATTGTCCCGGCTTTTTTCAAAGCACGGTCGCGGGCCACAAGGGCGAGTTTGTCTTCGGCTATTTGCATGGCGTGCCGATTTGCTGCATGAATGGTCGCGTGCATCTGTACGAAGGCGCGCAGCCCGCCCAATTGATTGCCCCCATTCGCGTTATGAAGCGCCTAGGTTGCGAGCAGATGCTGCTGACCAATGCGACCGGCTCCCTCAAAGCGCAGGTTCTGCCTGGCTCATTGGTGCTGATTCAAGATCAAATTAATTTGAGTGGCGTGAATGTTTTAGTCGGTGAAAACAATGCCGAATACGGCCCACGTTTTCAAGGCATGGAAAACGCCTATGATCCCGCCTTGCGCGCGTTGTTTCATCAAGCCGCCCAGGCATTAGCTATCCCACTCACAGACGGCACCTATGTCGGCGTAATGGGCCCATCCTACGAAACTCCGGCTGAGATTCGCCTTTTCGCCTCCATGGGCGGCGATATTGTCGGCATGTCCACCGTCAATGAAGTCATCGCAGCACGTCACTGCGGCCTAAAAGTAGTGGGGCTGTCGCTCGTGAGTAATCTAGGCGCAGGCTTAAGCGCGACCCTCGTCAATCACGAAGAAGTCGTCACTGTGGCCGAACAGGCAGGACAGAAAATGTCGAGCCTGATTCAGAGGTTTTTAAAGCTGAAGCCGTAAACGGCGCATCCCGCTACGTCAACGGGGGTTGTTGACTAATACTTCTGCTGTTGGAGTGCGCTGCCCCATAACCACACCAAAGACAAGCCTTCCAACTAAAGTGGCAGTAAACACTATATGATCACTGGGAGAGCCCCCTACTGCGCTCAACGTCCTTGATACCAGCGTGCCCACGACAAATCCAACTCCTGCGCCGACAGCTTCAGCCGTAAAGCCATAACTCCAGTCGCCACCGCCAACTCTTCCGCCAACAATTGCTGCCGCCACACCAAGTGCTGCAGCGCCTGAAAAAGAAGCAAAAAATGCACCGCCAGCAAGTAGTCCGGTTACAGCGGAAACGTGTGCATATTGTTGAGCGCGACGCGTATTGGCTGCGACTCCTGGATTTGGATGAGGGGCTTGCATATTATAAATTTCCTTTTTTGGATAATGCAGCTAATAATATTAACTTGCGTAATTGGTTGAGTCAAGTTTATTTTTAAAAGCTGGTGCTTGAGGGCAACGCTCGTCAATCACGAAGAAGTCGTCAGCGTGGCCGAACAGGCCGGACAAAAAATGTCGAGCCTGATTCAGAAGTTTTTATTTTTAAAGCTGAAGCCCTAGGCTTGGTCTCCTTGCCATGGGACAAGCGGTACTACTTCTGTGGCATTCTCCCGAGAAGTACGGGATAGACCCATTATGCGGGCTGTCACGTATGACCCTGCACGTAATCCTAGGCTATAAGCCACTGTTTGCAAGCCCTGGATGTCTAGGTCAATAGGTAGCCTTAAGGATTCTGCAGCCACTAAATTGCGAGCCATTCCAGCAATAAATGTAGGAATACCTAGCACTGGTAAGGCACTCGCTATAACAAAAAGAACACCTTCGGTTCCTTGTCGAAATGAAGGCTCATGAGAAATGCTATTAGTCCAGGCAAAGGCCAGTGCTGTAACCACGCCGCCTAACGCGACCACTCCAGATACCACGCCTACTCTATTTGCTGCTAATGCAGAAACTCCACATGACATTTATTTATCCCCCTTGGTTGACTTAGTTAAAATTTATTATTTATGTTTACACATGCAATTTCCTTTGTCAATAGGCATTGCTGCTGATTGGCGCGAAGGGATCTTTGTGGCAAAATAGGGCATTCTTTTTATGACAAGGGTTGAGATGTCGGTTCGTTGTGGGATTGTCGGGCTTCCAAATGTGGGAAAGTCTACTTTATTTAATGCATTAACCAAAGCCGAGATTGCGGCGGCGAATTATCCGTTTTGTACGATTGAGCCGAACGTGGGGATTGTGCCGGTGCCGGATGCGCGGTTGCAGCCTTTGGCAGATATTGTGAAGCCGGAACGGGTCTTGCCGACGGTGACCGAGTTTGTGGATATTGCGGGGCTGGTCGCAGGAGCGTCGAAAGGCGAGGGGCTGGGTAATAAATTTTTGGCAAATATTCGGGAGACCGATGCGATTTTGCATGTGGTGCGTTGTTTTGAAGATGACGATATTATTCATGTCGCGGGCAAGGTAGATCCGTTGTCTGACATTGAAGTGATTCACACAGAATTAATGCTGGCAGATATGGAAAGTATCGATAAGGCGATTTTGCGTTTGCAGAAATTGGTGAAGGGCGGTAATAAAGACGCGCAGGCAGAATCTGCATTGGCGCAAAAAATTAAATTACTCTTGAATGACGGTGTCATGCCCAGCTCACAAGTCTGGACCAAGGAAGAGCAGCTTTTAATGAAAGGTTTGCAACTATTGACGACTAAGCCCGTATTGTTTGTAGCGAATGTCAAAGAAGACGGCTTTAAAAATAATCCCCTGCTGGATAAAGTCGTGGCGTATGCAGCATCGCATCATGCGGAGGTGGTGTCTGTCTGCGCGGAAATCGAAGCGCAATTGTCTAGCCTAAGTGATGCAGAAAAAATGGAGTTCTTGCAAGAACTAGGCTTAGAGGAACCAGGCTTAAATCGCGTGATTCGTGCGAGCTATCACTTGCTGGGCCTGCAAACGTATTTTACCGCAGGCGTCAAAGAAGTACGCGCCTGGACTGTGAAAGTCGGTGCGACAGCGCCGCAGGCAGCCGGGGTGATTCATACGGATTTTGAGAAAGGCTTTATTCGTGCGGAAGTGATTGCTTATGCAGATTTCGTCGCCTATAAAGGCGAGGCTGGAGCCAAAGAAGTGGGCAAATGGCGCCTGGAAGGCAAAGAATATATCGTTCAAGACGGCGATGTCATGCATTTTCGATTTAATGTCTAGCACAAAGGAGCAGGCCTAATGAATATTGATAAATACTTTGATGCCGCGACCTGGGCTAAAATGAAAGCATTTGCTGAGACCCATGAAACGCCGTTTGTGATGGTGCATCTGGATACGATCAAGAAAAAATATCTAGAATTGCATCGCTGCTTCCCTATGGCAAAAATTTATTATGCAGTCAAAGCAAATCCTGCCGTAGAGATTATCCGCCTCTTGCGTGAATTAGGCTGTTATTTTGATATTGCGTCGATCTATGAATTAGAGCGGGTTTTGGATCAGGGCGTGTCTCCGGATCGCGTCAGCTTTGGCAATACGATCAAAAAAGCCAAAGATGTCAAGCTGTTTTATGATAAGGGCGTGCGTTTGTTTGCAACGGATAGCGAGCAGGATTTGCACAATATCGCTAAAGAAGCGCCGGGATCTAAAATTTATGTGCGCGTGATTACGGAAGGCGGCGAAACTTCAGATTGGCCGTTGTCGCGTAAATTTGGCTGCCATACGGATAAGGCGATGGATCTCTTGATTCTGGCGCGGGATCTGGGCTTGCAGCCTTATGGCGTGTCGTTTCATGTGGGCTCACAGCAACATGATATTGGGGTCTGGGATGGGGCGTTGTCCAAGGTGCACTCTATTTTTACGCGCATGAAATTGGAAGGCATCAGCTTAAAAATGGTGAATATCGGCGGGGGATTTCCAGCGCGGTATATGTCCGAGGTCAATGATATTCCGACCTATTCCGAAGATATTTTACGTTTTATCAAAGATGATTTTGATGAGGATCTGCCGGAGATTATTCTGGAGCCTGGACGCTCCCTCGTAGGCGAGTCTGGTGTGATTGTGACCGAAGTGGTGCTGACCTCCCGCAAAGCGAAAAATGATTTGAATCGCTGGGTGTTTACCGATATTGGCAAATTCAGCGGGATGATTGAGACCTTGGGCGAGGCGATTAAGTATCCCTTGTATACTGAGAAGCAAGGCGAAACAGAAGAAGTTATTATCGCCGGGCCGACCTGCGATAGTATGGATATTTTGTATGAAGAATATAAATATGCATTGCCTCTTGATTTAACGGCGGGGGATCGCTTGTATTGGTTTGCGACGGGAGCCTACACGACGAGTTATAGCTCCGTCGAGTTTAATGGATTTCCTGCCTTACAAGCTTATTATCTGTAATGTTGACCCTGGCTGCGACGGAGTATCATGCGAAATGCCTGGCCGCGCAGGCCTTGTGCGAACATCCCGTGGTGTCGCTGGAGCAGATTCATTCCTGGCGGCATTTTTTTGAAAAGCAGATTCAATCTCGTTTTCAAGAACAACTGCTCGCGCCACTAGAAGAGTATTTGCTCTGGGTCGAGGTCTTAAGCGCAGATCCTGATGTGCCGTCTGTCCAAGTGTGGCCACTCGCCAAAATCATGGCTGAAAACGAGCGCGTGCGGCAACTTCATTGTATTCCGCTGGCCGCGATCGAGGCAGAAGGGCATGCGGAGCATGTCTTATTTTTACGCGTGCAAACCGCCTTTGCAAAAAAATTGCGCCAACGTAAACGTCTCACTTTTTTAGAAGGGCTGGAACGTCTGGCCCAGCTGCCACCACTGCACTCTCCGGTGTCATCCTCGCGAACGCGGGGATCCAGTCTAATCCAACAAGACCAAGGCTTTGAAGATATTGGACTGGATCCCCGCGTTCGCGAGGATGACACTTCGCTTCAGAAGCCTCAATCTTTGGGGGCATTCAGCATAGATCATTATGCATTGTTTGGGTTTATTGATCTGCCGCCTTTATATCAAAGCCTGCTTGCTGCACCTTTTACCTCGCCACCCGTTTCTTATGCGCCCATTGCGGCGCAGGTGTTAGAAGCGACGCATCCGTTGGCCGAATTAAAACAAGCTTTACAGTGCATTCTCAATCGTCCCGAAAAAAGCTTTGCCCTCGTCGTTAATCATGCAGTTTTAAAGGGGCAGGCTGTGCAATTAATTCTGGCGGAAATGGAATTAGATCAGCATATTCAATACGTCAGCTCCATGCGTCCCAGCCTGATGGATCAGCCCTGGTTTATTTTTTTTAAAGCCTGGGCTCAGAGTTTTTTAAGCGAAGATTTAGAAGCGTTCAGTCAGGTGTTGGTCTCGCGTTATCTGGGGGGGGATCGCTTTCAAAATGCACTCTGGGATGTGAAGCTGCGTGAGCGTCAGGATACTCACTTGATGCTGGCTCAGTTTTTGCAAGCCTTGCCTGAAGAAGCACGAGCGCAATCCTGGTGGCAGCAATGGCAGCGGATGATTCATCTATGTCAAAAAAAGCAGACGATTGCAGAATGGCTGGCGCTACTTAAAACTTGCGAATTCCAGTGGCCGGATGGCGGTGAGATCTGGTCTCTGTATTTAAGCAAACTCCAGGTCCTGAGTGCCAGCACGGTGCGTTATTCCTGGGCGGAATGGCTATCCATTTTGTGGGAAGGGGCGGCAGGATTTTATCTGGCCAAACCTTATTATGCAAAGCCACGTCTGCATATTGTCGGTTTTTTAGAGGCGGTGGATTTGCCAGTCGATGCGGTATGGTTTCTGTCTGCGGATGAGGCGCATTTGCCCCTGCCAGCCAATCCACTGACGTTTATTCCCGCACGCCTGGTGCCGCCCGAGCAGCCGCAGCGATTACTCTCGCGTATTTGCGCAAACAAAGAAGTGTATGCCAGCTGGGTTAAATGCGAAGAAGTGCATTTGAGTCCGCTGTTTCATCAAATCGCGTCCATCCCCAATCCGGTTGAAAAAATAGCGCTCAGTCCCGGCCTGGAGTGGGTGCAGGATGAGGTGTCGTTGCCACTGGATCCTATGCAATATCAAAGCATCAAAGGCGGGTCTAGTCTCTTGGAAGCCCAGGCTAAATGCCCCTTCAAAGCATTTGCGACCTATCGACTGGGGATTCGCGAATGGTCCGCCGGGCGCAGCCTTTTAGATCCGATGCAGAAAGGCAGCCTGATTCATCGCATTCTCGAGTGCTTCTGGCAGCAGATCAAAACCCAGCGGGATCTTCTTCATTGCGATCTGGATGCGGTTTTAGATCCCTTGATTGAGCGCGAACTCGCTACGCCGCTCTTACATTTTTTAGAAAAAGATCGGCTCAAAGCACGCCTGGTCGAATGGCTGAATCTCGAAAAACAGCGACCTGAGTTTAAAGTCATTGCGCGGGAAGAATCCGCCGTGCTCTCTCTTTCTGCTTTATTATTTAATCTGCGCCTCGATCGTGTCGATGCCTTAGCCGATGGCGCCAAAGTGGTCATTGATTACAAAACCGGAGAGGTCAATCCAAAAGACTGGTTTAAAGACCGCTTAGAAGCTCCGCAACTGCCGATGTATGCGATTCTGGGCCAATATACCAGCGTCTTCTATGCGAGTCTAAAGGCAGGGAAGATGGGCTTTTTTGGCGAGGAGAATTTAACTGCAGCACAACTCCAAATCTGGCGGGATCAACTCAATACTTTGGCCCTTGAATTTAGAGAGGGCTTCGCAGCCGTTGCACCTACGCCCACTGCCTGCCAATACTGTCATCTGGCCGCTGTCTGTCGCATCCAGCAAACCAGCGTTTAAGCGCCGACGCTGTAAGTCAGGGTGCTTTGACCAAGATATGTATCTGCATTGACCTGTGCGGGAATATCATATTTATATACAATCGAACCGGGTGCAGAATTACAAATGGTCGCATTAGCATTTGCTGTAGAAGAAATCTGGCAACCTGTACTGCCAGCGATGCCGCACTGATTAGCAAGATCTAAGGCCGCACCATTGCCACAAGGGGTATACAGAATATGATAAGGGATCGAGGTCGCATTTCCAGCAATGGTGCTGCCCTTTAGCATCGGCTCTGTCGCAATGCCTGGCTGGCCGCCAGAGGTGTTGGTCACTGTTACAGAAATAGGGGTGACTGCATTGGTGTACAGTGAGAAAGGTTCTGGGGTGCCCACCGTGACCGTAGTATTATAGTCGCCCGGTGTATTTAAATAAGTTGCCAGGGTAGTGGCATCTGGTGCGGGAGGATTCATGCTTTTATTTCCCGATAAATTAGCCAAAATATACGTGACATTGGCTGTGACATTCACTGACCCAGTTTGGGAAAATGGGGCTGCATATACACCACCACTGATTCCAGATAAAGCGAGACATGCTGCCAGAGAAGCCCATAATTTTTTTTGCAGATTCATTTTGAAGTATCCTTGATTATCTAACATGAGGTGACATCACCATCACATACATCCACGGTCACGGATTGTGTGTAAGCATCACTGGGCGTGGGGAAGTTGCTGGTGTAGGGGGCGATGGTAAAAGTAAAGTCGCCGCGTCCTGCCTCTTGGGTATTGGGATTGGCGGTGCTTTTGTAATTGGCGCAGGGGGTGGTGCCGTTAATGGCGACAATCGACGCAACGGCTGCGCTTAAAGGCTGATACGTGTTAGGGGTAACAGGTGCGGTCACATCGGTGCAGCCGGTATAGCTGACGGCATAAGGAATGGTCGTGGAAATGCCGGGAGCGGACATTTCAAAGGTGCTGCTACCTTGCGGTACCAAACTAAAACTCACCCCGTTGGCTACATCATCAGTATAAATCGTAGCGCTCGCAACAGACTGCACGCCTTGCGATAGGGTATCCTGCGTCAAAGACGGGAACGTAATCGCATCATTCGTACAAGTGTCGAGGCCGCCGCAGGCCATGTTGTAAGTATAGGGGACGCTTGCTGTCACCGTAAAGCCAGCGGTGACCGGTGCAGCGCTTACAGAATGAATCGCGCCAGAAAATATCAACGAAAGGACAAATAAAATATTCTTATTTTTCATTACTGTTTCCCCTTGGTTAAAAAAAACTTTGGATAAGGCCGAAAGCATGCTATCATATCCCGCCTTAATATACAAGCCCAATTTTACAAAAAAAGAGCAGCGTGAAGAAAAAAGAATTGAACCGTAAATTGATTTATTTTGCCGTGATGACTGGATTGTCCGCCTTCTCCAGAGTCACGCTTGCGGCTGCGCCTACGCCAGCAGCTGGTCAATTTATGGTGCAGAGCGGCCCTCCGCCGGGATTTGAAGATGCGGCTTTAAACACCACCCAATCCAATTATATTTCTGTGTATTATGCAGGTAATTTTATTGGTAATGTTATGGGAACCTATGACCTCAATACCGTCACCCTGCAAAATGTTGCGGAATTGGTTTCTAAAATTCCCGGCATTACCAATCAGAAAGCCGTAGTCGCCGCCTTGAGTGGCAAGCTTCCTGATAATGCCAGCCATTTATGTGTCGATAGTGTTGATAGTACCAAGCCCTATTGCAGCATCATTACGCCTGCGGTGGCCGGAGTGATTTTTGATGCAGATAATTACCGTGCGACGATTTTTGTAAATCCAAATGATTTGGATGTGAATCAAATTGGAGGTGCAGGCGAGCCGACCCTGCCGGATTCGACCTCGGGCTTGTCTTATTTTAGCAATAATAATTTTTCGCTATCGTCATCGCAGGGAACGAATACATATTCTTTAAATAATCTGAGCATTGTGGCAGGGGGTGATAATGCCCTGAATGTGACCTCCAATTTAACCCAGACAGATAATAGCGCCAATGGCGCTCAGTCCGCACAATCGATTACCGCCTACTCGTTGCAGACTGCTGATCTGACGCGCTTTAGCAATGGCAAGTATTATCAGCTGGGGATGTTTACCCCAACTACGGGCGGCTTTATCGGCAGCCCACCGGTGGCAGGGATCTCGATGCAAAATTATGGCATTCTGCCGACTCAGGCGCAGGGCAGTCCGGTGGAAGTGTTTTTACCGCTGCCCTCCCAGGTTAGTGTGTACAAGAACGGCTATTTGATTTCCAGCCAAAGTTTTGATGCGGGCAAGCATTTGTTGGATACGTCCAGCTTTCCGAATGGCTCCTATGATATCACTTTAAAAATTATCAACAATATCGGTCAGACAACCACGCAAACGCAGTTTTTTGTGAAGCAGAGCTCCTTACCGCCGCAGGGAGAACCGGATTATCAAGTCAGTTTGGGCTTTTTGCAGACGACGGCGAGCAGCAATTTTTCGAATAACAATGTTACCTTACCTGCGTTTGAGGCAGAGCCGATTTTTACCTATAGCGAAGTGCGCAAGATCGCCATGGATTTTGGCTTACAATCGGCTATCACCAGCAATTTTAATCGCGCTTATCTGACCGAGGCCATCAGTTATTATGGCATGAGCTGGCAGATTTCGCCGGGCGTGCTGGGGTCGAACAATCAGCAGTACGGCTGGCTTTTGAATGCCTTTTTCACCCCCATTACTTTCCCTGCTTTTAACTTTAGCTCAAACAACCAAAAAATTTATAATTCTGAGAACGATAATAATGCCTCCTCTACGCAAACAGGTAGCAATTTTTCACCGGTTTCAGCGACGAGCTTTCAATCAAATAATACCGCCAATTTGCAGATTGGGCAGAGTTCTAATGTCAGCGCCAGCTTGCAGTATAACCAGGCAGCAGGGGGCTCAACACAGACGCAGTATGGCCTGAGTTGGACGCAAACTTTATTTTCCAGTCCGCTGATGACCTGGCAATTGGTGTCCTCCGTCACGGATACAGAGGGCAGTGCCACGACTGTTTCCATGGCTTTGAGCGCGTCCTTCAATACCGTTTACAATATTGGTATCACGACTGGCGTGGGCTATAGCAATGCCAACACCATTACCAATACCAATGGCAACACCTACAATGTTTACAAACCTAATTACAATCTGGGCTTGAACAAAACCGCTGTCTGGGGCGCGAATAATCAGAATAATCTTTCGATGTCTGCCAGCACCAATCAGGGCTACTCCAATAGCTCGAATCTGTTGTCCGCGAATTATCTGTCGGATCTGTTTACCGGCAATCTTAACTTTAGCAATACGATTTCTAAACAGTTTACGAATAATAATGGCGCGATTACGTCGAATGCGACGACGGTTAATCAGTTGACAGGTACTTTCCAAAGCAATCTTGCTTTTGTGGGCGGACATTTCTCTGCCGGTTATCAACAGGGCAATCAATCCGGTGTGATGGTAGGGGTGACGGCGCCGACTCCGACCAAAGTGGATGTCTTTATCAATAATCAAAAACAAGGCCAGGTTGAAAGTGGCTCCCCCGCAGCCTTCTTCGTTCCCGCCTATGGCACCTATAATGTGACGATTCAGCCTGCAGGAATTGGCGAATATGGCTTTGATGATCGCCCCAAACAAGTGACCTTGTATGCCGGAAATATCCAATATCTGCAATGGACGCTGGTGAAAGAGTATGTGCTCTTTGCTCAGATCGTCGATCAAAATGGCAAGCCCGTGCCGAATTTACTCATGCTCGGCAAAAACCCCAGTGACTTCAATGTCACGGATGGCAATGGCTACATTCAAGCGAATATCCAAAGTGATCAAACTACCATGCAATTCAAAAATGAATCAGGTCAGGAATGTGTCGTCACCCTCAAAGCAGATGAGATTGCGCATGATGATCAAAATGATCTGGTGGTTCTGAATCATCCGCTCGTCTGCAAGCCAGAGTAAATTTTCCCTCTTCCCTTTGCGGAGGAGGGTAGGGTGGAGGGCGCTTGCATTGCCCCCTGTAATGCTATACAATTACAAGAATAGCAATCAAGGGAAAAAGCAATGATAAAATCTCAAGCAGGATATTATGGAGAATTTGGCGGGAGCTTCGCGCCGGAGATTTTACACAATGTGATGCAAACCCTGATCCAGGCATATACAGAGGCACGGCAGAATCCGGCTTTCTGGGAGGAATTTACGGCCTTATTGCACCAGGTGTCTGGGCGTCCCACCCCCCTGATGTTTGCAGAAAATTTAACGCGTGCGTGGGGCGGGCCACAGATTTATATTAAGCGTGAAGACTTTAATCATACCGGGGCGCACAAATTTAACAATGCGTTGGGGCAGGCGCTGCTCGCTAAAAAAATGGGTAAAACCCGCATTATTGCTGAAACAGGCGCAGGCCAGCATGGGGTGGCCACCGCTTCAGTCGCCGCTAAATTAGGTTTGGAATGTACAATCTACATGGGCGAAGTAGACATGCAACGCCAGTATCCCAATGTTTTCTGGATGCGGCGTTGCGGGGCGACAGTGGTGCCCGTTTCATCGGGTGATAAAACCTTGAAAGATGCAGTCAATGCAGCGCTTGGCGATTGGATTGGTTCCGCCGACAACACGCATTATATTTTAGGCACGGCCTGTGGACCGCATCCTTTTCCAGAAATGGTGAGCTGGTTTCAATCGATCATTGGCACCGAAGCGCGAGCGCAGATTTTAGCTGCCACGCAGCGCCTACCCACGGCAATGTATGCGTGCGTCGGAGGAGGATCGAATGCGATGGGATGCTTTGGCGCTTTCCTGGACGATCAGGATACGCAATTAATTGGCGTAGAAGCGGGTGGCAAAGGAATCGCCAGTGGTCAACATGCAGCACGGATCGCCTCCGAGGCCGGATCGATTGGCATTGCGCAGGGTTATAAAACCTTTTTCCTCCAGAATGCGGATGGCCAAATGCGCGAGACCCATTCCATTGCGGCCGGCCTGGATTATATTGGTGTCTCGCCAATTATTGCTGATCTTGCGACGCAAAAAAGAGTGCGTATGGAGTCCGCGACTGATCAGCAAGCCATTGATGCTTTGATTGCCTGCATGAAATATGAAGGCATTATCCCAGCACTGGAATCCTCCCACGCTTTTGCGGGCGCCTTCAATGAAATCGGGCGTTATACCGCAAAGGATATCATTTTGATCAATCAATCTGGCCGGGGAGATAAAGATATTTTCAATATCGCTGAGGCGCTTGAGGATGCAGAGTGGAAACAATTTATTCAAGCCAAAGCAGAGGGTTTTTTATGAACATAGATTTACAGAGCGCCATTGCCGCCAAGTTAAAAGTGAAAGACATTTTGATCATGTCCCACACAGTGATTGGCTATCCTTCCCTGCCGATCAGTGCAGAATTAGTCGATGCGCTTGTGTTGCAAGGACAGGTCGATATGGTGGAATTGCAGTTTCCGTTTTCAGAGCCGATCGCCGATGGCCCGGTTTTATTAAAAGCCAATCAAGCCTCTGTGCGGGACGGCACCTCGATTGACACTTGCTTCGAATTTGCAAACACGATCACGGCGCGTCATCCTGATACGATTTTTGTGATTATGACTTATTATAATATTTTGTTCAAACGCGGCATCGAGCGCTTTGTAGCAGAGGCAGCGGCCGCCCAAATCAAAGGCATTATCACCCCGGACATCCCGCCCGAATCAGCACAGACGTATATCGATGCCTGCAAAAAACATGGGGTATCGCCTATTTTCTTGGTCACCCCTGATACCAGCGCCGAGCGCATCCAGTTTATTGCTGAGATTTCCAACGGCATGGTGTATTGCGTCGCACGGCCGGGTGTGACTGGCAAACAAACCACCTTTACCCCAGAGTTTTATGCCTATCTTAACCGCGTCAAGCAGAATACAGCGGTGCCTGTTGGCGTTGGCTTCGGCCTGCGCACCAAAGCGGATATCGATCAGCTAACAGGTCACGCCGAAATCGCCATCATGTGCAGCAAAGCCATCGAGCTCTGTGTCAATGAGTCGCCAGCGGCAGTGGGGCGTTTTTTTGGAGCCTTGCGTCCGGGGCTTTCTTAATCTGCATTAACCGTAAACGTCACAGTATCTGTATAATCTCCGCCCGCAGGCTCACCACCTGGGGTGGCGGGGGGGATGGTGAAAATCAATTGACCAGCACCGTGGCCTACTTGCGTTCCCGAGACGTAGGGATGGCAGGGCGCAGTGCCATTGGGGTAGTCGCTGACCGCTACCATCGAGGCCTGACTCGCGGACAGTGGAAACGGCGTATTGTAGGGCACAGCATGCAGATACAGGCCGTCTGGATCACTACAATCTTGATATTGCATGTCAAAGCCGATCATTTGCTGTGTAGCGGCATTTTTTAAAGCAAAGCCAAAGTGAGCAGAGCCTGCACTATCCTCAGCAGAAACACTAACTGGACTGCCTGGGTCAAAGGTTCCAACGGTAAACGAAAAGTCCTTAACAGCCCCCTGAGCGGGATCAATCGTTTGAAAGTCAATATTCTGCGTAGGAGCCGTCCCGCCAATCACCGGCACATCTCCCTCATACAGCGCCGTCGCATTTTCAACCGTCACCGTCATGCAGGACACCGCACAGGCATTATCATCAGAGGGATTACACGCTACCGAGCCGCAGGTCGCATCCAATGCCAGCGGCATACACAGCATCAACGCAAGTGGATAGACTTTCATGGCAAAACCTTCTCAGTTTGAATCACGCCTGATTATAAGGCTATTTATTCTTTTTTACTAGTTCTTTTAGTGGGAAGTCGATTGGTGATTGGTCATAAAATTAGTATTTTGCTTGTTTTTAATGCAGGTCATTAATATTAATAATAAATTTTAATTTAAAAATATATACATTTAATTAATTTAAGAGTACAATAATTTCTTTTTTATTTGGAAAAAGTATGCGAGCTGCTGCTGCGATACGTCAATATAATAATGCGAAGATGAATATCCGCACCCTGGATCGGGATGTCCGCGAATTAGCGGTCACTGTTACGGCTGATGATACCACGATTGTGCTTAGGGATTATGCTGCAGATGTTTTATTTAGCGCTGATCGTCGCACTTCACCACGCGGAGGCAATCATACTTTGGCTGGCAGCACCATTGTCGCTTCATCTGGCAAAGTGCTTTTGCTGTGGACCAACCCAAACAACTTGATGCTTCTCAGTAAAGCAATGAATTTTTTAGAGGCAGAACAGCGTCTTGGATTGTGTTTTTTCTATTTATGTGTGCGCGCATCCAATGGGCAAGAATTTTACCTGGGCAGAATTAACCAGAAACTAGAGGGGGAGGAGTTATTTTTTTATATGCTTGACCTTCCCACTCAGCGCATTAAACAGCATCCCGATCCAATCCGCTTTGAAGTTGCGCACTCTATTTTGCTGGATGTTAAGAATTTTCATGATATGGGGATTTATCACCTTGATTTAAAGCCAGAAAACATTATGCTTGCTGAAATAGACGGTGCTGTTTCTTCACTGAGGGTGATTGATTTTGAGTTTTGCACTACTGATGTTCATACCACTTCTACTAAGGGTACAATGGGTTACATTCCTCCAGAGCATTTTTTTCCCTCTAAATCTCCATATAGCAGTGAAAAAAGGGACGTATATGCTTTAGGTTGCACCTTATTATTTGTCATTGTCCCCACTTTTTTTTGGGAACGCATGAATTTTGTTAATGATATGGTTAAAATGAAAGGATCTGCTTCTTTATTTGACGACCTTCCGTTAGAGGGTTTTTTGGGTTTAGATCGACCTAGCCAATTGCTATACCACGCGCGGTCACAAATTGAGGGTTTTACTTAATACTTAGGTGTGATAACATTGCGCCTATGCCATGGGTATATGATCCGCACAGCGGTGGGACGAAGATTCCCCCTTCAGTTCAAGAGGATCTCTGCAAGCAAGCGGAGG
>CAMARA010000010.1 GCA_945860585.1 Francisella tularensis subsp. holarctica | reverse complement strand
CGCTGATCCTCTTTATTGAGTTGCGCGAGAAGCTACTTGACCTCTGCACCGTCGAGCAAGGCCTAATGACTTTGCGCAATTTAAAGTGCAAGGTTTTTGATAAAGAATTGTTGGTCAGCGAGGCGACCAAGAAGCAAAAAGAATTATTGGATCAGCTCGCAATCATGGTGCCCATGAAGCTGGGAATATAGGAAGCTCAAACTGCTTTTGCTTTTGGCAATGCTGGCGGTGCTGGTGGACCGGGTACTGATCCTGGTTCAGCCAGAACGCCTCAGAAATAAAAAATCCCCCTTGATTACAAACTATTGCGTTTGCATCAAGGGGGATTCGTTTAAAACGGCTCAAAAACTTACATAGGGAATTTGTAAGTCAAGCCCAAGGTTACAATATTTTGCGTCATCGTTGTTGGATTAGAACCTAGATTATTGCTATTCCAATCATCGCCGAAGGTATGCTCATATTGCAAAGCCATGCTTAAGTTTTGAGCAAACAAATAGCCCACCCCTACTGCTAAAGCGGGAATGACATCTGAGAAGCTTTCGTTAGCGGATACGACACCTACACTTGGAATGGATCCTGAACCACTCGCCTTAGTCGTTTGATACACACCGCCTACTTTACCAAACACATTCCAGCCACTTGGCATGACATACGTGCCGGTTGCCATCAACTGCACACCCCAGTTTTGCAGCGTTTCATTCGCGCTTACACCACCTACCGTTGCTGAATATTTGTTTTGGCCCATGTATAAATAACCTAATTCAAGACCGGCCATCCAATTTTGCGTAAAGGCATAATCGTAACCAACGGTTGCACCGCCTACAAAATTTTGAGACGTTTGACTATAGGAATAAGAAGGCTGACCACTAAAATCGCTCGAGGTTAAATTAGGTGCATCTGGAAAGCTCCAGCCCAATTGACCCGTGACATAGACACCGGATTCCGCAGTGATGCCATCGGCAAATGCGATACCGCTGCTCATTCCTGCCGCAAGCATCGTTGCGATTGCTATATTTTTTATTTTCACTCACTTCTCCCCATTGATTAAACAGACTTTTTTAACATCATCGAACGCAGTTTACCAATCGCCTTGGTTGGATTCAGGCTTTTGGGGCAGACATCAACGCAATTCATAATACCACGACAACGAAATACACTAAAGGGATCTTCTAAATCTGCCAAACGCGCTTCGGTGGCTTGATCACGACTGTCAGCGATAAAGCGATAGGCTTGCAATAATCCGGCTGGGCCAATGAATTTATCTGGATTCCACCAGAAAGAAGGACAGCTTGTAGTGCAGCAGGCACAGAGAATACATTCATACAGACCATCCAATTTAGCGCGATCTTCTGGCGACTGCAGACGCTCTTTTGCTGGCGCGGGATCTTCACCTGGTTGCAGATAAGGTTTGACACGCTCATAATTTTTGTAAAACTGCGTCATATCCACAACTAAATCACGCACAACAGGCAGCCCCGGCAAAGGCCGCAGGGTAATCTTTTTACCTAAAGTAGAGAGCTGAGTAATGCAGGCCAAACGATTTTTGCCATTCACATTCATGCCATCTGAACCACACACGCCCTCCCCACAGGACCGGCGCAGAGCAATGCTGGAATCCTGCTCTTTCAGCTTCTCGATTGCCGCCAGCAACATCATACCGGTATCCGCGGGGACATCTAGTGTGTAAGTCTGCATTTTCGGCTTCGCATCTGTCTCGGGATTATAGCGATAAATCTCAAACTCATAAGTATCTGTTTTAAAATCTGCCATATTAATACGTCCTCAATTTGGGTTTTAAGGTGTCTACTTTGTGGGGCTTCATATTGACTTCGCGGGTACCCACGCGGTCTTGATCCATAAAATATAAAGTGTGCTTTAACCAGTGCTCATCATCTCGTTCGGTAAAATCCGCACGGCTATGCGCGCCACGACTTTCAGTCCGATTCATCGCTGCCACTGCCGTTGCCATCGCCACGGCCATTAGATTATCCATCTCTAAAGCCTCGATGCGCGTGGTATTGAAAACTCGGCTTTTATCCGGCAACACCGCATGATTCAAACGCTCACGCAGGGCTTTCAGTTTGACGAGGCCCTCTTCCATGGCTTTGCCTTCGCGGAAGACACCGAAATCACTTTGCATGACTTTTTTCATTTCTGCACGAATGACTTGGAAATTCTCGCCCTCTGTCGCGGTTTCCCAGCGATTTAAGCGTGCTTCTGCAGCTGCAATATCGGCTTCTTCATAGCCAAACAAGGGTAGATTCCCCTCGTTAAAGTTGTTCTCAATGAAAATACCGGTTGCCCGACCAAATACGACTAAATCGAGCAGGGAATTACTGCCCAGACGATTTGCGCCATGAACGGAAACCGATGCACATTCACCCACTGCAAACAGGCCTGGAATAATTTGATCTTTGCCCTTGGCATCTAGCGTCAAGACTTGCCCATGAATATTCGTCGGCAAACCGCCCATCATGTAATGGCAGGTCGGTACGACAGGAATCGGTTTTTTAGTCGGATCCACATGGCAGAAGGTCATCGCCAATTCACGAATGCCAGGCAAGCGCTCTGAAATCAAGGCTTCACCCAAGTGGGTTAAATCTAATTCGACATAATCAATGCCACCTTTAGAGAATCCACGCCCTTCACGAATCTCCACCATACATGCACGCGAGACCACATCCCGCGAGGCCAGATCTTTGGCGTTCGGCGCATAGCGTTCCATAAAACGCTCACCATCTTTATTCCGCAAAATGCCACCTTCACCGCGACAGCCTTCTGTCACCAGGACGCCCGCACCGGCAATACCCGTCGGATGGAACTGCCAGAACTCGATATCCTGCACCGGCGCACCTGCACGCAAGCCCATGCCGATGCCATCTCCGGTATTGATATAAGCATTGGTGGTCGATTCAAAAATCCGCCCTGCTCCACCGGTTGCCAACACCGTAGCGCGCGCATGGAAAAAGGCAATTTCACTGGTTTCCATACACATGGCCATCACGCCTGCGACTTCACCTTGTTTATTTTTGACTAAATCCAGGGCATACCATTCGGTAAAAAACGTCGTTTCATGTTTCAAATTATTTTGATACAACGTGTGCAAAAGCGCGTGCCCGGTGCGATCCGAGGCAGCACAGGTGCGCTCCGCAATTTTACCTACATCATATTCGCGCGACATGCCGCCGAAAGCCCGCTGATAAATCTTGCCATCTTTTTGACGCGAGAACGGCATACCCATGTGTTCCAACTCATAGACCACTTGCGGGGCAATCTCGCACATATACTCGACGCAATCTTGATCTGCGATATAGTCTGAACCTTTCACGGTATCATACATATGCCAGCGCCAGTCATCCGGATGCGCATTACCCAAAGACGCAGCCATCCCTCCCTGCGCGGAGACCGTGTGCGAACGCGTCGGAAACACTTTCGTAATGACGGCCGTCTTTAAACCAGACTGTGCCAATTGCAAAGCTGCGCGCAATCCTGCACCGCCTGCGCCGATAATAATAGTATCAAATTCATATTTAGCAATGGTCATCATTTAACCCCAGAGAATTTCAATAGCCCAGACAAAATACACGACAAATCCTAAGATCATCAGCGTAATCAGCGTTAGGCGCCCATAAGCACAAGTGACATAATCGGTAATCACCGTCCAAATTCCTACCCACGCATGGGCAATCAACGCCAACAGCGCAAGCACAGTCACCGCTTTCATAATCGTGTGATGAAACAAGGCATACCACTGGGCAAATCCAATAGGATGATGTCCCACAATATAACTCACCAAAAAGACTAAATAGAACAATAAAACATAGGCAGAAACCCGCTGCAGATACCAATCTTTCAAGCCATTCCGCGATAATGATGTGATTTGATTTAACATACGATCCACACTCCTATACCGACTACACCCACCAGCCCCAAGAGGACAATGATCAAACTCGCCACCCGCCCGGAGACCTTCTCTTCAAAATAACCCAAATCCATCAGCAGATGCTTGATGCCGGCAATCACATGATAATACAAAGCCGACAAGACCACCCAACTCAAAAACATCATCAGCGGAGAGCCGAAATAATCTTTCACCATTAAAAAATTAGCTTGCGAGCTTAAAGATAAGTGCAACGTCCATAAAATAAAGGGGATCAGCAAAAACAAAATCACCCCCGACAATCGATGCAAAATCGATGCCAGTGCATTCACCGGAAAGCGATATTTCATCAGCATTCCAATTCCTATATTACGCGGTCCTTTATGCATGCAACCTTTCCTCCTCATTCATTTTTTTCAATCAAGACTCTCTTAAGTCCTCAAATAAGACACTAACGGACTCTTCACTATTGATACGGCGAATCGTCTCTGAAAGCAAAGAGGCCAGAGAAAGCTGCTTTATTTTGGAACATTTTTGCGCATGGGTCGATAAAGGCACCGAGTCCGTCACCACCAATTGCGTCAACACCGAGGCTTCTAGATTCGCCATCGCCGCACCAGATAACACCGGGTGAATACAATATGCAAAAATCTCGGAGGCTCCCTGCTCTTTCAGGGCACTGGCTGCCTTACATAAAGTGCCGGCGGTATCGATGATATCATCCACAATTAAACAAGTCCGCCCTTGCACATCGCCAATGATATTCATGACTTGCGCTTCATTGGGTCGTGGCCGCCGTTTATCAATAATGGCCAAATCACAATTTAAAGATTTTGCCAACACCCGCGCCCGCACGACGCCACCCATATCAGGAGACACCACCACCGGCGGTGCGGTAAAATTTTGCTGGCGAATATAATCCACCATAATCGGCAAACCAAAAATATTATCAAAAGGAATATTAAAAAACCCTTGAATCTGCTCTGCATGGATATCCACAGTCAGCACACGATCCACACCCACCGACGTCAACATATCCGCAACCACACGCGCGGTAATCGGGACCCGGGAAGAACGCACACGTCGATCTTGACGCGCATAACCAAAATAAGGGACCACAGCCGTAATCCGTGATGCAGACGAACGCCGCAACGCATCGGCCATGGTCATTAATTCCATCAAATGATCATTGGCAGGAGGACAGGTTGGCTGAATAATAAAAACATCACGTCCGCGGACGTTTTCGTTGATTTCAACATGGGTCTCGCCGTCAGAAAAACGACTCACCAGCGCTTTACCCAAATTGACACCCAATTGCCCCGCAATGGCATGGGCCAGGAGAGGGTTGGCATTTCCGCTAAACAACATCAATTCAGAAACAATACGCTTCATGCTCTACCCCAGATAAATTGGCTGGGCTGCTAGGATTCGAACCTAGGTATGCCGGGATCAAAACCCGGTGCCTTACCGCTTGGCGACAGCCCACCGAACAAGATGGGGCCTATTCTGCACTATCCTCCCCACACCTGTCAAGCAGTTTTTTTAAGCGTCTCTTGCCGACTGGCAGAGCCCGCTAAATTCCTGTACAATGAGCTTGAATAAATAATGAGGTACCCATGCAGTTTTTAAAAAAGAGTGTCCCACTCATCATCATCCTGACGCTTAGTGGTTGCGCGACCAATTCCTCCAGACCTGCCGATCCGAACGATCCATACCAGAGCTATAACGAAGCCATGTTCTCATTTAACAATGGCTTTTATACCTATGTAGGCCAGCCTGTAAACGATGCTTACACTTTCGTGCTGCCCTCTTTTGCCCGCACTGGCATTGATAATTTTTATGAAAATATCGGCACCGTTCCTGATATGGCCAACGATTTACTGCAATGGAATTGGCGTTATTTTGGTCGAGATACGGCGCGCCTCATTATCAATACCACTCTGGGCTTATTTGGCTTGATTGATATTGCCGGTTATGCAGGCATTCCTGCTCATGATCAAAACTTTTCGTATACCCTGGCGAAATGGGGCTGGACTGACTCCAACTACTTTATTATGCCTTTACTCGGCCCCAATACGGTCAGCTCGAGCCTTAGCTTAGTCCCGGATTATTTCATGAGTCCAATGGCCTATGTACAAACCGGCGCGTGGCGTTGGGCACTATGGAGCACCTATGCTTTGAAAGTCAATGCTGAAGCCATGCCGCAGTATAAGATATTAAAAGAAACCGCCGTAGACCCCTACGCAGCGATGCGTGATGCCTATATGCAGAATCGACAATATGTCATTCAACAAATTCAAAATGATGGCGCCACCTCCGAGCCTACTGCTGCCACCCCCACCAATGTCAGCCCTGCTGTAGAGCAAGGCCAGATGAGCCCGGCGCTCGCAAGCTTTTCTGGTTCCTAAGGAGATAAACAACAATGTCACAACATAAAAAACTGATTATTCTAGGCTCCGGCCCAGCCGGTTATGCCGCTGCCGTCTATGCAGCCCGCGCCAATCTCAACCCCACAATCATTGCCGGGATGCAACCGGGCGGCCAATTAATGACGACCACGGACGTCGATAATTGGCCCGGCGATGTGGAAGGCCTGCAAGGCCCGGCATTGATGGAACGCCTACAAAAACATGCGGAGCGCTTTGAAACTGAAATCCTCTATGATCATATCGAAAAAGTAGATTTCAGCAAACGCCCTTTTACCTTGACCGGCAGCAAAACTTATACCTGCGATGCCCTGATCATTGCAACCGGTGCATCTGCTAAATATCTCGGCATTCCATCCGAAGAAGCGTTTAAAGGGCGGGGCGTATCAGGCTGCGCTACCTGTGATGGATTTTTCTACCGCAATCAAAAAGTGGCCGTGATTGGTGGTGGCAATACTGCAGTCGAAGAAGCACTCTACCTGTCCAATATTGCCGCTCATGTTACCTTGGTACATCGCCGAGAAACTTTTCGTGCAGAAAAAATCATGATCGACAAATTAATGAGCAAAGTCAAAGAAGGCAAAATCAGTCTCGAATTACACTCAACTTTGGATGAAGTTTTGGGTAACGATTCAGGCGTCACCGGCATGCGCCTCAAACATAGCGAAACGCAAGTCACCAAAGACATTGATCTGCAAGGCGTTTTTATCGCCATTGGCCATGCCCCCAATACCAGTATTTTTGAAGGCCAGCTTGAGATGAAAGACGGCTACCTACACGTGCAGAGTGGCACCCAAGGCAATGCGACAGCGACCAACGTTCCAGGAATTTTTGCTGCTGGAGATGTGGCCGATCATGTATATCGCCAAGCGATCACCTCTGCCGGCACCGGTTGCATGGCAGCACTTGATGCCGAGCGTTATCTAGATCACCTTAGCTAGGAGACAAAGTTTTATGTCCACAAACAAGACCTTAAAAATTCTTTTATGGATTGCCTGCCTCAGCTTTATCCCCACTTTATTTATCGGCTATATTGGGGAAGAAGGCCTCTACACGATCAGCTCTTATGAAATGGCGTATTATCACAGCTATTTAACCCCTATTTTTTTAGGCGGAAGCTACTGGCGCCCACCACTCTTCAATTGGTTGATCATCCCATTAGCAACACTTTTAGGCTGGACACATATGCTCGTTGCTTCGCGCTGCATTACGGCTATGGCCACGCTCGGCACCGGATTCTGCTTAATGTATTTAAGCCAGGCTCTTTTTAAAAATAGATCTCTCAGCATGCTGATTGGACTCATCTATCTCACCAGTGATGCAGGCTTATATCACGGCTGGATTGCCTATGCAGACCCCTTATATACTTTTTTTGCTTTCAGCGCAGTTACTTTATTATGGCTCAGCATCATCAGAAATAAGATCTCTTATTTACTAGGCTCACTTTTGCTCCTCAGCGCAGCTTATTTAACCAAAGCAATGACGGCGTATTACTTTTACCTCTCTGTATGGATTGGACTCGCCTGGTATTACAAAGACCAGCGTCCTTTATTTTACCATTGGAAACGCTTGGTGCTACTGCTCATTGCGTTATCTGTGCCTTTGATTTGGGCAAAAATAACCCAAGATCGTAATGGCGGAGGCATGATTCATGATATTATAACCAAATTTTCGGTCTCTTCAGACACACCATTCTCATGGTTAAGCTATTTTAGCAATATGCTAAGCTTCCTCTTTGCCTGCATTTGGAAGCTTTTTCCAATTAGCATTTTATTTTTTTATGCTGCATTCCGTAAGCGCTTTAAGCACTACAAAAGCTTTAGCGGTATTCGCGAAGCGTGGCTTGCATTAAGTCTTGCTGGAATCAACTTACTTCCTTATCTACTTTCACCTGCCACATATGAACCTCGCTACATTATGATGACCTATCCTTTGCTTGCACTTTTTCTTGGTGTTTTTTTCTGGAACCAACCAAGCCTAAAACCTACTGTACTCACCTGGATTAGCCTACTACTCGTAATCAAGCTTATTCTGGTCTGCATTGGGCTTCCCCTCTATTTGAAAGACTATCGTGGCAACTATGCTAAAACCGCTGCCATGATTCTACACGATACACAGGCTGCCCCCCTCTACTCAAGTGATTACTCTGCAACGGGTGAAAGCGTCCTCGCTTTTTTAGATTTACAACGCGCCCCCTCCGCCCCCCTCACAATGAGCCCGCCCAGCAGCGGCCCTTATTTTTTAATTCACCCTTTAAATCAGAGCCCTGATCGCCCCAATGAACATTTCGTTAAAGTCTACCCCTCCACCCACAGCCACTCACAAGTCTATTTATTTGCTGCCAGCTAGCAAAAAATCACTTGACAAGGCTATCAATTTTGATAATAATAGGCGTCCTTCGGCTATGTAGCTCAGCCGGTTAGAGCGCGGCATTCATAATGCTGAGGTCGGTGGTTCGAGTCCACCCATAGCCACCATGTTTGTGAATATTTAGGAGTATTGTTAAATGGTAGTCATTCGTTTATCCCGTCGTGGAGCGAAAAATCGTCCCTTCTATTATGTAGTTGTTGCGGACAGTCGCTGCGCACGTGATGGCCGCTTTATTGAGAAAGTCGGTTATTTTAACCCTATCGCCGCAGGCCAAGAAACCAAATTACATTTGGAAATCGAAGCTATTGAAGGCTGGATTGCTAAAGGCGCTCAACCTTCTGACCGCGTTGCTAGCTTGATCAAGTCTTGCAAGAAAAGCTAGTCACCATTGCCCGAGTCGGCGCACCGCATGGCATCTTTGGCCATTTGCGCCTGCAACTTTTTTTAGAGGACCCCGACTCTGTTTATGATTTCCAGACCTGGTTTATGAAGCTAGGTCACGAATCCACTTTCAAGCCTCTCACTCATTTTGAAATCAGTGAAAAAGGCAATCAATTCTACATTCAATTTCCCCCTATCACTGATCGCGATGAAGCCAAACGCTTTACCCATGCTCAACTTGCGGTACCGCGCGCCGATTTACCCGCACTCCTGGAAGATGAGTTTTACTGGGATGAACTCATCGGCCTGACGGTGGTCAATCAACGCAATGAAACGATTGGCACCATTGAATCTTTTATCGAAACGGGTGCGCATGATGTCATGGTGATTCGCAAAGCGGATAAAACCCAAGAGCTCATTCCCTACGTGTACAGTCATATCGTTAAACAGGTGAATCTGAGCGATAAAATCATGCAGGTAGAATGGGAGTCCCTCTAATGCGCGTCATCAGCTTTAATGCCAATGGAATTCGCGCTGCCACCAAAAAAGGTTTTTTTGAGTGGTTTTATCAACAAAATGCAGATGTGCTCTGCATCCAGGAAACCAAAGCGCAAGAACATCAACTGGATAGTGATGCATTCAAACACCCTGAATACGAACGCTTTTTTTTCGATGCTGAAAAGCCCGGTTACAGTGGCGTCGCTATCTACACCCGCATTAAACCAGACTGTATTTCCAAAGGGCTGGGCTTTCATACTGCTGACACCGAGGGTCGTTATATTCAAGCCGACTTTGGAGAAGTCTCGGTCGCCTCGCTGTATCTACCCTCTGGCTCCAGCAGTGAATTGCGCCAGGAAGTCAAAATGGATTTTCTCGCACAGTACCAAAGCATCTTAGAAAAACAAATCCAAGACCCACGCCATTATATTATCTGCGGCGACTGGAATATCGTCCACAAAAAAATTGATATCAAAAACTGGGCTGGCAATCAAAAAAGCTCCGGCTGCCTGCCAGAAGAACGAGCGTGGCTAGATTATTTATTTGATGGATTAGGCTGGGTAGACGGCTTTCGGGTGCTGAATCACGAGGCTGATCAATACACCTGGTGGTCACAACGCATGCGCGCCTGGGACAAAAACGTCGGCTGGCGCATCGACTATCACATCATCAGTCCAGCGCTTAAAGAAAAGGTAAAAGCGGTGTCCATTTATCGCGGCCAGCAGTTTTCTGATCACGCGCCTCTCATCATTGACTATGCCTTTTAATCAACGCTAACAGATCCTGATCACTCAGACCCGTCACAGACTGAATCACCTTAACCTCAAAATTGCTCATCAACATTTTCGTCGCAATCGCCAAAGCTTTCACATGTTCGCCCTGCTCAATACCTTGCTCAATACCTTGCTCAATACCTTGCTCAATGCCCTGCTCAATACCCGCACGAAAAGCTCTATGCTCCAGTTGCTCTGCTATCGTCATGGTCTCCCCCTTATGTTCTGTAGTGCGGTCTGCAATCACTTGCAAAAACTCATCAAAACGCTGACTTTCACCACACTTTATCGTGTAGTTTAACATATGTATGTACAAATCGCGAGAGATAGAATACCGATTAACCAGATCAATCAAATCATAAGCCAAATTAAAAATATCTCGATCCCGAATATGTTTTTGGACAATCTCTAAAAATGCAGCCTTGCCATGCTGTTTGATTTCCTCATCAGACAAATGATGTACATCTACCAGATTAATCTTTAAAAAAGTCTCACGTGCTAATTGAGGATCCTCAAAGCAATCATAAAAATCAAGTGAATACGGATAAGGGCTTCTTGCTCCCGTGTAAAGTAAAATGGGAATCACCAAAGGCAAAGGGCCGTCTTTATTTTTTTCAGCACAATGCTTTAAGGCAGAAACCTGATAGCGCAAACAACGCAGGGGAAACAGCTTTTGTGGCGTATTTTGTGCTTCAACCAGGCAATAAATAAAGCCCAACTTTCCATCTATGTTGAGCGAATACAAAATATCACTTAAATGCTGGCGCAGATCCGGTTCAATAAATGTTGCAGCTTCAATCTTGAGAGTCGATAAATCACATTTCTTAAGAAGGTGCGCCGGCAAATGTGCACGCAAAAAATCAGCAGCGACACTGATATCGGTTAAAAAGTGCTTGGCAAGCGCATCGTGTGCCTGGTCTGACATAAAAACGCCAACATAATTGATCTAAATTTGATTATATCAAATAACAATCTAAAATGCTACGACTGCGTTTTAACCAGCTGATTCAAAGCCCCGGTCATCGCACCAGACATCACACTGGCTTCGGTGTTGATTAAATTGCTTTGGGTAGCATTGATCGCAGCTAGATTGGCCGTGCTATTGGCGGCTTTATTCGCAGTGATCGCTCCCACTAATGCACCTAAAACAGCTGTGCCGGTAGGCGCGCCTGCTGGCAGTGGCTTGGGCGTGGAGACCAGGGGAACAAGTTGACTCACATCCCCTGCAGTTCCTGATGCATTACTACTCGTGGTCACCGTCGTGGTGGCACTATTCGAACTCGCGCTCACTGTGGTCATGGTTGGGAACTCATAGCCTGATGAAGGCCCAGAATAACTATACACCTGCGCTAGAGCCGATCCACACCATACCAGCCCCACTGCAACGACAATCGCTCTCACTGATGCCCTCCTGAGACAGCCTGATCTTTCTCAAGCAATATTTTTCTTTGCTCACATTCCTGCAAACGCTGCTGCTCTTTGGCCACCACTGCAGCAGGTGCTTTATCCACAAATGCTGCATTACCGAGCTTTTGACTGATGCGGGTAATCTCTTCATCCAACTTCAGCAATTCTTTTTGAATCCGCTCACGCTCTTGCGCTAAATCAACCACATCGCCTAAGTATAAATTTTGATACAGACTTAAACGCTGCGAGGTTCCAGCGTAGGCGGCTTGCATTGACTCACAACGCTCTACTTTGGCGAATGCACTCAGATAAACCATACAGCTTTCGGGTGCAAACTCTAAGCTGCCTTCGACATACAAAGGCAAACTTTTACCCGGATGCACGGCGCGCTCTGAACGAATCGTCCGAATTTGAGTCACCAACCCCATCAGCCAGGGCGTAAATTTCCAAGCACGTTCATCCAGATGCAGTGCCGTGGGATAAGGCTGATGAATCAAATATTCTGCTTTAATCCCCAACGGTTTTTTAATCGTCTGCCAAATTTCCTCCGTGATAAAAGGAATAATCGGATGCAGCAGGCGCAGAATTTTTTCTAACATCGCCAGCAAATTATAGCGTGCATGGGCTTTTTCAGCTTCAGTAAAACTTGCATCATTCAAGATGATCTTACAAAACTCTAAATACCAATCGCAATAATCATTCCAGAAAAACTCATACAGGGTCTGCGCCATGACATCAAAGCGATAGGTCTCCACCGCCTGCTGTACGCTCACAATGACCTGACTCAGGCGCAGTTCAAAATACTGATGGATATTTTCAGTAGTACTGAGATCGCCTCGCTCCGACTGCACCACGTCTCCCTGATCCATCATCGGCATGACACTTTCAGCCTCACCCAGATTCATCAGTACAAAACGCGTAGCATTCCAGAGTTTATTGCAGAAATTACGATAACCTTCCAAACGCTTCATATCAAAATTAATATCCCGTGACAGCGAGGCAATCGAGGCAAAAGTGAGCCGCAAGGCATCCGTTCCATAGGCTTGAATCCCTTGTGGAAATTGCTTCTCCGTGGCTTTGACAGCTTTTGCCTTGAGGCTTTCCTGCATCATTGCCGCCGTGCGTTTTTGAATGAGATCCGGCAACGCAATCCCATCAATCAAATCGACTGGATCTAAAACATTGCCTTTGGTTTTTGACATTTTCTGGCCTTCACCATCCCGAATCAAACCATGAATATAGATAGTTTTGAAAGGGGCTTTACCGGTAAAATACAAACCGAACATCATCATCCGCGCGACCCAGAAGAAAATAATATCAAAACCCGTCACCAAGACGGAAGTCGGATAAAACTGCTCAAAATCAGGCGTCTGCTCCGGCCAACCTAAAGTTGAAAACGGCCATAACGCGGAGGAAAACCAAGTATCCAGCACATCTTCTTCCTGATGCAAACTCACAGAATCCGCCAACTGATACTGCGCCCGCACGGCCGCCTCATCCTCACCCACATAAATTTTGCCAGCCGCATCATACCAGGCCGGAATGCGATGCCCCCACCACAATTGCCGCGAAATACACCAATCCTGAATATTCTCCAGCCAACGAAAATAAGTATTCTGCCAGTCTTCCGGCACAAATTTGACCTCACCTGTCTGCACGACTTTTAACGCTTCTGCCGCTAGCCCATCCATTTTGACATACCACTGATTGGTCAGCATCGGTTCTAAAATATGATTGCCGCGATCATTGCGCGGGATATTCAAAGTGTGCGGCTTTTTCTCAATCAGCAAACCTAAAGCTTCCAAATCTTTTAAAATTTGTTTACGTGCGGCAAAACGATCTAAGCCGCGATACGCCTCAGGTACGGTATCATTCAGCGTGCCATCGAGATTAAAAATATTCAGCATCGGCAGATCGTGACGCTTGCCGACTGCATAATCGTTAAAATCATGCGCCGGCGTAATTTTGACGCAGCCAGTACCAAAATCTTTATCCACATATTCATCAGCGATAATCGGGATCTGGCGCTGACACAAAGGCAGATCAATCATTTGACCCAACAGGCGCTCATATCGATCATCGTCTGGATGAATCGCCACCGCCGCATCGCCGAGCAAAGTCTCAGGCCGCGTGGTGGCAATCACCAATTTGCCGCCCGCATACGGATAGGCAATATGATACATAAAGCCTTGCTCTTCTGAATGTACCACCTCTAAATCCGATACCGCCGTTTTAAAGTGTGGATCCCAATTCACCAGGCGCTTGCCGCGATAAATCAAGCCATCTTCATACAATTTAACAAAAGCTGTACGTACGGCTTTGGACAAACCTTCATCCATCGTAAAACGCGAGCGTGACCACTCAGGCGACACACCCAAACGCTGCATTTGCTGTAAAATTGCATCGCCTGAGGTCTCTTTCCATTCCCAGACTTGTTTGACAAACGCCTCCCGCCCTAAATCATAACGCGTTTTCCCTTGCTGATGAAGTTGATTTTCCACCACCATTTGCGTCGCAATCCCTGCATGATCCGTCCCCACCTGCCATAAAGTAGGATGCCCCTGCATGCGCTGATAACGAATCAAAATATCAATCAGAGTCTGCTGAAACGCATGCCCCATGTGCAAACTACCCGTCACATTAGGTGGTGGCAGCATAATACAATACGCTGGTTTATCCTGATGCATAGCGGTTTTAAAGGCATCGCTGTGCTGCCATGCGGCATACACCCGCGCTTCGATATCATGAGGGAGATAGGTTTTATCCATGGGCAAATCTTGATTGAGGCTCGAAGCGTTATTATCCTGAATTTACGCCCTAGATGCAAATACGCCTTCCAGCATTTTCGGCATGCAGGGCTTGCGCGTTACACGCATCGTAAGACGGCTTGAATAATTGTAAAATTATATTGACAAAACCCCTATATTTATTTTAAAATAAAGAAAATATAATGGGGATAAAATGCTAAATATAGAAAACCACAGTCCAGCTCCGGTATATCATAATGCCGATACTTTCATTGATTTTACCCCTATCGCAGAACTGCCTCCAGAAAGGCTCATTGTTCTGGATGGTTACGCTTTTGATATAAATGATCTTGTAACTCACGGTAGTGGTTCACAACTTCAAAAAATTTACACAAACCCATATCTTGAACACGGCGCTCAACAAAATGAGTTCTCTGAAGAGGCTAAAAGTATATTACGTGCTCATCCCCTCCTAGGTCAATACGCACGAGAATTTGATGAATTATTGCGTGTCCAATCAGGCCTCATTAGGGTTGCAACAGTTGATGAAGTGCTTCGTATGGCTCAAAGTTTTGCAAGAACTGGAACAGATGGCAGTGAAGATGCCTTGGCCGCCTTTCGCATATTTCAAAGTACATTATCCACTCAAGAAAAAAGCAATTTAGATGGGTATATTGTTAGCCTCCCATTTGAAGGGGGTGGCTCTCAAAATATGCGATTTGAAGATATATTAAAACATTCGTGTATCCAGGCTCAGCAAATGTTTTTATGGCAATTTATCGTCCAACTCAGGCCGGAAGCATCTTTGCTGATACCAGAAACTGTCCAGCAAATTGCCCAAATACATCACGTTGTAATCAGACGGGAAGCTCAACTGCACATTTCACAAGAGCTCATGCTGTCAATGCTTTTTCTTACTGCATTTCCAATAGTTGTTGGGCTTCTGCTTGGCGATGACTCTCGAGCTAGAAAAACAGCCAGAGCCGCAGAACAACTTGCACATGTCTTTTTGACGAACGGTCGTGGACAATTAGGCGCACCCTCTGAACCCACGACGCACCCTGGCGACTTGATAGAGCCAGACTGATTGGATTATTGAATTTACGCCCTAGATGCAAATACGCCTTCCAGCATTTTTGGCATACAGGGCTTACGCGTTGCGACTTCAATCCAAATCGCCGTCACCTTGGCTTTTAAAACCAAAGTATCATCTTGGGCACGGCGAATTTCTTGCTGAAACACCATTTTTAAACGACCCTCGCGCGCCATTTTGACGGTGACATAAAAGACCTCACCTGGAAACAGCGATGATTTATACTCCTGATCCAAAGCAATAATCACCACATCATAACCTTGACGATGAATCTCATGCACATTGACGCCCAGGCTAAGCGCATACTGACTGCGGCAATATTCGAGATAATTGATGTACACAGAGTGGTGCACGATGCCTTGCATATCGAGCTCGTAATCACGCACGGCCATTTCACATTTAAAATCCCACTCGGTCACTGCTGGCTCCTTTTTTTCAGATGCGGGTATGATATCATCTCTAGGAGAAAAAGCATTGGACTGGATCCCCGCCTGCGCGAGGATGACACAAAGGGAACGTGAGAATGATACAAATGGAAGGTGAGAATAGCATAACAAACCTAATTCACTTAGGCGTTGTTGGCAAAAACATCAGCTATAGCCAATCCCCGCGCATTCACACTTGCTTTGCAGAGGCAGAAGGGATCTCGCTTTCCTATACGATTGAAGAGGTAGGCTCAGGTAGTTTTACAGAAAAAATAAAAGCCCTACGCACAGCAGGATTTCTGGGTTGTAATATCACCGTGCCGTTTAAAGAAGAAGCCTTCGCCCTCGCGCATCACAAAACAGACCACGCCATTCAAGCGGGAGCCGCGAATACTTTTTTATTTAAAGCAGGGAAAATCTTTGCCGACAATACGGATGGCATTGGCTTGATTCGGGATCTCACCCAGCATCTAAACATCCCCCTGCGCAATAAACGGATTCTGATCTGCGGTGCCGGCGGTGCGGTGCGCGGCATTTTAGGCCCATTACTGGCCCAGCATCCAGAGACCATACTTATCGCCAATCGCAGCCTGGATAAAGCGCAAGACCTGGTGACGAATTTTGCAGCCCCTAGACTTCAAGCCCTTGAATATACAGACCTGGCAACACAGCGTTTTGATTTGCTCATCGATGGCACCTCGCTTAAAACCGCAGCCCTCCCGCTACCTGATTCGCTGCAATGGAGCCAGGAGGCCTGCGTATATGATTTAAAATATGGAGGCACCTCACTCAGTCCGACATTAGCGTGGGCCAAAACCAAAAACCTGCGTGCATATGACGGCATTGGCATGTTGATCGAACAAGCCGCTGCGGCTTTTACTGTTTGGACCGGTCATACGCCGGATACAAAAGAACTGAGGGAGATACTGCAATGAAGATCAGCCTCATCGGCTCCATGGCTTCAGGCAAAAGCACGGTGGGTCAATGCCTCGCCAAAAAACTAAATCTGCCCTTTTACGACACCGACACCCTCATCGAAAGCAAAATGGGGTGCAGTGTCAGCGATATTTTTGCGCAACACGGCGAAACCCGTTTTCGCAAACTTGAAACCGAGACCCTCACCCACCTCCTCACCCAACCCGAAGACTGTATCATCGCCACCGGCGGCGGCATCATCAAAAACCCCCTGCATCGCAGTTTACTAAAAAAACACAGCCGGGTCGTTTTTCTAGATGTCAGTATCACCACGCAACTCCAACGCGTTGAGCATGATACCAGTCGCCCCATTCTCATGGTCGACAACCGCACACAAAAGCTGGAAATTTTACGCCAGGAAAGATTGCCTCTGTATCAGGAAACAGCGCATTATACCCTGCAAGTCGACCTGCTTGATCCAGATCAGCTTGCGCAAAAAATCCAAGACAATATTAGACACTAAGAACCCGCCTGCATCGTATTAATCACAAAAAACAAGGCGCCAGTGGGCTGCGCATCAAACCAAATCTCCCCTTTACCGGTAGTGGAGCCTTCATCATTGCAAAAAATATCCGTCGACTGTTGCGCCAAGATATTGGTTTTCATGGTTTGGGTCATAATCACGGGATAGCGAATCATCATATCTTGAACGGATTTCACGGTGTAATGAATGTCATCTCCTTGATTAATTCGCACCGGATAGTTACCTAGTTTTGCAAAGGCAGCAGCATCATTGGCATTCAATGCGACTTTTAACTGTTTGATAAACTCAACTGCAGCTTGATAATTTTGACCATTCACTGCGCATTGCTGCGGCATGCTTAAGGGCGCGGGTTCGGCAGCAATGACGGCACTGACTGAGGCACAGGCCAGTATCATTCCTGCAATTAAAATTCGTTTTTTCATGGTTAATTCCACTTATTTATTCTCGAGAATTTTATTATACGCGCGGCGGAAGGTCTTTAGCAAAGTCTGTCACGATTTGTAGATGCTGAAAAATCTCCGTTGCCAAGCGGGTACTGACGCCGGGGACTTTGGACAATTCCAGGATCGAGGCTTTTTGCACTTCCTGCCAGCCACCAAAATGTTTGAGAATGGCGGAGCGACGCTTGGGGCCAATCCCTGGAAAATCATCGAGCAGCGATTGGCCGCGTTTTTTCTCCCGCCGCCCCCGATGCCCGGCAATCGCAAAACGATGCGCCTCATCCCGAATATGTTGAATCAGCAAAAAAGCTTCGTCATGCGGATCTAAAATCAGCGGCATTTTAACACCCGGCTGCCAGAGCTCCTCACAGCCTGATTTGCGCTCCGGGCCTTTGGCAATCCCGATCAAACGCAGCGACAGGCCTAATTCTGCCAACACTTCCAGGGCTTGCTTTAACTGCCCTTTGCCGCCATCAATAATCAACAAATCTGGCATGATGGCTGCTTCTTCCTGCAACCGTTTCAAACGTCGCATTAACACCTGACGCATCGCGGCATAATCATCACCGGGTGTCACGCCTTCAATTTTAAAACGCCGATAGGCTTTTTTATTGATTCCGGAGGCATCGTACACGACACAGGATGCCATGGTTTCCTCACCCTGGGTATGACTGATATCAAAGCATTCAATTCGACTTAACGGCGTGTCAAAACCCAGACGCTGGCGCAGCGCTTCTAAGCGGGAGGCAATCTGCCCTTCTTCCAAAACATGCCGCAACACACTTTCGCGGGCGTTCAATTGACACAGCTCTAACCATCTTTTGCGCTTACCGCGTGCGGCCTGGGTGACAGACTCCTCCTCCCCCCAGGTCAGTGCCTCGGCAGTGACCAATAGAGGATGCTCCTCACGCACACTGTAAAAATGCTCTAAAAAAGACAGCAGAATACTGGTATCAGTATCCCATTCCCGCCCCAGAGCATATTCATCCCGACTCCCTAAAACGCGCCCATCGCGAATCTGCAGTACTTGAATACAATAAATCTGCCCTTCCTGCGCCACCGCGATGACATCCAGATTTTCATTGCCACGGGTATCGACAAACTGCGACTCCTGCAAACCACGCAGGGTCTTGATTTGATCGCGCAAAACCGCTGCCTGTTCAAACTGCAGATTCACCGCCGCCTGATCCATTTTGGCAATCAGATTTTTAAATACGTCCTGACTCTTTCCCGCTAAAAACAAACGCACATTCTCAATATCCTGCTGATAGCGATCCTGCGCAATCAAATTCACACAAGGCCCGCTACAACGCTTGATTTGATACAGCAAACACGGCCGCGTCCGATTTTGAAACACCGAGTCCTCACAGGAGCGAATCTTAAAAATCTTCTGCAGCAAAGTAATGGTCTCACGCACCGCAAGCATTGAAGGATAAGGCCCAAAATACTGCCCCTGTTTCAACACCCGCGCGCGCACACCCTCTAAACGCGGGAACTGTTTATGCTCGGTCAACACGACAAAAGGATACGTTTTATCATCTTTAAACAAAATATTATAACGCGGCTTGTGATGCTTAATTAAATTACTTTCGAGCAGCAGCGCCTCTTTTTCGGTTGCGGTCACAATCAGCTCTATGGTTTGAATATGCGACACCAGCGTACGGGTTTTTAGATCAGGGTGATTTTTTTGAAAATAATTCGTCAGACGTTTCTTAAGATTCTTCGCTTTCCCCACATAAATAATCACAGACTGCGTATCTTTCATCATATACACGCCCGGCAAAGCGGGGGTCGTTTTTAAAAAAGCGGGCGAATCAAATGTAACAGACATAGGCTTTTGACACTTAAAAAGTGTGATATAATCTTAAGCATAACAAGACTCGAGGATAAACAAAATGAAAAAATCACTTTTATGCTCCATCAGTTTATTAGCGCCGCTCAGCGCCCTCCATGCAGGCCTGCCACCAGGCAATGGAATGATTATCGACAGTGCCGCTACCAGCTATTACAATCATACTCAAAATCCAGCGCTCCCTTCTGTGCAAAATGATCTCAAAAACTATCCGGGCGCAAAAATTCAGTATATGTTCCCTGATATCGGCTACATCAACATTGCGACTTCAAGCGACATCATTAGCACAAAAAATCTTACTGCCAGCACCACCGTCAAAGTTTATGGCGAACTGCCTTGTAACCAGAAGCCTCCTGTCGCAGCAGACAACAGCAATACAGTGATATTCTTCTATAGCTTTTGTGCAAATCCGAGCATTGCCCGCCCCAATGCAGATGCGGGCTTTAAGTTTGCGCAACCTGATTTAGGGGTTCCTGTTGCCCTGACTGATATCATTAAAGATGATCAACCCTACTCGGTTGCTCCCATGATCACATACGATGGTGATTGGACAACCGACATTCAAGCACTTTATGCTGCACAACCCGCAACAATCAAAAACGCCATGCAAACACTGTCTGGAGAAATTGCCACCAGCATAAGTGCCACGAATGCAATTGGCGTTGCCTTTGACAATGAACCTTCCATCGGCAAAACCGACACGACGAATGGCTTAAACAGTGCCATTGAAACGAATTTTTTTGATACGATCGCCCAGGCCTTGTCCAAAAAAAATCAATACTTATTTCTATATGATGCCAACACCACCGCACAAACACTGTATGCAACAGATAAAAACATCGTTGACCTCTACTCTCTGTATGATATCGAAGGAGCGGATGCCGACATTGCTCCAGCCGGCTCTAGCACGGCCTATTATCCCGTTGGCAATTACACCAACACTTCAGGCACAAACGATGCTCCCAGCGTTTACAATGCCGTAAAAAATGGTCTGGCTCTTGGCATTCCCATTATGTTTGTAGCCCCCGCTTCAGCAACGGCGACTTTATGGGCCAATGCACAAACCTATAACGTTGTCCCGAGCTCAAGGGGCACATCTCCTGCGCAATGCAATCAAACTTTTGATACCAGCGACGTCGAGCGCAATGTCTTAAGTCAATACTTATGCAATTCCAAAACGTGCACACCTCCAGGTGGTCTTGATGCCCTCAATAGCTATCTTGGGCCAGCAAACTGTGCAGCCTATCCTAATCCAGGCGCTCAAGACATGTCCTCCTATTTTAATGCGGCATTAATCGCCATCTCGACTGCGAAAGAAAATACATCCGGCATTTATCCTAGTTTTAGCCCTTATTTGGGTATTGTTCTGTACACATGGCGTCTCCCAAAATATGCTGACTTTAGCTGTGCAGGCCATTATTATTCTCAATATAATGATACCTTTACGCTGAAAGAATGCGATCAGGTTCTGCCCTCTGAGATCAGTAACTCCGTCTGGTCCGGCTTTGCAGGATGGACCCCCTAATGAGCTTCAGCCCCCTCATCCAAAACCTGATCAATGGCTTAAAGTGCTTGCCTGGTGTGGGCACCAAAACAGCACAGCGCATGGCTTTTGAGCTACTGGATACCAATCGCGCGCCGGGACTTAAACTGGCGCAGGCTTTGCAGGAGGCCCTGACTTTGGTGCAGTCCTGCCAATCTTGCCGCACCCTTTCTGAGACCGCACTCTGCTCGATTTGCACCAATTCAAAGCGCGATGAGGCATTGCTGTGTATTGTCGAGTCTCCAATCGATTTATTAGCGATTGAACAGAGCAGCCATTTTCAAGGACTGTATTTTGTTTTAGGGGGCCATTTATCTCCCCTAGATGGCATCGGGCCGCGCGAGTTAAAGCTAGAGGAATTGGAAGACAAACTCAAAAATGCTGGCATTCGCGAGGTGATTCTTGCCATCAATCCGACAGTTGAAGGCCAGGCCACCTGTCATTATTTGACAGAGATCAGCCGCCAACAGGGCAAAACCGTCTCGCAAATTGCCTATGGCGTGCCCTTTGGTGGAGAATTGGAGTGGGTGAGCCATACGACGCTCAATCATGCTTTTCATGCTCGACAAGTGATTCCCGATGCCCCCCATCAAGATTGAGGAAAAAATTGCCCTCTCCCAGTCCTGTCTATGGCAGGCGCAGCGCCATTATTTTGAAGAGGAAGGCATTCACGCCTGGCAGCAGGTCCCGTTTTTTGTCAGCAGCAATCCTTTTATTGCTGATCGCTATGCCCGCCTGATTGCGGCCTATTTACAAGATATTGACATTGATCCTGCCGAACCGGTGTATATTGTTGAGTTGGGCAGCGGCACAGGGCAATTCAGCTATTACTGCAATCTAGCTCTTAAAAAATATCTACAGCACCCGCACTTTTCCAGCCTTAAAATCTGTTATGTGATGACGGATTTTACCGTCAGCAATCAGAGCTTCTGGGAGGAGCAAGCTGTTTTTGCGCCCTGGTTTGCCGATGGGAGCCTCGACACTGCGCTGCTGGACATTGAAGCGCCAGAGCCCCTGTTCCTCCTGCATCAACAACGCAGTTTGGAGCGCCTCAAAAATCCTCTCATCGTCATCGCCAACTATGTTTTCGACTCGGTGCGTCATGATTTATTTTCCATTCACAAAGGACAAGTGCATGAATCGCTGATAGATACTTACATTGCGCCGGAAGATTATGCAGCCGCAGAGCAAAAAATTCTGGGCTTAAAAAATATTAGCTTTCGTTATCAGGCGCAACCACTTGTGCTGCAGGAAGAGCCACTGGCAGCGCTCTTGCAGTTTTATCAAGATCACTTGAAAGAAAGCGAGTTTTCGATTCCGACTTCGACCCTGCATTTACTCGATTTTTTTAAAGACTATGCCCCAGCGGGCGTATTGACCATCAGCAGTGACAAAGGTCTGAATCACCTGGACGAATTCCCGCAAGTCCATCCTCGCGATTTGGTTTTTCATGGCAGCTTTTCCTTTGAGGTGAATTTTCATGCCATTGCGGTTTATCAGGCTTTGCAAGGAGGACGCGCTTGTTTACAAAGCTATCGGGAGGGCCTCAAGACGAATCTATTTTTATCCAAGGCGCAGGAAACGCCCTATTTGGATCAGGCTTTTACAGATCACGTCGACACTTTTGGTCCAGCAGATTATTTCCGCTCTCACACCCATTTCAAAAATCAACTCCATTTTGATCCGCATCTTGCCCTCGCACAGCTGCGTTTAAGTGAGCAGGACCCTTATGTCTTTTCGCTCATGCTGACGCCGCTCTGTCAGTGCATCTCCACTCAAAGCTTAGCAATTCAGAATGCCTTTGTCGCTTTGATTCCGCAGATTTTCAAACAGATCTACCCTCTACCTGAAAGCCCGGACCATGCCTTTAATTTAGGTTTTTTTCTGCATACCCTGCATCGTTATCAGGAAGCCATTCCGTATTACGAAGCCTCGCTGCAGCATACCGGTGAACGCTATGACAGTTGTTTTAATTTAGGGATTTGTTTTTCTTACTCGGATCTGGTCCAAAGCCAAGTCTATTTTGAAAAAGCACGCGCCCTCGCCAAGGTCAAACAAAGTTAAATACTCCCTCCCCCTGGACGGGGGAGGGTTGGGGTGGAGGTGAGGGAGGAGGGAATTTTAGACTACTTCACCAATTTTAGATGCGAGCGTGAGAGCTTGGCTGTGGGCTTTTCAGATACTGCATCAGGATCCGGATCTTCACCCGCGTCCCCTTCTTGCACCAACAGAGCCGATGGATGATCGGTGGTAAACACGCCCTGCTCGGTTTCTTCGGCATAGATGCCTTCAATCGCAGAAATCGGGAAATAAATATCCTCAACGCCGAGCTCATCAAAACTGGCACTAAAGCTAATGCCGGTTTCATCAAAATGCATCTTATCAATCGCATTCACAGAGCCATCTAAAACAATATGCCCGTCTTCCACAAATTGGCGCGGTACGATGACTTTTGGATAATCGGCATTGATCAGGAAATAAGGCGTAAACCCCTCATCTAACAACCATTCATAGGTTGCTTTAAAAATGGAGTAACGTAAGCGCATCAGGAATAATACCTTGGACGCATTTCACGCTCTGCATCAGACAAACTGCTACTGAAAGCTTCGCGCTTGAAAATACGATTGGCATAATCAATAATCGGCTTGGCTTCAAGCTTGGGCAATTCGATCCCGAGCGCAGGCAAGCGCCACAATAATGCACCGAGACTGCAATCCACCAAACTAAATTCATCACTTAAGAAAAAGGGATTTTCAGCAAATACGGGCGCAACCGACAGCAGACTATCATATAATTCACGGCGTGCGACTTTTTTCTCAGGCTCCGTGCCTTTGATGACTTTCATCGCCAATTGATACCAATCGCGATCAATACGCAACATCATCAAGCGACTCCGTGCACGCGCTACTGGATAGACGGGCATTAAGGGCGGATGAGGGAAGCGTTCTTCGAGATATTCTAAAATCACATTGGATTCATACAAGACGAGATCCCGATCCACCAGCATCGGCACTGTGCCGTAGGGATTTAATTCATAGAGATCTTCCTGGGGGTGATTTGGATCGATTTCGACCATATCTGCACTAATGCCTTTCTCAGACAAAACAAACCGGACCCGATGACAAGAGGGGCAAAGTTTGTTGGTGTATAAGGTCATCAATGCACGGCGACTTCCCAAAAAGGCCATAATGTCTCCCCCAGAAAAAAATAATTAGCGTTTAGAGAACTGAGGACGTTTACGCGCTTTATGCAAGCCAATTTTCTTACGTTCGACTTCACGTGCATCACGTGTTACAAAACCAGCAGCACGCAGCGCTTCTTTCAAACCTGCATCATGTACAATCAACGCACGGGTAATACCGTGACGAATCGCACCCGCCTGGCTGCTAACACCGCCGCCACACACGGTCACTTTGATATCAAACTGTGTCGACATATCCAGCAATTCCAAAGGTTGGCGCACGATCATCCGCGAGGTTTTACGTCCGAAGTATACATCTAAACTGCGTCCATTAATCAGGATATCGCCTTTCCCTTTTTGCAAATATACGCGCGCGATCGACGTTTTACGACGCCCAGTTCCATTATCTTGAGTCACTGCCATTTTCAATTCCTATTTATTTCAGTTGATCTAAATTCAATACTTGAGGTTGTTGTGCTGCGTGCGGATGCGTGGTTCCAGCATACACTTTCAGCTTTCTGAACATCTCACGTCCCAATGGATTCTTTGGCAACATGCCTTTTACTGCGATTTCGAGAACATCGCGCGGCTTGCGCACAATCAGTTTTTCGAAAGAAGTTTCACGCATCCCGCCTGGAAATTCACTATGGCGATAGTAGATTTTATCTTTCGCTTTATTGCCCGTGACCGTCACTTTATCGGCATTAATCACGACCACATAATCGCCGGTATCCACGTGCTGTGTATAAATCGGCTTATGTTTGCCACGTAACCGAATGGCAATTTGACTGGCTAAACGACCTAAAGTCTTGCCTTCTGCATCGACAATAAACCAATCGCGTTTTACTTCCTGGGCTTTCGCACTCACTGTTTTCATAATTCAACCTTTCTTTTAAAAAACATAAAATATTAAGAGCCTGACATCATAGCGCTTTTGAAAAGAACTTGCAAGACTATTTTGACAAGAGATGCAAAAATATCTACAATCGACTTTATTTTAGACAAAAACTATGCCCCTCCTCCAACTTTTAATCGCCCTCACCATTGCCGCTACTCTCGCGCTGATGAGCCTCTCTCACTATCAAAATTGGCGCACGCAAAAAACCTTAAGCCTCAGCCTGGAGCAGATCAGCCAGCAAATCGAACTCGCACATACCCTCAATATCACCCGCGGCGAGCCCATCTATTTCTGTGCCAGCCTCGATGCACAGGAATGCGACCCAGCCTGGCAGGGCGCACTCATCGTTTTCAGCAGCAATGCCCCACCCCGCATCGACCAAATCTTCAGCCGCAAGGTCCTGGCGGACACGGTGCACATCCAGACCGCTACTCATTTTCAAAAAGATCTTGCATTTGGCTTTATGAACGGGGGCGAAATGGTTTACAATGGCAAGATCACGATTGAAAGCAATCAACAACGCCGCTGCCTCAACATCAGCAAAACCGGAGTCACCAAGGAAATTTCATGTCAAAATCAAGCAGCCGCTGGCTAAAGGAACATTTCAGTGACCCCTATGTCAAAAAATCCTGGCAGGATGGTTATCGCGCGCGCGCCGCGTATAAGCTGATTGAGCTCCAGACCAAATACCGCTTTATCAAACCGAATATGCGCGTGATTGATCTAGGCGCTGCACCAGGCAGTTGGCTACAGGTAGCCGCCCAGCACATTGGCAAACGCGGTCAATTGATCGCCCTCGATTTGCTGGAGATTGACCCCATCCCCAATGTGACTTTTCTGCAGGGCGACTTTACAGCCGAATCTACGTATCGCCAGCTCCTGGACTTGATGGAAGGCCAAGCGGCGGACCTCATCTTATCGGACATGGCGCCGAATATGAGCGGGCACAAAACGGCAGATCAGATCAATGCCCTGCATCTTGCTGAACTGGCCTATGATTTTGCCACGCAAACGCTGAAAACCCATGGCCATTTTGTAAGTAAAATTTTTCAAGGCCCGGGCCTGGATGAACTGATTAAACGCGCGAAGCTGAGTTTCACCAAAGTGCATTTATGCAAACCCGATGCCTCCCGCGATCGCTCCCCTGAACATTTCCTCGTATGCTTAGACTTAAAAAAAGGAATCCTATGAATCGCCTCAACGCCCTCTCGCCGCTTGATGGTCGTTATGCCAAAGACACCGCAGCCCTCGCCCAGATTTTTTCAGAAAGCGCCCTCATGAAATATCGTACCCAGGTTGAAATTGAGTGGCTGCTATTCATGCCCGACACACAGTTTACGCCCGCAGAAATCCAAGATCTCCGCCATATTTATCAAGCTTTTTCAGAAAGTGATGCTGAAAAAATCAAAGCCTTTGAACGCGAGACCAATCATGATGTCAAAGCCGTCGAATATTTTCTGCGTGAGCGGGCCCCCAGCATCAAAGCGGCGCTCTGGCACTTTGGCTGTACCTCAGAGGATATCAATAATCTGGCGTATGGCTTGATGATCAAAAGCGCTTTACGCACGATCATGCTGCCTCAGCTTGCAGACCTGATTCAAGCACTGGATCACAAAGCTCAGGAATATCGGCATATTCCCATGCTCGCGCGCACCCACGGCCAACCCGCCAGCCCCACGACACTAGGGAAGGAACTGGCCAATTTTGTCTACCGCCTGCAGAGACAATATCAAACCTTACAGAATCAGCAAATCCTCGGGAAATTCCACGGTGCCACGGGTAATTTCAATGCCCATTATGTCGCGCGGCCGGAGATCAACTGGTTTGATGTCTCCCAGCGTTTTGTTGAAAGCCTGGGCCTCACTTTCAACCCCATGGTCACCCAAATCGAACCGCATGATTTTATCGCTGAACTCAGCCACACCTTCGCCCGCATCAATACCATTCTCATCGGTTTTGCCCGCGATATCTGGACTTACATCAGCCTCGATTACTTCAAACTCAATGTGATCAAAACCGAAGTCGGCTCGTCCACCATGCCGCATAAAGTCAATCCCATTGATTTTGAAAATGCCGAAGGCAATCTGGGCCTGGCCAATGCCCTCTGGATTCATTTTGCCGAAAAACTCCCCATCTCGCGCCTGCAAAGAGATCTCAGTGATTCCACCGTCCTACGCAATATCGGCAGTGCCTGCGCTTACTCCAGCCTGGCTTATCGCTCGCTTGCCAAAGGCATCCACAAAATCAACCCCAACCCCGCCGCCCTGGCCGCCGATTTAAACGAGCGCTACGAAGTCCTCACCGAGGCCATCCAAATGGTTCTCCGCGATCACGGCATTGATGATGCCTACGAGCAACTCAAAACCGCCTCCCGAGGCCAAGCCTTCACACGCGAGATCTATCTTGATTTTGTACAGAATTTAAATTTGCCCACCCCGATTAAAGAGCGCCTGCTTGCACTTACTCCGGCAACTTACCTAGGAAATGCTGGCGTTGGCTGCCCAAAATAATCGGGTATGCTCCGTTGAAATAGAAATGCATTGTGATGTTGCAGGCCTACCAGCTTACCCTGCAAATGCGCAATATGCCCTACCAAGCCATCAATCTGGCCTTTAAAAATTGCCTCTGCAGTTTGAAAGCCCTTCGCATATTGCCCCGAAACCGGATCAAAAGCGCTCGCTATTTTTTCTTTTGCAACCAGACCTGCGGCCTTCTCTGCGATAAGTTCAGCCTCTAAATTAATCTGACGCTGTTGCAACTTCACATTCAAAGCATCCAAAACCCCAATCACGGTTTCGCGATCCCGCACCGCAACAGATAATTCAGCATGTCGAGATATCAAAGCACTTTTTTCGACTTTGAGCCCTACTATTTCCACTTTTAAAGCATCCCGCTCTGCACGCGCAGCTTTTAGATCTGCTGTCAAAACGCCAATGTCATTTGCCTGCTCAGCAATTTTTTCCGCCGCACCCTGAGCACGCCTCTCGGAGGCTTCAAGCTGACGCCGCAAACGCTCTTTCAAAGAATCAATTTCTACATGCAAGGCTTCTTTTTCTAAAATAAGCGCACTCACTTTATCCTGCAGATCCAACTTAACCAATGCTGGCTCGAGCGTTGCAAATTCAGCACGCAGCGCTTCTGTTTGTGCACGCTCCACTTCAAGCCGCGCTGCAGTAGAAGCACAGGCATCTAACAATTCGGCAGACCTGACCTCTACCTGATGCAATTCTTGCCTGGCCCTTGTTAATTCCTTAACATTATCTTTAAGGCACTGCGAAATCTCTAGCAAGTCTGCCTTTAACTCAGCCCATTTTTCTGGCCGCACATACTCAACGAACTCCTGCATTATTTCTTGCGCAAAATAATATGCAGACAGGACTGCCTTCAAATTCTCCTGAGTGTCACCCCCTTGATCATCCAGCACTGTATCGTTCACTGGCGCAAGGCCCCCTAAAGAGACCATGTCATCTGGCAAAGGCGCATCAACAATATCGCAAGCATCCTCCTCTGCAGCTGAAGAGTACACCACTTCAAAAACTACATCCTGTTTTCGAGGCACGTCTATTCCAGCAGCCTCTAAACGGCGTCGCCCTATGCTCACACGCTCTTGAAGCACGCTTTTTTCAGATACAGTTACTGCAAGGCTTTCTTGTAGCATTGCATTTTTTTTGCATAGCTTTTTATATGTATCATTCGACTCCTCAAGCATTAAAGAAATATGGACAGAATCCTCTTGTACTTCATCCAATTGAATGATTAGATTCATCAACTTCTGGTCAAGCTTCGAATTTTTTAAATATATTGGCAGATGACTCTCAATGTCTTGAGCATTTAACTTCACCGGACCTTGTGCAGGAAACACCATTCTTTCCCTTCCAAAGGCGTGCAATACATCTGAGAGCTTATTGTGATAATGCATCACAAGCTTCAATTTTTCCTGACAGAATTTTTTATTCTGGAAGAGCTCCGGCGATAGCTCCGCCTCTACGACCTCATTCTCGATTTCCATAGCAGGGTTCACCGCATGCCTGAGATTCTCCCACACTACATGCAATTGATCCCATAACATGGGGATACTTAATTTAGAAAAAGCATGCAAGTCAGCCAGCATACTCTGGGTAAAACCTGTTGCTTCTGCCTCTGCTTGTAACCGTATCAGCGCCCCACCATTCTCCATCATTAAGGCCCACATCCCTTGCGGAGAGCCCATCTTCAAAGCCAGCGCTGGCGAAGGAGGATCTGAATCTCGCAAGCTCATTTTTTCATATTGTGCTAAAAAATTTGCTCTCCAAGGCCGCGGACGCTCTAACGATTCTTTCAATAAGAGAAACTCATTTGAAAATTTAGCCTCTAAAGCCCAATAAAAAGCATTCTTACCCTCATAAGTCAAATAAGGAGAAAATCCTTCCCTCAGCAAAATTGTTGCATGCTCCTGCTTGCCCAGCATTATCGCTGAGATAAGCAGCGGCGGAGACAACAATTCTGTTCGGCACCTAGAATCTAATTTATTAATAAGACTAGAAAAAGCTGCTGAAGAAAGCATCTGAAGATAGCTGTGCGCTGTGTGCTCTAATCGCACTCTCTCCAACATGCTGTTGAGCTGTGTGGCTTGCTCTGACCTAGACGGATCAGCCGCACATTCAGATATTTTGAGAGCAATATTACTTTGCAGTGCTGTTGAATTTGAATCAACCAAATCCAAAAAACGTTCGGGCGTCATCAAGGGTACTGCAGCTGCGGAGGCCATAAAAAACACTTAAATAAATTATTTGAAACATACTACCATATTTAAAATTATTGTCAACCGCATTTTACCCGCGCTCAAAGCTTATTTATTTGATTGAGCTCAATTCTGCGAGATAGCGCTGATCGTCTAAGGGGATGCCGGTTTTGGCTTGATGCATCATCTCGGCGATGCGCTCCATCATCAAATGCTGCACATGATGCGGGTCTGGGTATTTTTTCAAAAGGGCGAGATAAATATCCCGAATGCCACGCGGACGGTTGGTTGCCAGCTGTTCGCACACGCCTAGATGCAGGCTTAAATGCAGGAAGGGATTGGCCTCTCCGAGTTCAGGGAAGTAATCGCGCTCCTTCAAACTCAGATCATTAAAGATAAAGCGGTATTCAGGATGCTCGCCGATTACTTCGACAATTTCCGCTTCCAAGGGGGTTAAAACAGCGCCGGCCTGGGCTTTTGTCCAGGCTTGATAAAAGTACTCGCGATAACTGAGGCGCTCATTGCTCCACATCGGGTTTAAACCAGGCCATCCATGGCGCGTTTATGGGTGATGTAATGCTCAAACTCTGGGCGGTATTTGGCGACATAACTTTGTACAGGCCAGGCGGCGGCGTCTCCCAGCGCGCAAATCGTGTAGCCTTCGATTTTACCGGCGACATCCAGCAACTTATCTAAGTCACCCGGCTCGCCTTGACCATCCAAAATCCGGCGCAGGGTGCGCTCCATCCAGCCCGTTCCCTCGCGACAGGGTGTGCACTGGCCGCAGGATTCTTCCATGTAAAAATAGGCAATCCGCCACAGGGCTTTCACCATGTCTGTGGTTTCATCCATTACGACCACCGCACCCGAACCGAGCATGGATCCGCCATCTTTTGAAATCGAATCATAATCCATATTTAAGGTCATCATCAACTCGCCGGGGATGATTTTGGAGGAACTCCCGCCCGGAATCACGGCCTTGATCTTGCGGCCTTTCCACACGCCGCCGGCCATTTCTAAAAGCTTAGCAAAAGGGGTGCCCATTGGGATTTCAAAATTACCCGGTTTTTCCACATGACCTGAAATCGAAAAGCATTTTACGCCGCCACTATTCGCCACACCTAAATCTGCAAACCATTTGGCGCCTTTTTGCAAAATCACGGGTACGGAGGCATAGGTCTCGGTATTATTGACATTGGTCGGGCGGCCATACAAACCATGATTCGCAGGGAAAGGTGGTTTAAAACGTGGCTGACCTTTTTTACCTTCCAGGGAATTCAGCAAAGCGGTTTCCTCCCCACAAATATACGCACCGGCGCCGATTGCATTATCCATGTCAAACTCAATCCCTGAGCCTAAAATATTTTTGCCCAGCAAACCAGCCTCACGCGCTTCTTTGAGGGCTTTTTCCATGGCATAAAAGGGCTCCCAATACTCGCCGCGAATGTAATTATAGGCTTTGACTGCATTCATAACATAGCCTGCAATCGCCATGCCTTCGATAATTTGATGCGGATTATAGCGGAGGATGTCCCGATCTTTGCAGGTCCCCGGCTCACTCTCATCTGAATTACAGACGACATATTTACTGCCCGGTGCATTGCGTGGCACGAAGCTCCATTTTAAACCGGTGGGAAACCCCGCTCCCCCGCGCCCGCGCAGGCCGGAGGCTTTGAGCTCTTCAATAATCTGCTCGATTGGCGTTTTCTCGGCGAGGATTTTTTTCCAGACGGAATAACCGCCCAGACTAAGATAGGTTTCTAATGATGCAGGATTTTCCAATCCGCAGGTTCGATAACAAACTAAGCCTTGCTCTGGCATACAGGGTTCCTTTTTATAAATTTGGAGGGATTATAGCATGATTCGCCTTTTTTTTAAAAACCATTACAATAGCTTTTTTGCACCATACTTTAAGGATTACCATGTCAGACGCTAAAAAACCTTTCGCCCTTATTATTCTAGACGGCTTTGGCTGCCGCGATGCCACCCCGGATAATGCGATTGCCGCCGCGCACACGCCCTGCCTGGATCAACTCTATCAAGACTATACGCACACCAAAATCTCGGGCTCTGGTCATGATGTCGGCCTGCCGGATGGACAGATGGGCAACTCAGAAGTCGGACACATCAATCTGGGCGCCGGTCGGGTGGTGTATCAAGAACTCACGCGCGTCGATCATGAGATCAGCACCGAGCAGTTTCAGCAAAATCCCGTTCTGCTGGCAGCAATCAACAAGGCTAAGAAAAATCAATCCACCGTGCATATTCTAGGCCTATTGTCCAAAGGCGGCGTGCATAGTTCAGAGGATCATACCGTGGCCCTGATTGATTTGCTCGCTGCACAAAAAGCCCCAACCGTAATGCTGCACGCTTTTTTAGATGGACGCGATACCCCACCGCAAAGCGCCAAGCCCTCGCTCGAACGCTTTGAAACCCAACTCCGCCAAAAAAATCTAGGCCAGATTGCCTCGATCATTGGTCGTTATTATGCAATGGATCGTGATAATCGCTGGGATCGGGTTGCCGCGGCCTATGCGCTCCTCACTCAAAATCAAGCTGATTTCAGCGCTGCATCCGCACCAGCTGGATTAGAGGCCGCCTATGCCCGCGGTGAAAATGACGAGTTCGTCAAAGCCACACTGATCGAAGGCGCCACGCCCATTCAAGCTGGAGATGTCGTTATTTTCATGAACTTCCGCGCCGATCGCGCCCGCGAAATCACCCATGCCTTTGTCGACCCTGAATTCACTCATTTCCCACGCGGCCCCAAAATCGCCCTCGCCGATTTTGTCACCTTGACCGATTATGAAAAAGGCCTCCCCGTTTCTGTCGCCTACGGCCCGCAAAGCCTGGACAATGTCATGGGCGAATACCTGGCCAATTTGGGCAAAACCCAACTCCGTATTGCCGAAACCGAAAAATATGCACATGTGACGTTTTTCTTCAATGGCGGACGGGAGGAACCTTTCAAAAACGAAGACCGCATCCTGGTGCCCTCACCCCAAGTCGCCACCTATGATCTCCAGCCTGAAATGAATGCCGTTGAAGTCACCGACAAACTCGTCGCCGCCATTTTAAGCCGCCAATACGATGCCATCATCTGCAATTTTGCCAATGCAGATATGGTCGGTCACACCGGAATTTTCAGCGCTGCAGTCAAAGCAATCGAAACCTTAGATGCCTGCCTGAAACGCATTGTCACTGCTTTACAACAAGTGGAAGGCCGCGCGCTGATTACCGCTGATCATGGCAATGCTGAAAAAATGGTAGATGAAGTGACCCATCAAGCGCACACCGCACATACGACCGATCCCGTGCCCCTGATTTATATTGGGCCCAAGACCACTGTCCTGCATCCAGATGGCGTCCTTTCCGATGTCGCACCAACTATGCTACATTTGATGGGTCTCGCTGTTCCACCAGAAATGAGCGGGCGTATTCTTATAAAATAAATAGGACGATCATGAAACGCATCACCCTTAGCATTTTGTTTTTATTTGCATCCACCTCTGTATTTGCAGACTTCACCGGCGCGGCGGATCATTTCCAAAATGCCGCAACCACACCAGATTCCGATATCGGCAATATTGCGCCACTCTCGGAACAAAACATCACGCTGTTTGGCACGACCCTGCAGGCCATCCGCACGTTTTATGTGAACCCCGTCTCCGATGACACCATCACCGAAAATGCAGCGCGCGGCATGCTGAGCAATCTTGATCCGCATTCTGACTATCTCGATCAAGAGGATTTTCAAGATTTAAAAACCATGACCGACGGCCAATTCTCAGGCTTAGGCATTGAAATCACTGCCGCCAATGGCGCGATTTTAGTCGTCACCCCAATTGATGATTCTCCCGCTCAAAAAGCAGGCATCAAGGCCGGCGACTACATCGTCAAAATCAATGGCATTGCGGTAGAAGGCATGTCCCTCACCAAAGCCATGAGCATGATGCGCGGTCAAAAAGGCGAAAAAGTCACCTTGACCGTCATTCGCAAAGATGTCGATCAGCCCTTAGACTTCACCATCACCCGCGATAATATCAAATTGAAAGACGTCAAAACCATGATGATCGATCAACACTATGCCTACATTCGCGTCGCCATGTTTGAAGCCGATACCGGCACCCATGTCAAACAGGCCATTTTAGATTTGCAAAAGCAAAACAACGGCATCTATGGCGTAGTCTTAGACTTGCGTAATAATCCAGGCGGCGTGGTGCAAGCCTCAGTCGATGTCTCCAATTTATTTTTGAATGCGGCCCAGATCGGCCCGAATAAACCGGTCGTCTATACCAAAGGACGCTTTCCGCAATCCCAATACACCGGCTATGTCACAGGCCAGGATATGCTCCACGGCTTACCCATGATTGTCTTGATTAATTCCGGCACCGCCTCGGCTGCCGAAATTGTCTCCGGCGCACTCCAGGATTATCATCGCGCGATCATTGTCGGCATCACCTCTTTCGGCAAAGGCTCGGTCCAAACCGTATTCCCCCTCCCCGGCGACAAAACCGCGATCAAACTCACCACCGCTCTATATTACACCCCAGACGGCGTATCGATCCAAGCCAAAGGCATCAACCCCGATGTTATCGTACATAGCTACGCCATCCCAGATACCGTGAAATCACTAGACAGCAACACCATCCGCGAAGCCGATTTAAGCGATCATCTTGCCAATGGAGACGGTAATCCAGACGACAAACCGATTGCCGCCAGCACTGACACCACTGATGGCGGCGTCCAAAGCCTGCAACAAATCGCCAATGGCACATCCAACAATGATGACCTCACGCAATCGAAGAATCTATTTTACAAAGATTTTCAGCTTTACACTGCTGTGAATTTATTGATGGCGCTGCACAGCACAGTCAGTAGCAGCTAAACAGGAGGACCGCCTCCCTCAACACCACTTACACTTTCACTTTCACCTACAGCGTTAATTGCTGCAAGCCTATCGAGGTTGTCTTCTAATGGAAAAACCCGAGCAGCTCGAGCAGCTCGAGCTCTTTCTCGATTCTGCGCTACCTGCCATGGAGCTAGAACATTAGGGTTTTGAAGACGAGCAAACATTATTTCATCCCAACAGCAATAGATCACTCCCACAATGCAAGACACAGCAACCCCTATCCCAAGTCCAACCCCTATCCAAACCCCAAGACTCAGCTCACTGCTCGCATCCACTACACACCACCAAAATAAATTAAATTTATAATCCAATACTACCATATTTTAAATAAAATTTCAAGCTCGACACATACTCTCACCCACACACGAACCATATAAAATAAATATTTACAATTACTATATTGACAAATTAAAAAATGAATCTTAGACTACATAACATAAACTCATTAATTCAAGCGCAACTTTCATGCAAACCTCTACTCCTGGCTCAGATGCATTACTTTTACCTGACGATGCAATCAAGAGAGGGAGAGCAGAAGAGCGGCTAAAAATTTATCAAAAAGGACTAGAAGAAGAAGGGGGGCTTGACTACGTCTATCCGCTTAAAGACTGGTTGCTGCTTGATACTCTTGCAGATGGGAATTGTTTGTTCGCTGCATTTGCATTAAGCCTTCTACAACAAGGCTATGATTTTACTAGAAATGACAAACTTATAACAGCCTTTTCAGACATATTTTCCCTTAAAAAATCCAAGGCTATAGAAGCGATCTCTGTTTTGTCTAGCTCGACCAGTCCAGAGCCAAGTAAACTTCTAGCGATTAGCACCATTATCACTGCACTTTCCGACTTCAAACCCACTAAAAAGGGGTCTAAAATCGTAGAAGGCGCACTAACAGATCAAATTAAATCCAAACTGATAGGACTTCAAAATAAAATTTTTATGGCAGATACCTTTTCAACAGATGAAGCTTTTGACGCGCACAAAGACCAAGGTATTCGTCTTTTAGTACAACATGGCGTGTTATTTCAAATGGCAATGGCCATGGTCTTACGCCATTATTGTTCGGGCTTACGCACTCTTCCAGAAGGAACTTGTTCACTTCTGCAGGCAGATCAAACAAAAGCCACAAGCTTTGCCTTGAAAATGGAGCGACAAACAGACTCCAGATTTGGAGTCTATGTTGATGAGACAACCTGCCTTGCCTTGTTGGAACTTTTTCCTGAAGTTGGCGCAGTTCATATTAAGCCAGATGTAAAAGGACAGGCGCGATTGATCGAACGCCAAGATTCTGGCGCTGCATCCAGATGGACTGTTGCTTTGTTTTTTTCAGGATGCTCTACAGCTGCACACTATCAGCCAATGTTGCGCTTACCTCTCGCTCCTGAAAAGCATGTTATATTTAATTTGGCCATGCCAAATGACCTTGCCATTGCCACACACACAGGAGACGCCACCTATCGCACTGCTGTCCAACATGTTGGCATAACGCAACCTATTGAAAGGGCTGGGGCTGGAGCCGTGACTGGAGCTGGTGCTGGGGCTGGGGCTGGGGCTGGTGCTGGGGCTGGTGCTGCTGCTGGAGCTGCTGCTGGAGCTGGTGCTGGAGCTGCTGCT
>CAMARA010000009.1 GCA_945860585.1 Francisella tularensis subsp. holarctica | reverse complement strand
CAATTGGATTAATAAAATGCAGTCACCTTTTTGATGAAAGGTGTTTTATGAATCTCACCGCCCAGGAAAACATGCCGTAGCATGATTAGACTGGATCCCCGCGTTCGCGAGGATGACACCATGGAGTGCCAACTGCTTTTTCTAGGTTTATCCTACTCCACCACAATCTTAGGAAAAAGCCCAGCATACTCTTTTTTACATTGACTCAGGCTCTCCAGCATTTTTTGGGAGATGTGCTGATAGGCTTCGCGAATCGTATCGCGTTCAGGACGGAGCACACTGGGGCAGCCTTGATCGCTGTCTTCGCGAATTTGACGACTCAAAGGCAAGGCGCCTAAGATTGGCACCTGATCATGCTCGGCAATGAATTCAGCGGCGCCCTCTCCGAAAATGGCTTCTTCGTGGCCGCAAGCGGGACAATGGTAAATGCTCATATTTTCGATCACGCCGAGCACATTGACTTTCACTTTTTGAAACATCGCAATGGCGCGACGGGCATCAATCAGCGAGAGATCTTGCGGCGTGGTGACGATGACGGCTCCGGCGAGAGGAATCTTTTGACAGAGCGTAAGCTGGATATCGCCTGTTCCCGGCGGCAGATCAATTAATAAATAATCGAGGGGCTCCCAGGCCGTGTCATTCAATAATTGTTGGAGTGCCTGACTGACCATGGGGCCACGCCAGATCATGGGCGTCGCTAAATCTACTAGATAACCGATTGACATGGTGGCGATGCCATGCCGCATCACGGGCTTGAACTTGCCGTCTGCAGTTTCAGGTTTTTCATAGGCCCCCATAATTTGGGGCTGACTTGGGCCATAAATATCTGCATCCAAAATCCCGACACGATAACCCTGCTGATGCAAAGCGCCGGCAAGATTGGCCGTCACGGTGGATTTGCCGACGCCACCTTTTCCAGAAGCGACTGCCAGCATATTTTTAATCAGAGGATGCGGTTTGAGGTTATTTTGAACCTGCCGCGAAACAACCTCAGTCATGAGTCCACAAATCCTTGAGCACCATGGTGTGATCGCGCTCTGCTCCGGTGGAGATCAATACAATCGGCACTTCCAAATAATCTTCAATAAACTGCAAATAAGCCTGGGCTGCTTGCGGAAGATCCTGATAACGCGTCATGCCTTCAGTAGAACTTTGCCAGCCTTTAAACTGCTGATACACCGGCTTGCACAGACCATAGACATTGGTATCTTGCGGCGGAACTTCATGCTTGATCGCGCCCTCTTGATAGGCAATGCAGACCTGAATCTCTGCCAATTGATCCAGCACATCCAATTTAGTAATCGCCAAACCAGTCAAGCTGTTGATCTGTACGGAACGCTTCAAGGCCACCAAATCCAACCAGCCGCAGCGACGTTGACGCCCCGTCACAGTCCCGACTTCTTTGCCAATACGAGATAAATGATCGCCGATGGAATCTGTGAGTTCAGTCGGCATCGGCCCGCCGCCCACGCGCGTGGTATAGGCTTTGACGACCCCAATGACACCATCCAGAAAGCACGGCCCGACGCCACTACCAATCGCTGCATTTCCGGCCGAAGTATTGGACGAGGTCACATAGGGATAGGTGCCATGATCGATATCTAAGAACGTCCCCTGCGCGCCTTCAAAAATAATCTTGGCGCCACGTTTTTTCAATAGACTTAATTCCTGGCCTACATCCGTGACTAATGCTTTGAAATGCTCTGCCTGTGCTAAAGTCTCATCATAGATTTGCTGATAGTCTAAAGGCTTGACTTTGAAAAAATGCTCCAATACAAAATTATGATAGGCGAGCAATTCTTTCAACTTCACAGCAAACTGTTGCGGATAGAGCAAATCCTGGACGCGAATCGCCCGGCGCGCGACTTTATCTTCATAAGCAGGACCGATCCCGCGCTTGGTGGTGCCAATCGCATTGACGCCTTTTGCCAATTCACGTACCTCATCAAGATATACATGGAACGGTAGAATTAAGGGGCAGTTGTAGCTGATTTGTAAACGCTCGGACACCGGCACGCCACGCGCTTCTAGCTTCGCCATTTCTGCGCAAAGAGCCTCGGGCGACAAAACCACGCCATTGCCGATAAAATTACGCACACCTTCATGCAACACGCCAGAAGGAATGAGTTGCAATTTGGTCACTTCGCCATTCACAATCAAAGTGTGTCCGGCATTATGCCCGCCTTGAAAACGCACGACGGCATCGACTTTTTCGGTGAGATAATCAATAACCTTGCCCTTGCCTTCATCGCCCCATTGCGCACCTAAAACGACCAGCGCTTTTCCCTGATTCTTTTGCATCGTCTCTCCTTAAGAAGTGATATTTTTTAAAATTTGCGCTCTGGCTTGCATATAGGCTTTAAACAAAGCGGGATTTTTTTCATAAAGCGGGGACAGCATTTTCACCGCAGCGGCCTGACTCACACCCGTCACTTGAGCCGCTAAATCCAGCGCCTGCTGCTGAGTAGCTAAAAAATTAGCCTCAGCGGTGGTGCGAATCGTCTGCGCTTGGGCCTCGCCCTGACTTAAAATATGCTGACTAATTTGGGCAAACAGGCCTTGCATTTTTTGGTTGATGGCCACTTGATCTGCATCCGCGATATGCACACCGGTTTGCAACACCGTCTCCACTGTAATTCCATTTTTGAGCAAAAGTGGCGCCTGCTGTAAGTTGGCTGCACCGCCTGCCCAGGCCTGATGGATGAGGTCAGCGACAGACTGGCCTTGATTATTTTGGACATAAACCAGCGGTTGACTGACCTGAGCGACCACAGCCCACTCTTCTCCCGTGGTCTGCAGCGCAAACACCTGATGCTGGACCTCCAGGAACTTTATTTTTTGCCAGGGCCACTTCATCTGCAGTCCAGGGGCATACAGATGATTGCCGCTACCCACGGCTACCCAGCCTTGTGCCACTTCAAAACAACACAAATACACGCCGATCGCTGCCAGCAATAGTACGGCCAGCACTGCATTAATTATTTTCTGCATCTGCGGCCTCCTGTGCTTGCGCCTGGTTGGCGGCCTGCCAACGCAAATAAGCTGTATTTTGATTGGATTGCATCACCTGATTCCCTTTCAGCAAGGCAGACACTAAATTATTTTGCGCCAGCAAAGTCGGCAAATACGCTATGGTCACATTGGGATTGACTGCATAAGCGGGCTGTAGAGACTGAATGGCAGCGGCCTCTTTTTGCGCATTCACCAAAATAGCAAACTGCTGCACATTCGCCCCCTGTAAAGTCTGCGCAGCTTCCTGCGCTGCCAAAGGTTGAATAGATGCGGCAAACTGATTGGCACGCTCTGTCATTTGTTGCACTTGCGTTTCTGCATTTAAAATCAGCTTATTAAATTGCGGGCTCAACGCATCCGGCACACTCACATTCGAAACCACTACCCCACGCACTTCCACGCCATAGGGCCGCAAATCGGGAAGGGCTGCTTGAATCTGGGCAGATAAATCCGGCCAGGAATTCGCACTCAATAAAGCCAGGGCATTTTGTTTGGCCATCACTTGCAGCGTCGCGGCCGCCAATTGCTTCTGCAGCAAAATGGGCACAGCGCCAAAAAATAAATAGGCATGCGGATCGACAATCACCTCATTCAACATCACCGAAACTTTTACCGTACTGCCATCCTGAGTCAGCAGCACCGCCTGATCCGAGATATTCTGCACAGTCGTCACATCGACCAACGTGCGCTGATCAATCAAGGGCAGCGTCCAATGCAGCCCCGGCCCTTCCACCGCAGCAAAAGCACCAAAGCGGGTCAACACCATCTTCTCATTCGGCTTCACCGTCACCACGCTGGAAAAAACCAAGACCACCGCCAGCAGAATCACCGCCATCACCACCCACCACCAGGGCGAGGATTCTTTCTGATCTGTACTGCCCTGCAGCGGATTTTTTTTCTGATGTGCAAAAGTGCGCCCCAGCTTTTTAAACCACTCTTCCAGATCAGGGGGGCCTTTTTTTAACTCATTCAAGTAAAAAGACATGTCTCTTAACGCTTCCTCACATAAAGACGCTATTTTAGAAACTTTTCCCGCTTTTGTCGATTGGTGTACTCTGTTACTGCAATGTATTTTCCCTCCTCCCTGGCGGAGGAGGGTAGGGTGGAGGGGAAATGCATGGCACGCGATCGCCCTATCTGTTACTGCCAATAATGCTCAAGAATACGAATATCCACAGTGGGATCGGCTTGCAGCTGCAGCCTTTCTAAAATTGGCTGAATAAAGGCTTCCAAGCACGCAAACAACTGATCGCCAATCGCTTGCAATACCTCGGGAGGACGTGGCCGCAGACAGACCTTTAGAAAGATCAGCGCTTCTGCTGCTGTATTTTCGCCGATATACACGGCAGACACCACATTGATTCGACTTTTACACTTAGCAATGTCTGCATAAGGGCTGAGAATAGCATGGGCCTGTTTAAAAAAATCCTGCCAATTTTCCTGCGCCAATTCAGGGCTGAGATCCAAAATAAGATGCGGCATATTATGCTAATCCTAAAACCGTTAAAATCATATCGATCAGTTTAATCCCAACAAAGGGCACAAGCAAACCTGTCAGCCCATATACGAGGGCATTGCTTTTAAGCAGTTGCACCGCTGATACATGGCGATACTTGACTCCTCTCAAAGCCAAGGGAATCAAGAAAACGATGATCAAGGCATTAAAGATCACCGCCGACATGATCGCACTGCTGGGCGAGGTCAGATGCATGATATTCAGCTTATTCAAAACGGGATAGGTCCCGGCAAAAGCCGCTGGAATAATCGCAAAATATTTAGCGAGATCATTCGAGATACTGAAAGTAGTCAAGGCACCGCGGGTCATCAGCAATTGTTTGCCAATTTCAACAATTTCAATGAGCTTGGTGGGATTGGAGTCTAGATCCACCATATTGCCCGCTTCTTTTGCGGCCTGTGTGCCGGTATTCATCGCCAGCGCCACATCTGCTTGCGCCAAAGCAGGGGCATCATTGGTGCCGTCTCCAGTCATTGCCACCAAGCGCCCCTCTGCTTGAAGCGCGCGAATATACTTCAGCTTATCCTCAGGCGTCGCATTTGCTAAAAAATCATCCACCCCAGCTTCAGCGGCAATGGCTGCTGCCGTCAGCGGATTATCGCCGGTGATCATGATGGTTTTGATGCCCATATTTCTCAAGGCTGCAAAACGTTCCTTGATGCCTCCTTTGACGATATCTTTGAGACGCACTACGCCTAAGACATTTTTACCCTCTACCACGACCAACGGCGTACCACCTTGCTCCGCGACGCCTTCCACTAATTGGCGAACCTCTGGCGGAAACGCACCGCCTAGATGCTCGACATATTCTTTGACGGTTTCTGCCGCACCCTTGCGAATCTCCCGCCCGGGCATATTGATGCCGCTCATGCGTGTTTGCGCGGTAAAGGCCACAAAGCTCGCGTGCAGTTCATGCATATCCCGACCCCGCAGACCATAACGCTCTTTGGCTAAAATCACAATACTGCGGCCTTCCGGCGTTTCATCAGCAAGCGAAGACAACTGCGCGGCATCGGCCAATTGCTCAATGCTCACACCCGGGGCAGGAATAAACTCGGTCGCCTGACGATTGCCCAATGTAATCGTACCGGTTTTATCAAGCAGCAGTACATCCACATCTCCAGCCGCTTCGACAGCCCGGCCGGAAGTCGCGATCACATTGGCGCGAATCATGCGGTCCATCCCCGCAATCCCAATCGCGGAGAGTAAGCCCCCAATCGTTGTCGGCGCGAGACACACAAACAAAGCGGTGAGCACCACCATACCAATCACTTTACCGCTGCCTGCTGCGGCCACACTGTACATCGAAAAGGGCAGCAGTGTCACACAGACTAACAAAAAAATAATCGTCAAGGTGACCAGCAAGATATTGAGTGCAATTTCATTCGGGGTTTTTTGACGCTTGGCGCCCTCAACCAGACTAATCATATGATCTAAAAAACTCTCACCCGGATTAGAGGTCACGCGAATAATCAACCAGTCGGATAGAATTTGCGTGCCCCCGGTGACGGCATCCCGATCGCCGCCCCCTTCACGAATAACCGGCGCACTCTCCCCGGTAATCGCGCTTTCATTGACCGAGGCAATGCCCTGCACCACTTCGCCATCACTGGGAATAAAATCTCCCGCCTCTACTAAAACATAATCTCCCGCCCGCAAATGACACGATGCCACCATTTTAAAATCGGCTGTCCGCGCGGGTTCCGCCAGACACTTCGCCAGCGTATCGCGCCGTGCTTTGCGCAGGGTATCCGCCTGTGCTTTGCCACGCCCTTCTGCCATGGCTTCGGCAAAATTAGCAAACAATACCGTAAACCATAACCACAGCGTCACCGAAAACACAAAGCCGACATGACTTTGGGTCACATGGAACAGACTAAAAAAGAAGAGTAGCGTCGTAAAACAACAGCCCACATACACCGTAAACATGACTGGATTTTTGATCTGTTGACGCGGACTGAGCTTACCAAAGGCCGCCCAAAAAGAAGACTTCAAAATTTGCCGATCAAAAAAAGACATTTTCTTCGTGCTTTGATTCATGATTTATACCCCAACCATTTGCAATTGTTCTACAATCGGCCCCAATGCCAGTGCAGGAATAAACGTCAATCCCGCCAGAATCAGCACCACCACGACCAACAAGCCCACAAAAAAACCAGAATGCGTGGGCAGCGTCCCTAGCCCTACCGGAATCGTTTTCTTCTTCGCCAAGGACCCCGCAATCGCCAGCACCGGCACAATCACGCCATAGCGCCCCAGAGCAATAATAAACGTCCCCAGCCAATTATAAAAAGGTGTGTTCACATTCAAACCGGCAAACGCACTGCCATTATTATTTGCCATCGAACTCATCGCATACAGAATTTCCGTAAACCCATGCGCCCCTGGATTGCCGAGACTAGCTAATGCACTTTGGCTCAGCACAGCCCAGGCCGTCCCGATTAAAATCAACGCCGGCAAAATTAAAATCACCAAGGCGGCCATCTTCATCTCAAAAGGCTCGATTTTTTTGCCCAGATATTCCGGCGTGCGCCCAACCATCAACCCCGAAATAAACACTGCAATAATCACAAAAATCAGCATGCCATACAAGCCCGAGCCCACGCCGCCAAAGACGACCTCGCCCAATTGCATCAAAAACAGCGGGATCATGCCGCCCAAAGGAGAATACGAGTCCATCACACTATTCACTGAACCATTCGACGCCGCTGTCGTGGCCACTGCATACATGGCAGAATCCGTAATGCCAAAGCGCGCCTCTTTCCCTTCCATATTTCCGCCCAGATTCACGCCATCCACGACCAGGGTATTCACATTCAGTTGATGCAGATCAGGAGGAGCCTGCTGCTCTAAATTGACGGTTAAAAACAGCGCCCCCATAAAAATAATGCCCATCGCAAAAAATAGGACCCAGCCCTGGCGAATGTCCCGCACCATTTTGCCGAAGGTAAAACACAAGGCCGCTGGGATTAAAACCAGTGCCACCATTTCAAAAAAATTACTGATCGCGCTCGGGTTTTCGAAAGGATGCGCAGAATTTGCATTAAAAAATCCACCGCCATTAGTGCCCAATTCCTTAATCGCAATCTGAGACGCCGCCGGCCCCATCGGCAAGATTTGATTGGCGGTCGTGATATAAGCATGCAAATTTTGAATCACCCCCTGCGACATCAAAATCAGCGCCCAGATCACCGACAAGGGCAGTAGAATATATAAAGTCCCGCGGACCAAATCGACCCAGAAATTGCCGAGATTCATTGTTTCACGGCGACTTAAGCCGCGAATCAGCGCCATTAACACCGCCATGCCAGTGGCAGCAGAAACAAAATTTTGCAAAGTTAAGCCCAGCATATCGGTCAGATAACTGATACTGCTTTCACCCGCATAAGCCTGCCAATTGGTATTGCTCACAAAACTCATCGCTGTGTTGACGGCGAGCGCAAGACTCATATTCGCCTGATGTTGCGGATTCCAGGGCAAATGCGCCTGCAGCATCAGCAGCAATAATAGGCCCACAAAACCGACCAGATTAAAGGCGATCACCGCCCGCAAATATTGTTTCCAATTCATTTCCTGCAGCGGACTGACCCCCGAGAAGCGATAAAATAAACGTTCCAGCGGGCCAAAAACCCAGGTCAGCCCGACGCTTTTAAACTCATAAACCCGGGCCATATAAAGACCCAAAGGTCTTGCCAACAACAGCAATACAATGGCAAACCCTAAAATCTGGAGGATCGCATTTTGACTCATGTTTTGATTCCATCTATTTTGATCCCCGCCATAGTACAGGTCCAGACATCAGACTGTCAAAAGCGTGCATTCAAAAAAAACCGTGAAAAAGGCTTGCAATTGCGCTAGGTTCCCTATAAAATGGCAACAATTTTTCGTGCTCTGCGGTTAGTCGATCCAGAGTGGCGATCAAGGTTAATCATTAAGGACCCACCATGAAAACAGAAATACATCCGAATTACGCACCGATTAAGGTCACTTGCAGCTGTGGAAATAGCTTCGAGACTCAATCCACTTTGGGCCATGCCCTCAGCATTGAAGTCTGCAACAAATGCCATCCTTTTTATACTGGCGAGCAGAAGATTATCGATACGCAAGGCCGCGTCGAAGGCTTTGCTGAACGCTTCGGTAACTTTAGTGCAATGGCACGTAAGAAAAAGGCGGATTAATCATGACGCATCACGAAGCTTCTTCAAAACTGATCATTATCGGTATCGCAGGAGCTTCGGGATCCGGCAAAAGTTTGCTGGCTAAAACCATTGTGAATGAGCTCGGCTCAGATCGCGTCGTCGTGATCTCCGAAGACTCCTACTACAAAGACCTCTCTCATTTAAGTTTAGAACAACGCGCCAAGGTGAACTTCGATCACCCAGATGCCTTTGATCATAGCCTGCTGGCTCAGCATCTCCATGATTTAAAAGAGCATCAAAGCATTGACATTCCCGTCTATGATTTTGTCACCCATTCCCGCACCGATAAAACCACCCATATCGATAGTCATAAGTCGATTGTGGTACTGGAAGGCATTTTATTGTTTGTCGATCCTGCGGTACGGAAAATGATGGACATCCGCATTTATGTCGATACGCCCCTAGATATTGCCTTCATACGTCGCTTGCGCCGAGATGTGGTGGATCGCGGACGCAGCATGGAATCTGTCATCAACCAATATCAAAGCACGGTCCGTCCCATGTTTGTGAAATATGTCGAGCCCTCGAAGCGCCATGCCGACCTGATCATCCCGCATGGTGGAAAAAATAGGATCGCCATTGACATGGTACAGGCAAAGATGAAAGAATTACTCAATGGTCACCGAACGTAGAAAAAAATGCTAAGCAAAAAATTAGAAGCCCTTCGTCATCTCCTCCGCCAGCATCAACTTGATTATTACATTGTGCCTGGCACGGATCCCCATCAAAACGAGTATCTTCCTGAAATGTGGCAGCGACGCACTTGGATTTCTGGCTTTGATGGCAGCAACGGCGATGTGGTGATCGGCCTGGAAAAAGCCTATCTCTGGACAGATGGCCGCTACGAACTCCAAGCCAAAAATCAATTAGACCCTGCTCACTTTGAATTTTTTATTTCTGCACAGGGTGGCGCGTCTTCGATGAACAGCTTTTTTGCAGGCTTAGACAAACCGGTGCGTGTGGGCGTCGACCCGCAATTACTCAGCATTAGCAGCGCTAAAAATTTGGAGACTTGTTTACAGGAAAAACACAGCAGCCTGGTTTTCGTCAAAGAAAATTTGATTGATGCCGTGAACCCCCCCGTCCCTTTAAAAGCCCAAGCGATCCGCGTACTTGATCTGGAATACACGGGCGAAAAAGCCAGTCAAAAGCTGCAGCGCTTGCAGCAACATCTTGCCCATCTACACTGTGACGGCATGGTTCTGAATGATTTGCCCAGCATTGCCTGGCTCTTTAATTTACGCGGCCAGGATATTGCCTACAACCCGCTCTTTCTCAGCTATGCCTTGATCAGCCCCGACTCCTGTACGCTCTTTTTAAATGCAGACTCGCTCGACCCTGCTTTGACACAATACCTCTATCAGCTCGGCGTAGAAATTGATGAATATGCTGATTTTTATCCGACTTATGCGCAACGCCGTTTCAAACGCCTCTGCATTGATCCACAAAAAAACAATCCTGCCATTTTAGAAGGAACGCAGTTTGAAGCACTACACTTTGAACCCAGCCCCATTGATTTATGGAAAGCCTGCAAAAATGAGACGGAAATTCAAGGCGCGATTAAAGCACATCGCCTCGATGCCCTCGCTGTCATTCCCTTTTTACACTGGCTCGATCAGGTAGGTGTGGGTCAAACTGAATGTGGCATTGCGGATCAACTGCTGGCTTTTCGTCAAAAAAACCCAGCCTTCCTCACCCCCAGTTTTGAAACCATTCCCGGTTATGCGGATAACGGCGCGATCATGCATTATCACGCCCATCGCGGACAGGATAAAACCATTGGCAATGAGAGCCTCTTGCTGGTGGATTCAGGCGGCCAATATCTCGCCGGCACCACGGATATCACCCGCACGGTGCATTTAGGCAACCCCAGTGCATTTGAAAAAGAATGCTACACTTTAGTTTTGAAAGGCCATCTCGCCTTAAGAAATGCACGCTTTAATCATGGTGCGCGCGGCGAACATCTAGATGCGCTGGCGCGTCAATTCTTATGGCAGAAAGGCTTTAATTACGGACATGTTACGGGTCATGGTGTGGGCGCTTATTTATGTGTCCACGAAGGTCCGCAACGGATTTCCACCGCGGCCACGACCACGCCGCTGCTTCCTGGTATGATTGTGAGCAATGAACCTGGACTTTATTTAGCTGACCGTTTTGGCATCCGCATTGAGAATCTCCTCTACATCAAAACTTCAGACGTAGAATCTGAATTCGGCCCCTTCTATGAATTTGAAGATCTCACCCTTGTTCCCTATGCACGTAAACTGATAGCGATTGAACTCCTGAGTTTTGATGAAATCACTCAGATCAATCGCTATCATCACAAGGTCTGGAGCACACTCTACACTTCCCTTGAAGGCGAAGTGCTTAGCTGGTTACGCCAGGAGACGGCTCCACTTTAAGAACCGCTCATGGCTGCTTGCATGCCTTGCAGGGCTGGAAGCGCTTTACAGAGATGGCTATCATCGCCAATTTCCCAGAGGAAGGTACCGCCGGTAATCGCAGGATGGGTATAGGCCCATTGCGCCTCCGCTTTTAATTGCGCACAGTTCAGCGTAAAACCGGGCCATTGCGACTGCAGGTCCAAGCCCAGAATCACCTGTGCAGGATTCCCCACTGCATTCACATAGTTTTGCATAGCGGTTGGGTAGAGTGGATTGGCCCCCGTCACAAAGTTTTGACCGGCATCATAAGCCATGACATTGTAGATCACCACATTGCCGAGGCCTGCATTTTTCATCGCTGCAATCAGTGGTAAAGCTTCACCACAATGTGCAGAACCACTTACAGTGCAAGCACCGATTGGATCAGCCGCAACAGAGTAAGTCGCAAAGCCGATGTAGGCAGAAGGCACAGCCTGATGGACGGCAGCAACTACTTTCACTAGATAAGGCGTTATGGCAGCCAGCGTTGCCGCATCCGCTACTTCTACGTCGAAGTCCACACCACTGATGCGCACATAGCCGAGTAAATGACTATTACCATATTGCGCCCCCGCCGATCCAGCCGCTCCATTGATCGCAAACGCAGATTGAATATTCGTACTTGAGAACGGCGCATAGACAGGATATTGCGTATTCAGCACATTCACAATCGCCGTCGCCATGCTTTGTGCAGCGGCATTACTATTCAAGCTCGACCACATACTGGAGAAAGTTGCACCCCCCAGAGACATCACCATTTTCACATTGGGATGCGTATAGGCATAGGTCGTCCAGTTTTGATAAGTTGGCAAAATCTGAGTATTTGCAGCCGGAATTTTAGCAAACGAACCACTCACTGAACTATCGATCACCCCATTCGCATAATTCGCAAAGGCTAAGTAAATCGCAGTGAAGGGAATGTTGCCATAAGTATTGGTCAGATCATATTGATAACCCTGCCATCCTGCCCAATACGCCGTTAATTGTCCGGCAGGCGCAGGCGCCACGGTGATATTTAAAGTGGGGGTCAGCGCACCTTGCATCGTGGACACAACAGAAGGGGAAATACTCGCCATCAGCGCAGGATTCGCTGTAGGCACCACGACATCCGGCGTATAGGTATTATTGACCGGCAAGGCGAGGGAAGTGCTACCATTGCTGAAAGACACAGGCCCTACCGCATTTTGTTGCAAATTCGTGAGCCTCAGACTAAGCGTTTGCGCTTGAGGCAAACCACTCACCACCACATTCACAAGGGCTGTACTCAGGGGCACACTGGCAAAACCGATATTCACATTTTGCGTACTGTTGGCCGCCAAAGTAAAGTGATTGCTCGAATAGGTCGGGCTCACCGTCGAAAACCCATCGGATAAAGTCGCAGGACTCACACTCACATCATAGATATCTTGCGCTGTTGCAGGTAGATTTTTAAAGGTCGCCGTCTGATTAAAAGCCACCGTTTGTGACGCATTGCCGGCCGCATTATGCACATTAGTGAGACTCACCACCATCCCCGTTGCTATCACATTTTTCAAAGAGGGTTTAGCAGCCAGCGTCACACTGACATTCCCTGCTTGTGCGGGCGCCAAAACCTGATACGTCACATTCACCACTTTGGCAGTGGCATTATTTAGGGTGATAGAGGCTGGATTAGGCGTACCCATATAGCCACTTGGATTACTCACAGTCACCGTATAATTACCATAACCCAAACCAGTATAATTATAGGTACTGGGACTCGTCCAGTTACTTTGATTAATCACAATAGGCTGCGTCAGCGCGGTGCTGTTGATTGTAATCGTGCTCACCGTGCCTGTGGTTAAACCCTTTACACCCGCTGGATTCACGGCAATTTGTATCACGCCATCATTCGGAGTGGGTGCGGCTGCACTGGTAGGCGTCACTTTCACTGCCAGGCTGGTAGCACCGCCCGGCAAGGCAGGCGCAGCACCATTCAAATTAAAGCCCAATGAACTTAAGGTCAAGGTGGCACCATTTTTCAACGTGATATCAGCAGTCGACGTCGTTTTTGCATTCAAGGTAAAATTCACCACGCCCTGATTCACGCCCACACTTGTAGCTGCAAAGGGATGATAAGGCCCGGCCATCGAGGTAATGCTCGTATTCCCCGTAAACATCAGCACCGCACCATTCATATTTTGATCCTGACCGCAGCGATTCACAATATTGATACTACCACCCGTATACCAGACACTGGCAGGCGTGGTGAGATTCAAAGTGCCCACCAAACATCCGGAAGGAGCAGGCGTATCAATGACTTGACTGGGTGGAATCGTCGTTCCTCCCGCCCCACTGCTTCCATTCAAAGTCAGCGAACTATTTGCCGCAGCCACATTAAAAGCGGTACCATTGGTATTGACCCCAAATTGGAGCGTTGCAGATTGCCCTGCAGCCAGACTAGGTTTATTTCCTGAATTGACCAAGCTGAATCCCGTCGTGGTTAAATTATTCGCCGTATAATCTCCCCAGACGGAACCAATTGCGCCAGAGGCATTTGGATTGCTAAAATTAATTTGCGTTCCAGCCAGGTTCACACTCGGGCACCCGGCCCCATTATTGATCGTCAAAACCAAGGGCGTATACCAGGCCCCGGGCGTGCCGCTGAGGCTTCCCGTCAGACATCCTGCCATCGCAGAGCTTGCAAAAGCCAGCGCGACGATTCCCAGTAAAAAATTTTTCCAGATCCTTAGGTGCTTCATGATACACTCCTGCTTATTAAGCATTATTTTTATTATTCGACTCTATTGTATCAACAAAATATATCGATGTCAAATTAAAATATATTTTTTTGTCATGTTTTTTTAAGTTGACCCGAAAGTCAATTGACAAATTTAAGACGCATCGGCTACAATGACTCCACTTTGAATATTCAGAAAAAAACATGTTTGACGTTCTTAAAAATTGGTTTTTCAAGTATTTTGGAGATCCCGAGGCTGCTATTTTATTGATTGCCCTACTCTGTGCTTTTTTATTCATCTGGCTGTTTGGCGAGATCCTGGCTCCTTTATTGGCCGGATTAGTACTGGCGTATCTGCTTGATGGCATTATTCTCACGCTCCAAACTAGATTGCGCTGCCCGCGCTCCATTGCCATTACCTTGGTGTATAGCCTTTTTATTGGTTTATTTGTGTATGCTCTGGTAGCCCTTCTGCCGACTTTATATAAGCAATTTGTACAACTGGTGACGCAATTACCGCAATTTATTACCAGCTTTCATGCGTTTATCGCCAACTTGCCCACGCAATATCCAGGGCTAATATCAAGCAGCACCGCCCAAAGCTGGATCACCAGCACTGATGTCAATCTTTCTGCCGTCAGCAATGTGGGCGGTACCGTGTTGTCTAGCTCATTTTCATCGATGTCACGCATTGTCACTGCGCTGATCTATGTATTTTTAATCCCGCTCGTCACTTTCTTTTTCTTAAAGGATAAACGACGCCTGCTGAAAAGCTTTGATGCTTATATGCCGGATCAACGCGGCTTGATCCTGGAAGTGGCACACGAAATGCGGGTGATGACCGGGCGCTATGTGCGCGGCAAGGTTTTTGAAGTCTTGCTGGTGACAGCCCTCACCTGGATTGGTTTTGCGGTCATGCACCTCAATTATGCCTTTCTGTTGGCACTGCTGGTCGGGCTGTCTGCAATCATTCCATATGTCGGCGCCATTGTCGTGACAATTCCCGTGGTGCTCATTGCGCTGATCCAGTTTGGTACCACGCCTGATTTTGTCTATGTGATGCTGATTTATGGCTCGATTCAAGTCCTCGATGGCAATTTGCTTGTGCCCATTTTATATGCCGGCGCAGTCAATCTGAATCCAGTTATCATCATCACAGCGGTGTTATTTTTTGGCGGCATTTGGGGCTTCTGGGGCTTATTCTTTGCCATTCCCCTGGCAACACTGGTGAAAGCCGTCGTGCAAGCCTGGATGCGTCATGCCAATTTAAAACCTAGAAGAAGTTAACGATTTTCAGCGCAATCTCCATCGCTTGCTGATAATTTAAACGGGGATCGACCAGGCTTTTATAAGCACGCGGCAAATCTGCCTCCGCAAGACCGCAGGCACCACCGATGCATTCTGTGACATTTTCACCCGTCATCTCAAAATGAATTCCCCCCAAAGGAATATTCAAATCACGATGAATGGTAAAAGCAGATTTTAACTCGGCCACAATGTCTTCAAAATAGCGTGTTTTAATCCCTGTGGCGGTAGCCTTAGTGTTGCCATGCATCGGATCACAGGTCCATAAAACGGGCAGCCCTTCCGCTTGAATGCGTTTTAAAAGGATAGGCAAACGCGCCTCTACTTGATGCGCGCCCGAACGATGAATCAGCATGATCTTACCGGATTCCCGCTGCGGATTCAGCACTTCGATAATCCGCAGCAGCTCATCGAGATCCACCCCCGGCCCCACTTTAATCCCGATCGGATTATGAATCCCGCGCAAATACTCGATATGCGCCCCATCCAAGGTTAAAGTACGCATGCCGATCCAGGGGAAATGCGTGCCCAGATTATAATACTGCCCGGCGTCATTCGCATGCGTCAACGCCGCTTCATACGGCAAATGCAAAGCCTCGTGACTGCTATATAAAGCCACCCGCTGCAAGGCTTCGTTTTTAATCCCCGCCACTGATTCAAAAAAACAAATCGCCTCGGTAATCGAATGCAAAATCGCTTGATAATCCTGATGGGGATGCCCATTTTGCATAAATTCCAGCACCCATTGCTCAGGATGATGCAAATCAGCAAAGCCATCATCGGCCAAAGCACGCAGATAATTCAAACTAGCAGCCGAATAAAAATAGGCATCCAGCATGCGCTGCGGATCAGGTGCGCGTGCAGCCTCAGTGAACTCCGGCCCATTGATGATATCGCCGCGATACGCAGGCAGGCTCACACCATCACGCGTCTCTATATCTTGCGAACGCGGTTTGGCATATTGGCCCGCCACACGCCCCACCCGAATAATCGGCTTTTTCAAGCCATGCAATAAAATCACGCTCATTTGCAGCAAAATCTTAAATTTATTTTGAATGCCGAGCGGCGTGCAATCTGCGAATTGCTCACTACAATCTCCGCCCTGCATCACAAACGCACGCCCCGCTTCTGCCTCCTGCAACAAAGCACGCAGCTTATTGATTTCCAAAGGCGTGACTAAGGGTGGAAGCAGGCGCAATTGCGCACAGACCTCCGCCGCTAAAACAGGGGAATGATAGGATACACTTTGCAATATTTTTTTAGCTTGCCAGCTTTGAGGCGTCAAGTTCATTACTTATATGCCTCTTTAGTCTCTTCCAAGCCACTAGCTGGCCTTCCACCAGCAGCCCCTGTAGCATGCAAGAAAACACCTTCAACTACCGAATGGCTCATCGGATTACTCACCTGAACGCTCTCTCTGGGAAAATTTTGATAATATAAAACAGCCACAATCAACGCCACGAAGCCGATCACCGCAATACACAAACCGGCATCCTTGAGATCATTATTTTCCTTAACGGCCCCCAGCACCAGCAAGGAGAGTCCTAGCCCAAACATCACTGAAGCAGTCACAACAACTCTTTCTTTTTTAGCCAACGCAATCTCATTAAAAAATAAATCTAGGTGTCCATTGTAGCATAGATCCTGCATTTCATGAATGGGCCAACAATTGCGGTAAAAACCACATACCATCGGTTTCGAGGAGAACGCGCTTCATTTCATAACGATCTGCATGTAACTGTGGATTCAACAAAGTGACCTGCGCGATGATCTGATCGTTACGCGCGATAAAAACATAGTGATCCACATTGATAATCGTGGCCTGCAAAGGTGCGCGCGCAGAGGCTGCTGTACTAAAACTCAGCGCACCATGAAAATGATTATTCACGCGCTGGCTGGCGGCAATAGTCAGTCTGTTCAAAACAATACTTCCGACAAGCGGCTGTGGCTGATCACTAAAGTAGGTCACCTCTCGCGGCACTTGATTTAAGGTTAAAATATAATGCTGTGCCTGATCATGTTGCGCCACCAAAGTGCCGGAATCAGTATGAAAGACAAAAAACAACTGTGTCGGCGGCCCTGCTGAAGGTTGCGCCACTCCATCGAGTATTTTCAGGCTCAATAAAAAGCTGATGCTCCATTTCATTATGCGATTCAAGAGACTTCTCCTTGAATGATTGATTCTGCTCCAGCATAATACAAATACGCTTAAAAATAAAGTCTTGCTCTTGCCGGCAAAAGCGTTTATAATTCGCAGCGGACTCAACCTTAAATGGGTCGTCTAAAACCATTAACCAGTTTACTTTAAGGAGTATTAACATGTCCCTTCCTAAGGATATCAAAGAAGCCATATTAAAAGATTTTCAACAGAGCAAAGGAGACACTGGCTCTCCTGAAGTACAGATTGCTTTGCTCACCGCACGCATCAAAGGGCTCAGCTCCCATTTTGCCATGCACAAACAAGATGTTCACTCACGCCGCGGCCTACTGCGCATGGTCAGCCAAAGACGAAACCTCCTCGATTACCTCAAAGGGAAAGATGTTGAGCGTTATCGCAAGATTTTAGCGCGTCTAGAACTGCGTCGTTAATCATCAAATTAAAGGATTTTCATGTTTAAAATATACAAAAAAGTATTCCAGTATGGAAAACACGAAGTTACGATTGAAACCGGCGGCATGGCGCGACAAGCAGATGGCGCAGTTTTAGTGAGAATGGGTGATACCGTTATTCTGGCAACCGCAGTGGTTTCCAAAAAAATCGGTCAAACTGACTTTTTCCCCCTCACCATTAATTATCAAGAAAGAATGTACGCTGCTGGGCGCATCCCCGGTGGATTCTTGAAGCGTGAAGGCCGTCCTTCCGACAAAGAAACCCTGATCGCACGCTTGATTGATCGTCCATTGCGCCCGCTCTTTCCAGAAGGATTTTATAACGAAACACAAGTGATTATCACGGTCCTTTCGCTGGATCCCGAAGTCTCTGCAGATATTCCGTCCATGCTGGGTGCTTCAGCAGCACTTTCCCTCTCCGGCGCACCGTTCCAAGGCCCGATTGGCGGCGCACGCGTAGGCTTTGTCAATGGCGAATATCTCTTAAACCCAAGCACAGCAGACGTTGCTGGTTCTGATTTAGACCTCGTTGTCGCCGGCACCAAAGAAGCCGTGTTGATGGTGGAATCCGAAGCCAAACAATTGCCTGAAGAAATCATGCTCGGCGCGGTTTTGTTCGGTCATCAGGAAATGCAAATCGCAATTCATGCGATTGAAGAATTAACCAAAGCAGCCGGCAAACCCAAATGGGATTGGGCTGCTGCAGCAACCGATGAAGCCTTACTGACTGAAGTCAAAACGGCGTTTCACGCAGGAATTGTAGAAGCGTATCAGCTTCAAGATAAACAATCCCGCTATGCAAAACTGAATGAAGTACGTGCTGCGGCAAGTGCACAATTCGAAAATGCTGAAAAAACCATTACGGCTAAAACCATTCAAAACTTGATTGCCAAATTGGAAGAACGTCATGTGCGTGACACCATTATCAATGGCGGATTACGGATTGATGGTCGCGACAATCGTACGATTCGCCCCATTTATATCGAGCAAGGCGTCTTACCTCGTCCTCATGGATCCGCCCTCTTCACCCGCGGTGAAACGCAGGCTTTGGTAGTTGTGACCATGGGCAATGATCGGGATGCGCAGATTTTAGATGCGGCCCTTGGCGAATCCAAAGATCGCTTCATGCTGCATTACAATTTCCCTCCCTACTCCGTGGGCGAAACAGGCATGGTCGGCAGCCCTAAACGTCGTGAAATTGGTCATGGCAATTTGGCGCGGCGCGCGATTTCTCCAGTTCTGCCGACAGATGAACAGTTCCCCTACACCCTACGTGTCGTTTCCGAAATCACGGAATCAAACGGCTCCAGCTCGATGGCAACTGTATGTGGCTCTTCTTTAGCGCTGTTGAATGCCGGCGTGCCGATTAAAGAATCCGTTGCCGGAATCGCGATGGGCTTGATCAAGGAAGGCGATAAATTTGCCGTCTTGAGTGATATTCTGGGCGATGAAGATCATCTTGGTGATATGGACTTCAAAGTAGCTGGAACCCGCTATGGGATTACCGCTTTGCAAATGGATATCAAGATTACCGGTATCACCAAGGAAATCATGTCCGCAGCGCTGGATCAGGCCAAAGAAGGTCGGATGCATATTTTGGGCCTGATGAATGAAATCATCACCACCCCGAATGAAATGTCCCCCTACGCACCGCGCATCTATACGATGAAAATTCAAGCTGATAAGGTCAAAGAAGTCATCGGCAAAGGTGGCTCCGTGATTCGTGCGATCACCGAAGAATGCGCAGTGACTATCGATCTATCAGATGATGGTACCGTGAAAATTTTCTCTTCAGACAAACGTGCAATTGAAGCCGCTGTAGCGCGCATTCAAGACATCATTGCTGAAGTGGAGATTGGTGCAATCTACGAAGGGAAAGTCGCACGCATCGCAGACTTTGGCGCCTTTGTGACGATTCTGCCAGGCCGCGATGGCTTGGTGCATGTTTCACAAATTCGTGAAGAACGCGTTGAGAATGTCTCAGACTTCCTCGCGGTTGGCGATGTAGTGCGTGTTAAAGTGATGGAAACCGATCGTCAAGGTCGCATCAAGCTGACCATGCGTGATCTTGATGCCGCACCGGCACCAGTCACAGAAACCGCTACAGCAGAGTAAACTAATCACCCGGGGAGCATATCATGCAAATGTTTAATGATCTGTTTCCCGTGGTGATTTTTTTTATTGTCTATAAAATCTGGGGACTCTATTGGGGCACCTTTGCCCTGATCGTCGCCAGTGCGATTCAAATTCTTATCATGCAAATCCGGCAGGGCTTTGTCAAACCGATTTACTGGTTTAGCTTTGTCTTGATTCTTATTTTTGGTGGTCTCACGATTTTCCTGCATGACCCCATGTTTCTCAAATGGAAAGTTAGCATCATCAATTGGTTGATGGGCGCTGCGTTTTTGCTCAGTCATTTCTGCAAGCGCACTGTACTAGAAATTTTTGTGAAACAAGCAGATACTACTCCGCTCCCCGTAGATATTTTACGCAAAATTAACTCGCTCTGGGGTGGATTTTTCCTCTTTTTAGGCACACTCAATATCTATATCGCCTACCATTATTCGACTAATACCTGGGTTAATTTCAAGGTGTTTGGTATGTTCGGCCTGACCCTGGTCTTTGTGCTTCTCCAAAGCGCTTATTTGTATTACTTGATTAACTCTCGGCGATAAGCTATAATACAGCTATCTAAAAATAATATTTAAGGCGATCATGACCTTCTCACTCAGCCAAGCTTTTGATGCGCGCAATCAAGCAAAATTGACCGGAAAAACCGATAGTCCGGAATACCACGAAGCAGAAAATGTGATTAAAGAGTTTACCGCCTTACAACAAAGTGCTGCACCGACGCCAGAGCAAATGCAAATTCAAGAAATTATTCACCGCGCTGCCGGCCTTAATCTAGAACTCGTAGGCGTAAATAAACTTGACACGATGAGCTTAGTGGACTTAAAAGCCTTTACTGCGACCATTGGCGAGGCGCCCAAACAAGAATTTCTTGAGATGGGGATCGCGGCGCTGCCCCTCAGCACCTTAGACCAAATTAATCGTATGACCGGCGATGCGCTGGGCTTTATCGAAAACAATGCAACAGATTTTTCAAAATTTATACTGACGCCAGTGGAAGAAAAGAAAAGCCTGGCTCCTGCAGGTTCTTTTTCCTCGAGCATGAGCAACTCCCCTAGCCCGCAATTTGGCAATAGCGCAAAGGCGAATGAGATTGATGATGCACCCAGTCCCTTTGCCATTAAACCACCGACGCCATTACCACTTTAAGTCCTCCTTTACAGCGCCTTTAAACGCCCTCCACCCTAACCCTCCTCCGCGAGGAAGGAGGGAAAATAACCAGGACAGCGATCACTATTATCCTGTGTTATAATCTGTTAGACTGTAACAGTCCTACCAAATAGCAGATCAATATGAACAGAATAGGGTTCTGACCATGGTCAATCCGATTACCTTTCAAAACATAAATATGCATACTGCGTGGCAAACGGGGCCTTCGCGCAATTTGCTCAGCTCGATTGTGATTGTCATTGTCGTGTGGCTGATATATTTAGTCTTACGGCTCATCATCAATAAGCGCTGCAAAAATCTGAAAGTTCGCTATTCCTGGCGCACGCGTACTTTTTATTCGGCTTTGTTTTTCTCGATTTATTTTCTGGGACGAATCTGGCTGGATGGGCTGCAGGATATCTTCACCTTCTTGAGTATTATTGCCGCCGCGCTCACCATTACCCAAAAAGAATCTCTGATGAATTTAATTGGGTGTGCCATGATTTATTGGCGCGAGCTCTTTCGCACCGGCGATCGCATCCAAGTCGGCAATTATTATGGTGAGGTGACCTCGATCCGCACTTTTTATTTCCACATGCTGGAATGTGATAAAGACGCACTGGGGGATCAGACGACCGGCAAAATTATAACCCTCCCCAATAGCTTAGTGATTACCACACCACTGATTAATTTAAGCGAGCTCTCCCCGTTTATCTGGCATGAATTCAGTTTGATTTTAACGCCCGAAAGCGATTTGGAAACCGCCCGCACCGTGTTGACAGAATTAATCGATACCGAAGTCAAACATTATTATCTGGAATCCAAACACTATCTGAAAAAATTTGTCCGCGATAATTTTATCTCAGAACAGCAATTGCGTACCCAGAGTTTTGTGCAGGCTCATCAGAAAGAACCCACTGGTTTCGAAATTACCGTGCGTTATCTGTGCCTGCCTACGCAGCGTCACGATCTGGAAACCCGGGTTTTGGAAAAATTTCTGCAGTATCTTAAAATTGCCAAAATTGCCAAACTGGCTTTTGAAAAATGAAAAACCCACTCGCACTGTGTCTGCTCTGCATCAGTTGCACCGCCTTCGCTGATGACTCCGTTGCCACCGCAGCGGCAGTCGCAGCCACGCAAAGCACGGTCAATACCGGCATGATGATTTACTGGAAAAATCAAGGTGTGCAATCTACCATCGTAAGCCTGCCAAACGGCACAGCGTATGTGGTTCCGCAAGTGAACTCCACTTCGAATCCACCCACAAGTGGCAATCCCTACGACAATCAAAATGATCAAAGCAATAAACAAGCGTTTATGGGGACAGATTAATTTCTAGCTCGAACTAATCTTCTCGACTTTATAATGCTTGGCGCCATAATATCCGCCCGCAGCGCCCCCGCCGATCCACATGGCAATACAGCCGCTGAGAGAACAGGCTAAGGCAAGCAAGGCGGCGATACGCATTATGGTTTTTAATCTTTTCATGCGCGCATTATATCTCACTTGACCACCCAACTCAAGTCGATAGATAATAAACCAACGCTGCCAATCCCCTCCTCCCCTGCGGAGGAGGGCTAGGGTGGAGGGGCGTTTAACTGACAAACAAGGATATACCATGCCTCAACTCTACCCAAAACGCCTCAGCCTGGCTTGCTTATATAGCTTTATTGCCGGCTCTGTCCTGGTGCTGGGCTTTAGTCCTTTCAACTGCTGGATATTCGGCCTGATCTCCGCCGCCGCATTTTTGGGGCTATATCAACAGCGTACGCCAAAACAAGCTTTCTGGGTAGGCGCCTGTTTTGGCTTAGGCTTGTTTGGCTTTGGGGCCTCCTGGATTTTTATCAGTATTGATACCTATGGCAATACGAATATCGTGGTGGCCACCTTAATTACCGCACTCTTTATTGTCTTTTTGTCGCTCTTCCCCGCTTTACAAGCCTGGAGCGCACGACGTTTTTTTAAAGTCCCTTTTTACATCGAGGCTGTGCTGGTTTTTCCGAGCCTGTGGACGCTGCCGGAACTCCTGCGCGGCAGCTTATTCTCGGGCTTTCCCTGGCTGCTCTTGGGCTACACGCAGACCTTTACCTTTTTATCGGGATATGCCAAATGCTTCAGCGTCTTTGGGGTAAGCTGGATCGTGGCTTTTCTGGCTGCTTTAGTACTTCTCAGTGCGCAATCCCTTTTTCAGAAAAAACAAAGAATGCGCTTGCTCAGCTGCCTATTCCTCATTGCCCTCACACTCGGCGGCGGAGCCATTTTACATCACCAACGTTTTGTACAGCCTGTAGCCGGCCCGCCGCTAAAAGTCGCCTTGGTGCAGGGGGATATTCCGCAAATCATCAAGTGGTCACCGCAAGCTTTGCAACAAATTACGCTGATTTATTCCAAACTCACTGGCCCGATTTTAAATACCCCGCTGATTGTCTGGCCTGAAAATGCAATTCCAGATTTCCCTGAAAATATCATGCCCTTTATCAACACCCTTGATAGCACGACGGCTACGTTTAAAAGTGCGATTGTCTTTGGCCTGCCGATCGATAACCCGATCAATCATCAATATTACAACGGCGCCTTAGCGCTGGGAGATGCCAATGGCATGTATCTCAAACAGCATCTCGTCCCCTTTGGCGAGTATGTGCCTCTTGGCCTGACGTCCTTTTATAATTTTTTAAATATCCCCATGTCTAATTTTACCCCGGGCCCGACGCAAGTCATTCCGATGCAGATTCATGGACTGCCGGTGTCTGTCTTTATTTGTTATGAATCGGCCTATCCCATGGAAATACGGGAAGCGGCACACAGCGACTACATCATCACGCTCAGCGATGATAGCTGGTTTGGACGTTCGCTAGGCCCCTATCAACATCAGGAAATTGCAGTCATGCGTGCCATTGAAACGGGACGGCCGATTTTACGCGCTACCAACAGCGGGGTCACCAGCATTATCAACAGTCAGGGCCAAATTGTCGCCAGCGCCCCGCTCTTTATCGCGACGATCCTCCAGGGTGAGATTACCCCTGTCACAGGAATGACTCCCTGGCTGAATTGGGGCATTGAGCCGGTGATCGTGTTCACGCTTCTGCTCTTATTCCTGGCGCGGATCTTCCCTTTTATGCAAAAAAAGAAGGCAGCCTATGTTCAAAAAAATCCTCGCCCTTAGCCTCTTCTGTTGTAGCTTAAGCGGCCAGAATCTCTACGCTGATAATGCGCCCAACGGCAACTGGCTGCTCGGCATTTGCAGTGGCATCCTCAGCAATACCAGCCTCACGCCCAACAATAATTACTGCGCGGGCTTTATCCAAGGCATTATGCTGGCCTGGTATACGGCCCAAACGCAAATTAATCCGCAGGGGGCCGCATTTTGGCTGAATCAATTCGGCAGTATCCCCGCATTGAAATCCGCACAAATGGTCACACACTATCTGGTTCAGAATCCGCAAAGCTTGAATCAAAGCGCGGTCAGCCTGATTATTGCCGCCATGAATCTGAACTATCCCATTCCTCCGGCTATAGGATCATAAGATGCAAAAACCTTCAATCATCATCATGGCAGGCGGCACCGGCGGCCATATTTTTCCGGCTTTAGCCGTGGCGCAGGCCTTGTGCAGCGCAGGCTATGCGGTCTCCTGGCTGGGAACGCGGGCAGGGATGGAAGCGAAAATTGTATCGCAACATCCCGAGATCCCCATGGATTTTATTGAGATTCAAAACCTCCGCGGCAAAGGCCTTAAACGCTATCTCCTGCTGCCCTTCAAATTAGCCAAAGCCATTCTGCAAGCACGCACAATCATCCGCCAGCGGCAGGCGACATTATTGATCGGCTTTGGCGGTTATGTCTCCGGCCCGGGTGCATTGGCTGCCAAAAGCCTAGGCATTCCCTTTATGATTCATGAACAAAATGCCATTCCCGGCCTCACCAATCGGATTTTAGCCAAGTGGGCAAAAGCAGTGTTTACCGGCTTTCCCAGTGCTTTCCCCCATCTACAGAAAGCACGCGTCACCGGCAACCCGATCCGCCCTGATTTATTGCCCTTGCGCGACCAGCCTTACCAGCCGCATGCTCCCCTCAGACTGCTGATTATTGGCGGCAGCCAAGGAGCACAAATTTTTAACCAGCGGATCCCTGAAGCCTGCGCCTTGATTGCCGAATCTCAACGCCCCCAGATCTGGCATCAATGTGGCGAAAACAATGCCGAAGACACCCGCCTCCGCTATGAAACACAGGGAATCTCTGCCAATGTTACTGCCTTTATTGAAGATATGCACGCCGCCTATGCCTGGACAGATATCGTCCTTTGTCGCGCGGGAGCCCTGACGGTCTCTGAACTCGCCATTATTGGCAAACCGGCGATTTTTGTACCGCTCCCCTATGCAGCAGATAATCATCAATATTACAATGCCAAAGTGCCCACGGATTTAGGCGCAAGCCTGCTGATTCCGCAAACCGAATTCACGGCAGAGCGCATTAAAACAGCGCTCCTGCAGCTGGATGCAGCTCAGCTTTCAAAAATGGCGATCAAAATGCACACGCTGGGTTTACCGCAAGCCACGCAATCTGTGATAGAACAAGCCGTATTATCATGCTAGAATACCGTTTTTAATCAGGAAGGATTTTAGATGAAAGAAACAGACATGGCGAATGCGATTCGCTTTTTAAGCATTGACGCCGTTGAGCAAGCTAAATCAGGGCATCCGGGTATGCCGATGGGCATGGCTGATATTGCAACGGTGCTGTGGTGCGAGTTTTTGCAACATCATCCTGGCAATCCACAATGGCTGAATCGGGATCGCTTTGTCTTGTCGAATGGCCATGGCTCTATGTTATTGTATAGTCTGCTCCATCTGACGGGTTATGCTTTATCGATTGATGATTTAAAATCTTTTCGGCAACTGCATAGCAAAACCCCTGGACATCCAGAGTTAGGCTATGCGCCCGGCGTTGAAACCACGACAGGGCCGCTCGGCCAAGGGTTTGCTAATGCCGTCGGCATGGCTTTGGCGGAGAAAATTCTTGCGGCTCAATTTAATCAGCCGCAGCTTCCCATCATTGATCATCATACCTATGTATTTATGGGAGATGGCTGCTTGATGGAAGGCATTTCGCATGAGGCGGCCTCCCTCGCTGGCACTTGGAAACTCAATAAGCTTATTGCTTTCTGGGATGATAATGGCATTTCCATTGATGGCGAAGTGGAAGGCTGGTTTAACGACAATACCCCCAAGCGCTTTGAAGCCTATGGATGGAATGTCATCACTGCTGTAGATGGCCATGATCCGCAAGCGATCCGCCAGGCGATCACACAAGCTCACACAGAATCGCAACGCCCCACTTTAATTTGCTGCAAGACCACCATTGGTTTTGGGTCTCCCAACAAAAGCGGCAAAGAAGCCTGTCACGGCTCCCCACTTGGACCCGATGAAAGCGCCTTAACCCGTCAAAAATTAGGCTGGCCCCATGCCCCCTTTGTCATTCCCCGCGACGTCTATCAGGCTTTTGATGCGCAACAAACAGGGGCAAAGCGTGAGCAGGCTTGGCAGGATCTTTTTACGCAATATCAACAGGCTCATCCTGAACTTGCTCAAACATTATTACGTCGCATTAAAGGTGATCTTCCCGCCACCCTCAGCGATCTGATTCAGCAACAAGTTCAAAATTTCAACAGCCAATTACCCACCATTGCCACGCGCAAAGCCTCGCAGGACGCATTGAATTTATTGGGGCCGGCGCTCCCTGAATTGCTGGGAGGATCTGCAGATTTAGCAGGTTCCAATCTGACTTTTTGGAAGGGTGCAACCTCGATTCTGCATGATCATTTCAATGGCAATTATTTGTATTACGGCGTGCGGGAATTTGGCATGAGTGCCATTGCCAACGGCCTGGCTTTGCATCGTGGTTTTATTCCGTATGTGGCGACTTTTCTGGTCTTTACGGATTATGCACGCAATGCGATTCGCATGTCCGCCATTATGAAACAGCGCGTGATTTATGTGATGACCCACGACTCCATTGGCCTGGGCGAAGATGGCCCTACCCATCAACCGATTGAACACATCAGCTCACTCCGCCTGATTCCTAATTTAAAAGTATGGCGCCCCTGCGACGCTACTGAGACGCTGCTCGCCTGGCAAGCGGCCATTCAAAATACACAGGGCCCAAGCCTCCTCGCACTTTCGCGCCAAAATCTGCCCTGCTACACGCGCACTGCCGCTCAAATACAAGGCGTGCAGGAAGGCGGCTATATTTTAGCAGCTGAAGCCAAACCCGTTCTGAATTTAATTGCCACGGGCTCTGAGGTGCATCTTGCTATGCAGGCTCAGGCTAGCTTGAAAGAACAAGGCATCAGTGTCAATGTCATTTCCATCCCCTGCCTGGAATTATTTATGCAGCAAGCCGCGAGCACGCATGAACGTGTCTTGCAGCGCTTACCGATGCTGGTGATTGAAGCCGGCTCAACGCCCCTGTGGCATCAATTAGTGCGTGGTCAAGGCGCCGTATTGGGCATTGATTGTTTCGGTGAATCAGGCAAAGCAGAGGACCTTTTCCAATACTTTGGCCTGACCGTCCCAGCCATTGTCGAAAAAGCCAAACATTTACTCAAAGAATAGGCTCAGATCATGATCAAAAAATATTGCGCTGTACTCGCGGGTTTTTTTATCATGATTCCTCTTTTTGGCGGCGGGCCTTATACGCTCTTTCCGATTGCAGATTATGATCAGAATATCGATCACTGGATCAGCCCGGCCAGTCCAAACTACAATACCCCGCTGCTGACACCACTGCAACAACAATGGCGCATGCAGCAACTGTATCAACATCAGTTTTCACCCTGGCAAGCGGCGTATATTGCGCCTTATTTACAGCCAGGTGTACTGACTGCAATCGAACAGCACGCACTCAAGATGCAAAGCCTCAGCTATAATGAAAATATGCGCCCCTATCCTGCAAACTGGATTCCGGCCATGCAGGACAATCTGAATCTGAGTCAGTTCAGCGGCCCTTTAAGCGATCATCAACAAAATCGAGCCATTGCCACCACCAATCTGCTGGCACGCAGCCTTCCCAGCTTTGCACCTCATTTTGCCAATCCGGATACAGTGGGCCAGGGCTATCCTTTTGACAATCTTCAGATTTCGGCAATTTGGGCGGGCACGCCTGTGTATATCGTCGGCATCAGCAAAGATCAGGCCTTTGCTTTAGTGATTACGCCGTCTTTTATGGGCTGGGTGGATCGCACTGGCATTGCGCGGGCCTCCCCCCAATTTATCCAGTCTTGGCAAAATGCAGCAAAAAAACAGCTTATCGCGATCACGCAAAATAATACGCCGATCCTCAATGCGCAGCAGCAGTTTTTATTCTCCGCGTATATTGGAAGTAGTTTTCCACTGGCCTCTGCGCGCGCCCATCAGTATATCGTATTCGTTCCGACCCAAAATAGCCGCCATCAAGCACAGCTCAGCCTTGCCATGCTCCAGCAAAATCAGGCCGTGCAGATGCCGCTTTCTGCAACGCCCCATCATTTTGCGGAGATGATTAGCGCTTTGCAGGGCATTCCCTATGGCTGGGGCAATATGTATTTTTACGATGATTGCTCGTCTTTATTAAAAAACCTCTATTTGCCTTTTGGCATTTGGCTGCCGCGCCACTCGTCCAATCAGGTTGAAGCGGGAGAAATGACCGATCTCAGCCCCCTCTCTCCAGATGCACGACTGTCCTATCTTAGCCAGAATGCTGCGCCTTTTTTAAGCTTGGTTTCCCTCGGCTCCCATGTATTCATGATTCTAGGCAATCTGGAAGATCCACGCCATCCTGGCGAAAAAGTATTGCTCAGCTTCCAGACCTTATGGGGACTTAGCCCTGCCGATAATTCCAGTCGCGCCATTATCGGACAATCTGTACTTTTACCCATATTGACGAGCTATCCAGAGGATCCCCAATTAATGTCTTTACTGACCGCCCCTGTGTTTCAAATGGTCAACTTATAATTGACTCAAAAATAAACGGGGATCGCCTTCCCGCATCAATTGCGTGCCAATCAAGACCGCATTAACGCGAGGCGGCAGGGCCTTGATATCAACAGGCGTGGTGAAACCTGAGGCACTGATCACAGGAATCTCCGCAGGAATCAAAGGCAATAATGCTGCTGTCGTGTGTGGATGCATCGAGAGATCCCATAAATTGCGATTATTGATGAGGATAATCTGCGGATGCACCTCCAGCGCCCGCGCCAATTCTTCAGACGTATGGACTTCGATCACGGCAAGCATATCATAAGATTCAACAGCCTGCTTTAAGGCAATCAAGGTGGCTTGATCCAATGCAGCTACAATTAAGAGGCAGGCATCGGCCCCTGCATGCCGAGCCCACTTAACCTGATTAAGATCCAAAATAAAATCTTTACATAAGACGGGACACTGCGTCGCTTGGCGCGCAGCGGTCAAATCCTCCAGTCGCCCTCCAAAAAAAGCACCCTCGGTTAAAACTGATAAAGCCGCTGCCCCGCCTTGCTCATAGGCTTGTGCTTGCAGTGCCGGATCATAATCTGCTGCGGCTAAATGTCCTGCAGAGGGCGACTTTGGCTTGAGCTCTGCAATCACGGCCGGCTGAATCCGACTCTGCCGAAGCGCCGCCAGAAAATCACGATCACTCGGCAAGACATCACGCAGTGCAGGGGCCAGGCTTTGAATATACTGGCGTTGATGCGTGAGGATTTTCTCCAGCGCCATCACAGGCTCCCTTTATCCTGCTGACAAACGCCGGCCAAATCTTTCAAACAATTCAGCAAAGTCGCCATGCGATAAAATTCCTGCTGCGAGATTTTAAAGTCTTCAAACAAGACATGCCAACGATGCACAAAATAAAGATACTGCGAACGCCACATTTCAATCCGTTTTTTCGGCTTATCTTTAGGCGAGGTCGTACTCAAAATACTCACGACCAATTGGGACTGCGACGCATTGAGATCATCTTTCAGCGAAGAGGCGGAGAGCATTTCCCAATAGCTTGCAGAGGCAGCCTGATTCAGAATTTGGCGCAACCAGGATAAACCGAAAATTTGACTCAACGCATAGAACATATGCAGCATATCCAACAAAGGAATGCCTTCTTTTTGACAGGAAGACACCATATCCAGCGCTGAATATAAATAGTAGAAATCCGCCACCCGTCGTGCTAATTTTGGTGGAACGCCTTGATCGGTATACGACTGCACCAAGACATCTCGATACGCTTTTTGATCTTCATTTAAGCACTGATGCGAGAGCTTAAATAATTCTTGACTATCTTTTTTATAACATTCAATGATTTCCAAAACCGGCAGATGTGCACGATAACGCCGCAATAACCAGCGACATTGATGCTGCAGAAAATACGTGACCTCATTCATCATGTCGATTTGCGCTTTTGCGGGAACCAGACCATCTAATTTTTCAATATCACACCAGACCGACTCCACATCAAAAATATCGAGGGCGGCAATAAAAGCACGCGCACTCATAGCGGGGGAAGCACCCACTTCATCATACATGCGATGCACATACGCAATCCCCATGTACTGCACCATCGAATTGGTTAACTGGGTCACCACAATTTCCCGTTTCAGGCGATGCTGCTGCATCTGCGCGCCATATTTTTCCGCCAATACTTTGGGAAATTCGGCCTCGAGATAACGCGTGCAATAGATTTCTTCAGGGAAGTTCGAGTTCAGCAGAATATTTTTAATAGTGGTTTTGGAGTACGCCATCAAGACTGAAAATTCTGGCTTGGTTAATCCCTTCCCTTGATTGGAACGGGACTTCAAGATTTTATCACTTGGCAAGGCTTCTAAAGCGCGATGAATAAACCCTTCACGCTCCAACTCCCGCAAGAGGCGAATGTAGGTGGTCACCGCAGACATTTGCTGCACGCCATTACTAATCACCTGCGTTTGATGATAATTATCAGAGAGAACGAGCGCACCCACTTCTTTTTCCATCTGCGCCAGCAAATGATTCCGTTCATCTAAAGTTAGCTGCCCTTCTGAAACCACTGCATTTAAAAGAATCTTGATATTGACTTCATGATCTGAACAATCCACGCCTGCAGAGTTATCAATGGCATCGGTGCAGATTTGCCCATCCGCCAGGGCATACTCTACTCGCGCCAATTGCGTAAAGCCGAGATTTCCGCCCTCTCCGACCACTCTACAACGCAGCTCATTGGCATTGATCCGTAGTGCATCATTACTGCGATCGCCGACATCAAAATTATTTTGCGAAGCGGCTTTGACATAGGTGCCAATGCCACCATTCCACAACAAATCGACAGGCGCTTTTAAAATGGCTTTAATCAGCTCGCTGGGCTCTAGCTCCGCATCGCTAATGCCAAGTACAGCCTGAACTTCAGGACTCAATGGAATCACTTTTAAAGAGCGCTCAAACACACCACCGCCTTGACTGATCAGCGCTGGATTATAATCCGCCCAGGTCGAACGAGGCAGATTAAATAAGCGCTGCCGTTCCTCAAAACTAGCGGGAATATTGGGCTGCGGATCCAAGAAAATATGCATATGATTGAAAGCGGCCACCAGACCAATATGCGGGGACAAAAGCATCCCATTGCCGAATACATCGCCAGACATATCGCCAATTCCCACCACGGTAAAGTCTTCGGTTTGAATGTCTGTATTCAGATACAGGAAATGACGCTTGACCGACTCCCAAGCGCCGCGCGCTGTAATCGCCATTTTTTTGTGATCATAGCCATTGCTGCCGCCCGACGCAAACGCATCTCCCAGCCAGAAACCATATTCTGCAGCCACTTGATTGGCGATATCGGAAAAGCTCGCGGTGCCTTTATCCGCAGCCACGACTAGATAAGGGTCATCTTCATCATAACGCACGACGTTTTCAGGCGGAACCACTTTACCTTTCACAATATTATCTGTGAGATCCAACAAGGCGGCGATGTAGATTTTATAGCAGCGAATCGCCTCGGCCTGCACTGCGTCTCGCCCCTCCGCCCACGGGAGATTTTTGGGGCAAAAACCGCCTTTCGCACCAAGAGGAACGATCACGGCATTTTTTACTTGCTGCGCCTTCATCAAGCCCAGCACTTCAGTACGGAAGTCTTCCCGGCGATCGGACCAGCGAATTCCGCCTCGCGCCACTTTTGCCCCGCGCAGATGAATCCCCTCCATCTCTGGCGCATACACAAAAATACCCGCCATCGGGATGGGCTTTGGCATATCCGGAATCAAATGACAATCCAATTTAAAAGAAACATATGACTTAAATTCACCTTCACTATTTTTTTGGAAATAGTTCGTACGGGTCATCGCTTTAATCACATCTTTAAAACGACGCAAAATACGGTCATGATCCAGACTGCTTACTTTTTTCAAAGCCAGATCAAAATCTTGTTGAATCTGCGTCATCTGCGCCCGTTCAGAACTGGTCAAAGCAGGGTCAAATTTGATCACAAATAAATGCACCAACCCGCGGGTAAGTTCAGGATAATGCCCGAGCGTGTCTTCAATATATTGCTGACTATAGAGAAAGCCAATCTGCGCCAGATATTTTGCCAAAGCGCGCAGAAACACGACTTCTCGGGCACTCAAGCCAATCTGCAGCGTCAAGCGATTAAAACGATCATTCTCAGCCCGTTTATACCAGACCTCTAAAAACGCCTCTTTGAATAATTCTTTCACCTGATCAAAGTGATGATCCAGATCCCCACTATCAATCAGAAAATCAGAGATCCACACCGATAAATTATCCGGCAGACGCACTTCATACGGACGCTCCTCAATCACCTGCAGACCAAAGTGTTCCAGAATCGGCAAAATATGCGTCAACCATAAGCCATGATGACGTTGCATCGCCTTAAAGTGCAAGAGATTGGACTGCAGCTCATCGCGCTCAAAATCAATAATGAGATCTACCTCACCTTGATCCAGCTCCTCAATCTTATTAATATCCCGATAGGCTTCACCCACGGTAAAATCATCACAATAATTGCTGGGGAAAGCACGGGCATATTTATTATAGATAAACGTCGTTTTATGCTCACCAATTTTTTCAAGCAACAGATCACGCAAATCTTCGCGCCAATTCCGCGCCACCATGCGCAACTGCGCTTCAATGCTTTCAAGATTGACCGAACGATCAATGACTTCACTTCCGGCTTTGACCCAAATCACAAAGTCAATACGACATAATACCGAAGCCAGAAAACGCGGCGTATGCGACACACTCTCTCCGTGTAATTCATGCATTAAAATATTCTGAAACTTCAAGCGCAATTCCGTATTAAATAAGTCCCGCGGCAAATACACCATGCAATTATAAAAACGGCCAAAGACATCTTTGCGCAAAAATAGCCGAATCTGCTGCCGCTCTTGAATATATAAAATTCGTGTAGCGGGATCAAAAATCTGATCTTCCGTCATTTGCAACAATTCATCTTTTGGAAAGCTCTCGATGATATCTTCCAAGGCTTTAAAATCATGACCATGCCGAGCAAAATGCGCACGCTGAAATACATTTTTCACTTTATCGCGCAGATAGGGAATATCCACCGCACGGCTATGATATGCACTGGAAGTAAACAGCCCGACAAAGCGTGATTCCGCCACCAATTTGCCTTCGTGATCAAACTCTGGAATCAAAATTGCATCCAGGTAAATCGGGCGATGCACGGTCGAAAGATGACTCGACTTGGTAATCAACATGTACTTATTCTGTAGTTCGCTCGGCAAATCTTTAAACTCTTCGGCAAAACAATGCATCCCATAACTACTTTGATCACGCATGATCCCCAACGCACTTTCAGGTACTTTTTTAAAATGATCAAAGCGGGCATAGCCCAAAAAGGTAAAGTGATCCGCCACCACCCACTGTAAAAAATCCGCCACCGGCTTTGCTTCTTCAACCTTGACAGCATGCGCATGATTCTGCATTTTAGTGCGCATCTCAATAAAGTCAGACACGGCCAGGCCCACATCCGACAACACCGCAAACAGCCCATCCTGCAAGGCCATCAGCGCCGCTTCATCATGCTGATGATCCACCTCAATATAGGCATTGGCCTCTACCAACACGCCATCTGATGCCGCATGCCCAGTCACAAACTCAACGATTTCACCCTGCGCATTCCGCTTCGCATAGACCGCCCCATTATGCACAATAAAATGCACACTCACACTCTGGCGGTTCAACTCCATGAGCATACTATCCACCAAAAACGGCATATCATCCTGACAAATCTGAATCACCGTATGCGGCGACACAAAGCCATCCTGCGCCAGTTCCGGATTAAACACGCGCATCTTAATCTGGCCTTCCTGGCGCTTTTTCATAAACTGAAAATGAGAATAAAAACGAGAATATAAATCAGGCAGCGTCCGCTCCGCCAACTCTTCGCGCGACACCGCAATATTGTAATAATAATCAACCAGATGGGTCAAAAGCGCCCGATCTTCAAGCGGTGCATGTTTCGCAATATACTGTTTCAACTGGTGTAAAATAGAATCACTATCAATAAATTTCATGATCAAAAAATTTCAAAGTAAAGGAAGCATGATTATAACCGATCTATCCGCAATAAAAAACCCGCCGTACAGCAATGCCAATACGCTTTTCTTACTAACGCTTAGCTTGGATATTCCGGCATCACTCTTTTCATATAGCCACCAAAAAGCGGCACTGTAAAGGCTGTATCGCCGTGAGAGGGGCTATAAATCATCCCCTTACCAATCAAGCTGGCACGCGTAGGCGCAACCGACTGCACTTCTCGCTGTAAAAGATGCGCAATATCGCCAGAACGACAAGCCTGCGACTCCAGCTCTGCCATTGCTCTTAAATATTTTTTTTCTGCCGGTGTCAGGCGATCAAAACGTACCCGAAAAAAACTGGCATCCAACTCAGAGATCGCGAGTTCAGTTGCAAAACAGGCATCATCCAAGCGAATGGGCGACTGTTTTGCAGTATCCCAGCAATGCTTGCCCCACTCTTGAACAAAGTAAGGATACGCGCGGGTTTGACGCATAATTTCCTGCAGTGCCTTTTCTTCATAATGCACCTGCAATCGCTCTGCAGGAATCTGCAAGGCTTTCATGGCTTCAGCTGCGCTCAAGGGGCCTATTTCTGGATATTCAAATAAACGTTCCGCGTAGGATTTTGCGCGCCCTGCTTGCGCAACTAACTGCGGCAAGCCCGCACCTATCAGCAAAACAGGCAATTGCATTTGCGCACATTTGTGGAGCGCCATAATGAGTGCTGCAAACTCATCTTCTTTGAGATACTGAATTTCATCGATAAAAATAATCAGCGCCGTGTTTTTTTCTTTGACCGCCTGTCCCACTGAAACAAATAACTCCATGAGATCATGCTCCAGATCTCCGGAATCAGCCGTTCCTTGTTGCTTGTCTAATTGAATGCTCAGCTCAACATCCGCATATTTAAAGCGCATGGCTTCAATAAAGCTCCCCAAGACGCGGAGTGTTTTTTTAACCAGCACCCCTGATGCAGTCATTCGGTCTAATTTCAAGAGGGTAGAACGCAGCGCAGGAATAAGCAACGCTGGCAAGGACCGCTTCTCGGGCGCCTCCACAAAAAGCACTGCAAACCCTTTTGCCTCTGCATCTTGAGATAAACGACTCAGCAATACTGTTTTGCCCACCCCACGCAATCCGACCATGATTAATCCACGTGCCGATCGGCCTGATCGACAGCGCTCCATGGCAATTTCTGCTTTTTCGATGAGCTCACCCCGACCAGCTAATTCAGGGGGTTGCGTTCCTGCACCGGGTGCATAAGGATTATTTCTGGGATCCATGTATAGCGACCTTACTATAGTTTATCGATTTTTCATAAACTACCATAAACTCCCTCAAATTGCAAATCCACAGCCGCACGCTCCCCCAAAGCAATGGCCTGATCTAACGGCCCGGCTTGTACTGTCTCGCAATACTGCTGGCCATCCAGACTCCAGACCGCGCCTTTGAGGGTGAGGAGCCCTTCTTTAATTTGCGCAAAACTGCCTACGGGCGAGGTACAACTTGCGCCTAAGGCAGCATTCATAGCGCGTTCGGCGCAGATGCAAGCTTCGGTTTCTGGATGATTGAGCGGGCGTAACAGAGTGTGTAGATCGGCGCGCTGCTGCAGGCACTCAATGGCAACGACGCCTTGACCGACCGAGGGGAGACATGATTCTGGCGTGAGCACTGTCGTCACACGCTCATCTAAGCCCAGACGCCGTAAACCGGCTTCTGCCAAGACCAAGGCATCATACTCGCCGGCATCTAATTTTTTGAGACGCGTGTCGACATTACCGCGAATCATCTCGATGTTTAAATCAGGCCTGATGTGCAATAAAGCTGCACGACGCCGCACGCTGCCAGTTCCTATTTTTGCACCTTGCGGCAATGTCTGCAACGAATATTGCTGGCGGCTGACTAATACATCAAAAGGCGAGTGGCGAGGCAAAACTGCAGCCAAACAAAACACTGCATCCAGCGCAGGAGGCACATCTTTCAAGGAATGCACGGCGATATCAGCCTGATCCGCAAGCAGCAGCTCCTCCAGTTTTTTAATGAACAAACCTTTGCCACCGATCTCAGCTAAACTGCGGTCTTGAATCTGATCGCCTTCTGTCACTGCGCCTACCAGATCGATCTCGAGGTCAGGATAATGAGCCTGCAGCAAAGCCTTTACACTTTCTGCCTGCACCAAAGCCAAGGCGCTTTTGCGGGTTGCAATCCGGAGTTTCATCTGTTCTATTTCCCTATACAAAACGTACTAAAAATGGCTCCCAGCAAATCATCTGCTCTAAACTCACCGGTAATTTCGCTCAAGGCCTCTTGCGCCAGGCGACATTCTTCTGCCAACAATTCCAAACGCGCGGTATGTTGGTAAATTTCAAGGCCTTGCTGTAGCGCAGCATGGGCGCGGATCAACGCATCCAGATGGCGCCGCCTGGCAATGAATTGGCCTTCCGCCTCATTCACCCAACCCAGCACGTCCAAAAGTGCTTCTTCCAATGCGGCCAGACCTGCGCCGGTTTTAACCGATACTTTCACTGCGGGACATGTTTTTCCAGGCAAAAAATCATGCACTATGACCCGCCCGGCCTCACTTCCCGTCAAATCAATTTTATTCAACACGAGCAACAGCGGCCGATCTTGCAAGAGCGCGGCGTATTCCTGCTGCAAACGCGCCAGTGCTTCTGGATGCGCATCATCGACCAATACAATCAAACATTCTGCCTGATGCATGGCGCGCTCCGTACGACGAATGCCCTCGCCTTCAATCGCATCCGTGCTCTGACGCAGGCCCGCGGTATCCAGCAGATAAATCGGAATGCCCCGCAGACTGATCTTTTCTTTCAAGACATCCCGCGTGGTGCCGGGCGTATCACTGACAATGGCCACATCCTGAGCGGCAAGATGATTCATCAAGCTGGACTTGCCCGCATTGGGCGGGCCAATTAACACCAGATTCACGCCCTCCTGCAATAAAACACCGGAATGCGCGGCTCCCTGCAAATGCGTGCATTCCATCAAAATCAGCGCCAGCGCTTCCCGCACCCGCGCATTTTCAATCATCTCAATGTCTTCTTCCGGGAAATCCAGAGTCGCCTCAATAAAGGTTCTGAGCTGAATCAGCTCCGCCACCAAATGCTGAATTTTACGCGAAAACTCGCCCTCCAGCGACCGCAACGCCGCCTCTGCCGAACGCCGCGTTCCGGCCGCAATTAAATCCGCAACCGCTTCCGCCTGCACCAGATCCATTTTATCGTTTAAAAAAGCGCGCTCACTAAATTCACCCGGCCTCGCCATGCGTGCACCCTCTGCGAGGACACTTTCTAGAATACAATCCACAATCACGGGGCCACCATGACATTGCAGCTCCACCACATCTTCCCCGGTAAAAGAATGCGGGCCTTTAAAATACAAGGCAATCCCCTGATCCAGCAGTGCACCGGTTGCCGCATGAAAACCGACATAGCTCGCATAACGAGGCACCAGACTGCAGCGCGTCATTTTTTCAGCAATCTTAAGTGCATCCGGGCCCGAAAGCCGCACTACTGCGACCCCTCCCCGCCCTTTTGGCGTAGCCTCTGCTACAATCGTATCGGGCCTATACATTCTGATATTTCTCTAAAGCATGGGGCTGAGGTAGATGAATCGCGCGCTGATCCAGATGGCGCAACTCTGGACAATATTGACGAATAAAGATTCCCTCCGGATCAAATTTTTGCGCCTGTAATGTGGGATTAAACATGCGAAAATACGGCATCGCATCGGTACCCGTTCCCGCACACCATTGCCAACCACCATTGTTGGCAGACAAATCTCCATCGATTAAATGCCGAGAAAAATAAGATTCCCCCCAGCGCCAATCAATTTTTAAAAATTTTGCCAGAAATACGGCAACATTCATACGCAGGCGATTATGCATCCAACCAGTTTGATTCAATTGACGCATGGCCGCATCAATCAAGGGATAACCCGTTTTGCCTTCGCACCACAACTGAAACTGTGCCCGATCTTCACGCCAGGGCCATACTTTAAACTTTGCTTGCAACGCTTGACCACAAGCCACTTTCGGAAATAAAAACAAAATATGTTTGTAAAACTCTCGCCAAATAAGCTCATTCAACCAAGTACCATAACCCGGGGATTCAATGAGTTCACTGAAAGAATGCGTACCTGCCGCGTGATGCAGCGCGTCGATCACGCGATGGATAGAAATCACGCCCTGCGCCAAATACGGAGACAGCGTACTCGTCCCTGCCCGCGCCGGAAAATCACGCCACTGATCATACTCTGCAGCGTGATGCGCCAAAAAATGCTGCAGACGCTGCCAGGCTTCTGCTTCACCCGCAGGCCATAATTCTGCGGTTTTTAGGTCGCCCGTGTCATCCTCGCGCCCTCTCGTGTCATCCTCGCGCCCTCTCGTGTCATCCTCGCGCCCTCTCGTGTC
>CAMARA010000008.1 GCA_945860585.1 Francisella tularensis subsp. holarctica | reverse complement strand
TGCAAATAAGCCCCAGGGGCAAGTCCTCATGACCGCTTCTGAAAACCTGATTTTTGACAATTTCGCCCAAAAACCCTGTCAAGCGTTTTATTCGCTTTTTTCATATTTATTTTACGCGGCTTTCGGAAACGGTGAATCGTTACGAATTCTTATCAGAAAGAATAGGGCGCGATGCGTGGATGATCCATGTTAATCCAGAGCCAGGCACAGGTATCAAGAAGTACTTTTGATTTCATTCTTCAGCCTTCCATTCTGCGGCGGTGGGTTTTGTGATGTCACCATGAACCTGCCTGCTACAATGTTTTTTTGCATGAATAACTCTTGCCTATAAGTCGTGTCTATTATTTTGATCGTCTGTCCTGGAAAAAGCAAGGCTCACTAAGTTTGATCTGGGTCGTGTCGTTCTGCGAAATTTAAGGTAAACTACGTCAAAGAGAAAAATCGAATGTGGCAAAGGAGCAGAGTGTATGTCTATCTTATTAACCCCATTAAAAGTCGGGGCGTTGACCCTGCCGAATCGGGTGATTATGTCTCCCCTGACGCGATCCAGAGCGGGTGTGGAGCGGGTGCCGAATGCGCTGATGGCGCAGTATTATGCGGATCGGGCGAGTGCGGGGCTGATTATTTCGGAGGCAACGTCGGTTTGTCCCATGGGCGTGGGCTATGCGAACACGCCGGGCATTTGGTCCGCGGCGCAAGTGCAGGGCTGGAAGTTGGTGACGGACGCGGTGCATCAGCAAGGCGGGCGGATTTTTTTACAGCTTTGGCATGTGGGGCGGATTTCCGATCCTATGTTTTTGAATGGAGAATTGCCAGTAGCGCCGAGTGCGATTCAGCCTGCAGGGCATGTGAGTTTAGTGCGTCCGGAAAAAGCGTATGTGACACCGCGGGCACTCCGCACAGATGAAATCCCAGCTGTGATTGCGGCCTATCGTCAAGGGGCTGAACATGCCAAGCAAGCCGGGTTTGATGGGGTGGAAATTCATGGGGCGAATGGTTATCTGCTGGATCAATTTTTGCAGGATAGCACCAATCAGCGTACAGACTCATATGGCGGTAGTTTGGAAAACCGGGCCCGGCTGATGCTGGAAGTGACGGATGCGGTGATCTCCGTGTGGGGAAGTGGGCGTGTGGGTATGCATTTAGCGCCGCGTTGCGATGTACATGATATGGGCGATTCCCAGCGCTTGGAGACCTTCCGCTATGTGACGCAGGCCCTCAAAAAACGCCGCATTGCGTTTATCTGCGCGCGGGAGCGTCAGGGCGAGGATTATATCGGTGATCAGCTCAAAGCTGAGTTTGGTGGAGTGTATATTGTCAATCAAGGCTTGACGCAAGCAACAGCCGAACAGCTGCTGGAAACAGGTAAAGCCGATGCAGCCGCATTTGGTCAGTTATTTATTGCCAATCCTGATTTGCCCAAACGCTTTGAGCTGCAGGCCAGTTTGAATACGCCAGACTCTACCACTTTTTATAGTGATGGCGCGCATGGTTACACTGATTATCCGTTTTTGAATGAGGGAGGATGACTCAGGAATCAATAACTAATTTTGGTTTCCCTTGAATGTTCCTGAAAAAGGCTGGACAGGCTGTGCCAGCTGTGGTCTCATAGAGTAAAACACAGTGTAAAAATAAAGTGTTTTAATAAGAAGAAAAATAATAAAGGGGTACGATCATGAAGACACTAATGAGCAAATACAAAGAAGCCTATCATGCCGCAGCAGGGAATCAGGCAGATAAAGTCAAAGCCGTTGTCAGAGCGCATGCGCATGAGTGGGACTTACACGAAGATATGATGCTGATCGATTTGCTGGATGATCCGGAAATGACGGCCGGTGATTTGACTGATTTTTTATCGGTGGTCTGTGAAAATGAAGAGGGCAATATTGAATTGTGTGCGGCAGTCAAGGCCTTGCAAGTATGTCTGCGGAAAGCGCATATCGAGGCCATGAAGCATCATACCCATCATCTGGATGAGACTGATTTGCATGTTGAGGATGATCACTTTGACGCAGACGCGGTTTCTATGCATAAAATACACCATGGACATCCGTATTTATAAGTGAGTGGACTGGTGGTTGCCGCATTTTTTCAAAAAATCCAAGAAGAGATCCATCAAGCTTTTGGCGCGGAAGAGCCAGAAGCTTTTTTTTTAGCCGATCCCTGGCAGCGTGAAGGTTTGGGTCAAGGCCTCTCGATGGTGATCGAAGGCGGTGCCGTTTTAGAAAAAGGCGGCGTCAATTATTCTCAAGTGCAGGGGCCGGCTTTGCCAAGCAGTGCAACAGTCAAGCGCCCTGAGTTAATCAATAAGCCTTTTACCGCAACGGGCGTGTCTGTGGTGATGCATCCACGTAATCCCTATGTGCCGACCTCGCACTTCAATGTGCGTTTGATTCAAGTCGGAGAGCTCTGGTGGGTCGGCGGTGGTTTTGATCTCACGCCCTATTATGGCTTTGAACAGGATTGTGTCTTATGGCATAAGCAGGCCCGCAAAGCCTGTGATGCCTACCGTCCGCATTTTTACGCGCAATTTAAGCAGCAATGTGATGCGTATTTTTATCTCAAGCATCGTCAAGAAGCGCGCGGCATTGGCGGAATTTTTTTTGATGATGTGACCGAATTGCCTTTTGAAGAAGCACTCGGTTTTTTACAAACAGTCGCTGAGGTTTATATTGCAGGCTATGTGGCGCTCATCCAATCGCGTAAACAGACGCCATATGGGGAGCGGGAAAGACAGTTTCAAGCCTCGCGACGTGGACGCTATGTTGAATTTAACCTGATTTATGATCGGGGTACTTTGTTTGGCCTGCAATCCGGTGGGCGTACGGAATCCATTCTCATGTCTCTGCCGCCAGTAGTTGAGTGGCATTATCAAGATAAAGCCCAGCTTGGGCCCGCTGAGCGTGATTTGTATGAGCGCTTTTTGCCGGTGCGGGATTGGCTTAGTTGACATCCCGCATCGCTTGACGCTTCGCTGCCATGGGTTGCACGATATAAGTTTTGGCGCCGCGTTTTTCAGCAGTTTCGCCACCGAGGGCCCACAGCCAGGCGAGAATACACAGCACCATATTCGTGTGCCAGTAGACGCTGGTGGCGAGAATGGCCACGGTAAGGCGAGGGGCAAAAATCCAGCCCAGCCAGAAGAGGAAGCCACTCCAGGCAAAAGCGATGCCGGTGAAGAGCATCGTCAGCCTGGGGAAGAAGAACATAAAGAGAATAAAGAATATTCCATGAACCGCCCAAAAATCCATAATGTTCTCCTTATTATTGACAGGCTTCGCAATCGGGATCGGCAATCGAACAGGCCTTCGGTGCAGTGGCTTCGGCAGCTTGCATTTTGACGGCATTGAGTTCGTTCGCGCGGTCGGCGACGGTTGATTTTTCGGTACTGGTGGCGCCCAAAGTCCGCAGATAATACGTGGTTTTGAGGCCGCGTTTCCAGGCCAGTTTATAGAGATTATCTAAAACTTTACCGGAAGGCTGGCCAACATAAAGATTGAGTGATTGCGCCTGATCAATCCATTTTTGGCGGCGTGAGCCTGCTTCAACTAACCAGCTTGGATCGATCTCAAAGGCGGTGGCGTACAAGCGTTTTAAATCAGCTGGAATCCGCGCAATCGCCTGCACACTGCCGTTGTAATATTTTAGATCGTTGACCATGACCTCATCCCAGAGGCCAAGTTTTTTCAAATCATTGACTAAATAATCATTCAGGACCGTGAACTCGCCGGAGAGATTGGATTTAACATAGAGATTTTGATAAACCGGTTCGATTGATTGGGAGACGCCGGTAATATTCGCAATGGTCGCGGTCGGTGCAATCGCCATGGTATTGGAATTGCGCATGCCTTGGGTGCGGACTTTGGCGCGCAGGGTGCTCCAATCCAGGCGTTGTTGGGTATCCTGTTGCAGATATTCGCCGCGAACTTTTTTAAGCAAAGCAATCGAATCAATCGGCAGAATGCCTTGACTCCAGAGCGAGCCCTCGAACGTTTCGTAAGCGCCGCGTTCAACCGCTAAATCACTGGAAGCTTCGATCGCGTGATAGCTGATGATTTCCATCATTTCATCCGCAAAGGTGACGGCGGCATCGGAATCATAGGGTAGACGTTTTAAGTACAGCGCATCCTGGAAACCCATAATTCCCAAGCCAATGGGGCGATGCCGGAGATTGGATTTGCGTGCCTGTGGGACGGAATAGTAGTTGATATCAATCACATTATCCAACATGCGGATCGCAGTTTTGACGGTTTTCTTGAGTTTATCTGCTAAAATTTCGCCTTTGGCATTTAGATGTGCAATCAGATTGACTGAACCCAGATTACAGACGGCAATTTCTTCGGCCGAAGTGTTCAACGTAATCTCGGTGCAGAGATTAGAGCTATGGACAACGCCGACATGACCTTGCGGAGAGCGGATATTGCAAGGATCTTTGAACGTCACCCAAGGATGGCCAGTTTCAAACAGCATCGAGAGCATTTTACGCCAGAGATTGGTGGCCTGGATTTTTTTGGCGGGAATTTTCCCTGCAGCGGCTAATTTTTCGTAAGCAATATAGGCTTTCTCAAAAGCGTCCCCATACAAATCGTGCAGATCCGGCACTTCATTGGGTGAGAAGAGTGTCCAGCTGCCGTCTTCACAGACACGTTTCATGAAAAGATCGGGAATCCAGTTGGCGGTATTCATATCATGCGTACGTCTGCGATCATCGCCGCTATTTTTGCGCAGTTCAACGAAATCTTCGATGTCCATGTGCCAGGTTTCGAGATAGGCGCAGACGGCTCCTTTGCGCTTGCCGCCTTGATTCACGGCGACCGCAGTATCATTGGCCACTTTGAGGAAAGGAATCACGCCTTGTGAGCGGCCATTCGTGCCTTTGATATGCGCATTCATCGCGCGGACGGGTGTCCAGTCATTGCCGAGGCCGCCTGCAAATTTGGAGAGCATCGCATTATCGCGAATCGCACCATAGATGCCATACAGATCATCTGGAATCGTTGTCAAATAACAGCTGGAGAGTTGTGAGCGCAGGGTGCCCGCGTTAAATAAAGTCGGGGTCGAGCTCATATAATCAAAGCTGGCGAGCAGGTGGTAGAATTCAATCGCCCGCGCATTTTTGTCTTTTTCTTCCAAAGCCAAGCCCATCGCCACCCGCATGAAAAATACTTGCGGTAATTCAAAACGTGTACCTTGATAGTGAATAAAATAGCGATCATACAGCGTTTGAATGCCAAGATAATCAAAGAGATGATCGTATTTGTGATCGATGGCGGCGCCTAGGCGTTCCAAGTCAAAATCCTGAAGTTTAGGGTCGAGGAGTTCAAGTTCTACCCCTTTAGGAATATAGGCTTGCAAGGCTTTGGTATAGAGGGTTTGCATTTCGTGATGGGTGGCCAGGGGGGCGATGCCTAAAAAGCTGAGGGCCTCCGCGCGCAGATCATCTAGTACCAGGCGGGCCGCAACCAGCGCATGATTCGGTTCGGTTTCAACCAGTGCGCGTGCAGAGAGCACCAGAGCTTTGGCAAGTTCGGACTGATCAATGCCATCAAAAAGATTGCGTTTCGTATCATTGAAAATAAAGTCCGCATCCGTGTTGCTCAGGCCTTCACAGGCTTCTTGAATGACGATTTTGAGGCGTGCTTCATCGAGTGGTTTTAAAGCGCCGTCCGCTAGCTTGACCCGGATTTGCCCGGCGGCGAGTGGGGCTTGCTCATTTTGCTCACGTTCCTTGCGGCGTTCTTCACGATAGAGGACATAGGCCCGCGCTACTTTTTGTTCGCCACTGCGCATTAAAAAAAGTTCAACCTGATCCTGCAGATCTTCAATATGGATATGTCCGCCGCCCGGCATTCTGCGTTTGAAGGCTTCCATGATTTGATTGGCCGCGTTGTTAATGAGGTCGCGTACACGATTAGAATTGGCGGCATCTGCGCCTTCCGCTGCGATAAAAGCCTTGGTCATGGCGACGACAATTTTATTCAAATCAAAATCGACAATTCCTTTCTGGCTTCCCGCTCTCTTCACGACTTTAAACCCTGAAAACTCCATGTTTTTTCTCCTCTGTTGAACTTGCGAACACTATATCTTGTGTTTGTATCTCTCGATAGTAACAAGATAATGTGCTTCTTCTGAAAATGCAAGCGTGAAATTCATCAAGAGAAAATTTAGTAAAAAAAGGAGATGCACCTCTTGTCAGCAGCGAATTGGCTCGGTATACTTATCCGAAAATATTTTTACTAATTGAAAGGAGTCTTTAAATGAGCAGTATTGATGAACGCGTTAAAACAATCGTGGTTGAGCAGTTAGGTGTTAAGCCAGAACAGGTTACCCCTGAAGCGTCTTTGATTGATGATCTGGGTGCAGATTCGTTAGATACAGTTGAATTAGTCATGGCTTTGGAAGAAGAGTTCGAAACCGAGATTCCCGATGAAGAAGCGGAAAAAATTCGTACCGTCGGTCAAATTATGGAATACATCAAAGCGCGTGCAAAATAAGCTTTGTGAGATGTCAAGAAAAATAAAAAAGGCTAGGTCAGACTAGCCTTTTTTTATGGTTTAAAATGGAGAAATCAAGATGTCAAAACGTCGTGTCGTGGTAACAGGCTTGGGAATGGTCTGTCCTGTCGGTTTAAGTGTGGCGGAAACCTGGAGTAATATTCTGGCTGGCAACAGTGGGATTGCAACGATTCCGGAATTTTCACCCGACGATTATCCGGTGACCTTTGCGGGGCGCGTTAAAAATTTTGATCCGACCGTATACATGCCGATTAAAGATGTCAAGAAAATGGATATCTGTATTCAATATGGTTTTGCAGCCGGCGTGCAGGCCGTGGAAGATTCTGGCCTCGTGGTGACCGAAGACAATGCAGATCGCATCGGGATCGCCATCGGTTCTGGGATTGGAGGATTAACCAATATCGAAGACACCATGGAGACCTTGTTGACGGAAGGGCCACGACGTGTTTCACCCTTTTTTATTCCCTCTGCTTTAGCCAATATGGCCGCCGGTAATCTGGCGATTAAATATGGCATGCGTGGCCCGAATATTGCCATTGTGACGGCCTGCACAACCGGAACCCATAATATCGGCGCCGCCATGCGGATGATTCAATATGGGGACGCTGATGTCATGTTGGCTGGAGGCGCAGAAAAAGCGAGCTGTCGTCTGGGTATGGCGGGTTTTGCTGCTGCGCGTGCATTGTCCAAACGGAATGATGATCCCGCCAAAGCCAGCCGCCCCTGGGATAAAAATCGCGACGGCTTTGTGTTGGGCGATGGCGCCGGCGTGATCGTCTTGGAAGAATATGAGCATGCCGTCAAACGGGGCGCTAAGATTTATGCTGAAATCATTGGTTTTGGCATGTCTGCTGATGCCTATCATATGACAATGCCCAATGGCGTGGGCGCCTTCCGTGCCATGGAAAATGCGGTCAAAGATGCCGGCATTCAGGCCTCAGATTTAGATTATATCAATGCGCATGGAACCTCCACCCCTGCCGGTGATGGCGTGGAAAGCCAAGCAGTAGAACGTTTACTCGGGGATGCCGCCCAAACTTGCTCGATGAGTTCCACCAAATCCATGATCGGTCACCTCCTCGGTGCCGCCGGTGCTGTCGAGGCCATTTTTTCGATTCTCGCCATTCGCGATCAAATTGCCCCGCCGACCATTAATCTGGATGAGGTAGATGAGGGCTGCAATTTAGATTATGTTCCCCATGTCGCCAAAAAACGCAAAATTAATGTCGCCTTGTCGAATTCCTTTGGTTTTGGCGGGACGAATGGATCGATTATTTTTCGGAAAGTGTAGGGGTGAGTGATGCCTGATCAAAGTCGTCTAGCAGAGCGTAAGGCAGATTATGCAAAAGCAGTCATCAAGTTGCGTGAGGCCTGTCTTGAAAAGGAGAGTTCGTTTTTGCGGGACTCTGTGATTCAGCGTTTTGAAATCTGTTGGGAGTTAGCCTGGAAATTATTACAATTACGCCTGGCTGTCCTGGGTGTAGAAACCAAAAATCCGCGAGATACGTGGACAGAGTCTTTAAAAGCAGGCTTGATAGAAGATGGAAATGCGTGGTCAGCTTTGCAGAAAATGCGTAATTTAACCAGCCATACCTACGACGAAGCCTTGGCCATAGAAGTCTATCAACATGTTAAAAAGAAAGGCATCGTTCTGTTTGAGGGATTGGCAAAACAAGCTTTGACATGGTCATAGAGGCAATCCCCGGAATCTCCGCGGAGATTAGTGTTGCGCTACAACATGTTTTTTCTCACTTTGCAAATATTGAAACAGTGCGTCTGTTTGGGTCTCGTGCTAAAAAAAGTTTTAAGAGTGGTTCAGATATTGATTTAGCCGTTTTTGCCCCGATGATGTCTGATGCTGAATTTAACGCTATGTGGGATCAAGTAGATGCCCTCCCGATTATTTTTAAGATTGATTTATTGCATTGGGATCGTTTAACAAATCAAGCGTTAAAAGAAAAAGTGCTTGCAGAGGGGCATATATTGTATCGAGGGCGGGCAGTATGAGTGGCAAATTTATTACCCTGGAAGGCGGTGAGGCTGCCGGGAAATCGACCAATATCCAGTTTATTTCAGCCTGGCTGAGTGAGCGGGAGATTCCGCATCTTATCACCCATGAGCCAGGTGGCACACCTTTTGCCGAATCGATTCGTCAGCTGTTATTGTTGCGGCAGCCCGAGCCCGTCGCCTCTGATACGGAATTATTGCTGATGTTTGCCTCGCGCGCCCAGCATCTAGCGCAAGTGATTCGTCCAGCGCTGGCCGCCGGAAAATGGGTGATCTGCTCCCGCTTTACGGATTCCACCTACGCCTATCAGGGCGGCGGGCGCGGTGTCTCTTTGGAAAAAATCGCGCAGTTGGAGCAACTTGTCCAAGGTGATTTGCAGCCCGATCTCACCATCTTGCTGGATCTCCCAGTAGAAATAGCCCTAGAGCGTGCCCGTCAGCGTGGTGAGTTGGATCGCATTGAGGCAGAAGATATCACCTTTTTTGAGCGTGTGCGCAGCGCCTATCGAGCTCGTGCACAAGCCTTCCCGCAGCGCTTCCGCTGCATCGATACGCAGAAATTTGATCATGTGCAAAGAGAGCTGGCTGAAATTCTCAGCCAGTTCGCAGGATTTTAGAGTTTTTAAGAGCCAGAAGGTTTTGGTGTTGTATTTGTGGGATTGCGAGCCTCGTCAACGATGCGCTTAAACGGAGTCGAAGAACTACTGTGTTTTTTCTCTATTTTATCGCGAGCGATGGAGAATATATCCTTATCTGTTTTCGATGCATGCTTGGCTTTGTTATACATTTTATCAATTTGTACGGCCAAAGCAGCATCATATTCTTCATAGTCGCTTTTGATGATAGGAGCGGCTGAAGTCACAGCAATTGGGGGTGCATTTGTTGTGTGTGACACAGCATCAACCATGGCGATACGGAGTGCAGCAGGGTCTGAATCTGGAGCTTGGCAAAGGGGGTGCTCGGTTCCAGTTGCCTGGAAGATTGCTTTCACTGTTCTATCACCACAAGTATAGCCATCTGTTGTTTGTGTTTGTGCGCCTACCACGATCGCTTTGTCTGTGTTAACAAAGCTGCTGACTTGTGCTTCGAGTCGCCCTTGTAAGCCGCTGCTTCCAGGCATAGAGTCGGTGAGTGTCACTTGATCAAGTTGGTTTCCCTTGAACGTTAACGTGCCCATAACCCAGTGGCGATCGCCATCATTCACAGGTATGTAAAAAGTTGACTCGGTGTTAGCAGTTAAGCCAGGAATCTTGCCTAAATCGGTTCGTATGCTGTCGATTCTTCCCGCGAGACGGTCTAACTCTACGTGCTCCAATACTAAGGTCTTGCCTGTTTCAGTCGAGGTAATTGCTCCATTAAACCGGATTGGGCGCAGTGCACCATCGACGTCTGTAGACGAGGCCCATACTTCAGAATGTTGTGCTTCGGTTACATTGCGCGCATACACATCTAATATTCCGTCACGTCTTTGTGCTGCCGCGTGTCCTGCTTCGGTGCCAAAGATTTCTCTGACAAAGTTATCGATTTCGCGGCGGGCCTGCCGGGTAAATCCCTCAATGTCTTCGTGTGTTGAAATGTTTGATAGTTTAGCGCTTAACTGATTAAGTGGCTCAGAGTTATGTAAGGCCGTGAATGGTGGTTGTCTTTCCATATGTTCCGCAGCAGCATTAGCCCGCACTCTCGCTTGATCTGCTGTAAGCGTGCTTCTGCTAAATGTGCTATAGAAAAAATCGGACCATTTTGTGCTGGTACTCTCTGTCGCTGCTTGCATCATAGCTCCTTTCATTACACTTTTATTTATTGTACCACCTTTTTAGGCGAAGAGCAATAATTATTTGGCTGCAAATTTAAAGAGTACGATAGACTTCTTTGCGGTGGACGACTAAGATCCACAGTTCTGTATCGCTAAAGCTGTAGACGACGCGATAATCGCCGATTCGATAGCGCCAGAGGGCGTCTTTTCTTTTTCCTTTGAGGGGGATGCCTTGGCGGGGGTCGGTGGCTAGATTTTCGGAGAGGGTGTGGAGGATGCGTGCGGCCTCTGCGCGGGCGATGCGGCGCAGATCTTTTTCAACGGAGGCTTTGTATTGAATCTTATAGCGCATCGGCCCAGCCCAGGCGACGTTTCATTTCGGTTTCTGAAATGATCTCGTCGGTGTGATCATGCAGGCGGTCGAGCGCAGTTTGATAATCGGCATGATTTTCGATATAGGATTGCAGCGCTTCTTGAAAAATTTCGGACAGTTTGCGTTTGCGGCGTTCAGCAATATCGGTTAATGAAAAATATAACTCATCTTGCAGGCGGGTGGAGATAATGTGGCTCATGCGGGGCGTTCTCTTTTTGTATACAGTGTTTACATTGTAATTTATTTGAGAGGAGGTGTCAAGGATTAGTCAAATTTATGTTTTCTGATGAGTCCATATCTTAAAACCTGGCTGTTAGCTCTTGATCTGTGGGGGTGGATTTGTTGAAGCAAGGGCAGATGAGGTTTTTGAGGGCGGTGCAGAATGAGGGGGTTGCTTTGCTTGTGGTAGGTAGGAGGGGTGTCGCCTCAGTGGGAGCGTCTTGTATGGGCTCCGCAAAATCGATAGAGGATAAGCTGCCATCGCTGCTGTAATTATCTTCGCTTGAAGAAAAGCCGCTGTCGCTGCTATCGCTGATGGCAACGCGAAAGGCGGCTAGTCTGAGGTGAGCTGCTCTTCTTTGAGCGTCTGTCAGATATTTAAAACGAAGAGAAGTGTACATGGTTTGCTTGTTTCCTTTGGTTGGTTGATCATTCTGTGCCTATATTAACCTGTATTTTTAATATTGTCAATAAAAGATCAGTTTAAAAATTAGAAAATCAATTGCTTTTGGGGGATGGCTGTGAGACAATTCTTTTTAGATAAAACAGCTAGGTATTTTGATGAGAATTAAATCCAGAATCTGGGTTTTGACAGGCTTGTGGATGGCGATTCCGCTGTTTGCAGCGACGCATCAAGGCGGTGCGTATGTGGGCGTGGATGGTGGCTGGTCGATACCGAGTAGCGTGCCGGCTCCTGCCAATTATGCGACGGGCAATCAGAATTTTACTGTCGGCGGTACGGTAGGGTATCAGCTGCCGGTTGGACAGAAGATGGCGACGGGTGTGGAGGCGAATTATACGCATTTTGGGCAAACGTCTTATTCTGGAAATGCCTCCAACAATCAGGCCTCGGGCAGCTTTAAGAATTCAGCGATTCAAGTATTGTTGACCGGAACCTATCTGATGGATAACGGCTTTAATACCTTTGTCAAAATCGGGGCCGCGCATGAGCAATCCAGCTTTAATCTCGATAGCAATACCATGGGTGTGACCGGGTGGATTCCAGCGATGGCTGCAGGATTGGGCTATGCCTTGGTGAAAAACTTAAATCTCTATGCGCAATATGAGCGGACCTTTGGGGATAATTGGGATAATGCCAATGCCGGCTCAGGCGGCACGCCGGATAGCCCCGTTGCACTCAATGTATTGACCATGGGTGTCAATTATACCCTGCCGATGTAATCTGCCTTGTCATCCTCGCGAACGCGGGGATCCAGTCCAATAGCCCCTTCATTATTTCAAATCAGTAAGCATCTGTTGAATATAACGCAGCGTATGCTCCGACACCTGAAGCAAAGTAGGCGTCACCTTCAAAATATCAAGCTGCATTTTGGAAAAATCGAGATTCACATATTCAGTCAGCATCGTGGTGCGTATTTCTTTAATATCATACAGCGTTTTCGCATAATCGATCAGGCCGAGCTTTTTCAAACGATGACAGCGATCTACAAAGGGCAGATGCGGCTCCTGCAAAACGCGAAACAGCAAATCCAACACCGGATAAGTATAGAGGTCCGTCAGGCGGGCATAGCGACTATGCAGCAATTCCAGCGCCTCACTGTGCGCCTCCGGGCTCAGATTTTTCTGATCCAGACGCGCGCGAATCTCCGTTAATTTCAGAATCGCCTCCGTCACAGCGGTGTGCAGTTTATCAAATTGAGTCTGGAGATGAGTGTTCATTGGCCTGCCTTCTGTTGAGATGTCTTGTGTTCGTCATGCTTAGACTGTAGTATCTCGCCTGGTGTTTGTCAACATGATCACTTTTATTGATTGGTTTTGAAAAATAAATATATTTTATATTTTTTACTGTTAGTGTATAATTAATTTATAATTTTATAAGAAGGCGAGGCGAATATGTTTGCAGGTGATATTGCGATTGGGGTGGCGGCGGCGGGCTCTGTTTTTCCCTGGGCTGCCATGGGGCGGGGCCCTTGGGGGGAGCAAGCACTGTGGGCGAGTATGAGTTTTGTGGCCAATGCTTTATTTCAAGGCGATGCGGTGCGGAGTATGCTGTCTTGTGAAATAAAAGTGCTTGATTCTTTACCAGCAGAGTATAAGCCGTATCAAGGCCAATACTTGTTAGTAAAATCAGGCGTAGAGGTGGCAGAGTGGTGCATTTATTATGTCGCCTCCGATGAGAAGGCTCAGAAAATTGCTATTGATAATATGGATAAGTTTAAAGCTGCTTTTGCTATCATCGAGGCGGCTTATCCCACAGCGGAAGGCTCCTATAAATTGAAGGCCAAGGAAATTAAAGACTTGATCACAGTCAATAGTAATCCGGGCCATTCACCTCCAATTGTATCCAGAAACCCTTGGCAGTACGCTGCGTTTATTTTATCGGTTCTGGGAAATTCGAGTTTAGCCGCAGCGGCATTGGATAGAATGCAGCGCATGAATGCACATTGGGCTTTTGTGGGTACATTTGGTCTGTTTAGTGTGTTGGGTGTGGGGCTGGAATCAGTTATTTCGGTCAGAGGTTTAGAGGCAATTAAAGACGAATCACTTAGATGGGGATATACGCTCGGCGCTATTTTTTCTGATGCCTGTGCCTCAGAAATGTATGCAAAATGGTATCCTTTATTGCGTGAAGATTTTGAGCGGGTTGCTTCTCTGCATTTAAGTCCTCAAGCTGCAAAATATTTTTTACAGACTGCACATAAATATTATGAAGAGAAAGATTACGCTGCGGCCTATCTTTTATTGGAGGGAAACCTTCCCTATCCAGCCTGGTATTACCGCTTGAGTTTGGCTGTATCTCCTGTTATTGGAGGGGTAACTGCGGTTGGATATTCTGCAAACGGGGTGGCTTTAATTAAAAAAGCGTTGGGTGAGTGGATTTCGAAGTCCATTCCTAGCGCATTAGAGGCGGCAGTGTGGCTCGCTATTCCCTGGGGAGAGGTATTGCTGTGGGCTTGTAATGCATTTCCATTGGGCTTTGGTGTGACCTATGGAATTGATGGTACGAGACGGTTTTTAACTCAGGTGCTCCCTCTCTTAATTCATCCTAACGCCACGGCTGAACAAAGAACTTCAGCGCTTTTGACTTTAGGAATTACCGTGCTGTCTGCCGGGCCTGGGATGGCGATTAAAGGAGCTGCAGGTTCAGATACCCGCTTGGCCCAGATTGGACAGTTGAGCAGTTTTTTCACAAATAATGCGCCTTTAACGGGAAAATTTGCAGATTCATGTTCTGAAAAAATTGTTGCTGGAGCGCATTGTGTTGCCGATGTTTTCCGTGCCGTATTTTGTGAGGGTGCTTCAGCGCCAAGGCACGAACACACTGAAACTACACGCTTGCTAAACGCTGTGCTCTAATTGCGATTCCCACCAAACATCCCCAGAATTTGCAGCAGGGTAAGAAAAATATTCACCAGCGAGACATACAGGACGACGGTGGCGGTGATGTAATTGGTCTCGCCGCCGCGTACGATCATGTTGGTTTGATACATGATGAAGCCGCCGGAGATGAAAGAGAATACGATCGAGATGCCAAGCTGAAACATTGGCAATTTGAAGAAAAAGACATTCAAGAGCATGGCGACCATTACTACAACTGCGCCGATGACGAGGTGACGTCCCCAGCCGCTGTAGTCTTTGTTTGGGTTCAGCGATAAAAGGGACAGTAATAGAAAGATTAAGCCGGTGCCGCCTAGAGCCATGGTAATTAATTGGCCGCCATTGCTGAAATTGTGTAGATACATATTCAGGATGGGCCCGATGTACCAACCGATAAAGCCGGTGTAAGCAAAGGTGAGAAGCAAGCCGATGGGGCTGTCTTTCACGCGTTGAAGAATAAATGGGAAGCCGATCATGACGATAAGCATCACCCAGATATTGACAAAGCCGGCGTTTTGCTCAACGGATAAAAGTGCGGTGAATGCACTGAATAAAAGAGTCAGGGAGAGTAAAATATAGGTGTTACGCAATACTTTGTTCATCGCAAGGGTGGCGGGGGTGACGTTGCGGGTGTAGATATCTTGTGAGTCCATGAGGCTTCTCCGATTGATTATGACTAAACTTTACGCGATTATAACATGAGTGTGGAAGTCACTTCAAGTGCGCGATCTTCGTAAGGGTTTTTGTCTGGATATTGACGTTTCCAGTCGGCGATCGCCTGGTCACGTTGTCGAATCAAGGCACTGATTTCATCCCGATACACGCGCACCATGCTGGAGAGCCATAAATTCAAAGGCCAGGAAGGGTAGCTATGATCGATATTATAATAGTCGAGGAGTTGAATCACATCCTCTGCTTGATACCAGGTTTCGCCCGTGACCCAACGATTGGTCGTAAAGAGGGAGACCGGCTTGCCGTATTTATCCATCGAGATCGCAATCAAGTGACAGATGTCGTCATCTTTGCTGCCTTCTGGCCGTTGTGTGGTATCAATTATGAGGGGCTGAATATGCGGGGGAATGCCTTTTTTGCGTAAGAATAAATGAAAGTGGCCGTTTTCATCTTGGCGTGCATTGCCTGGCGTCACGGCGGGATGGGCATGATAAAAGTATTGTGAATGCGTATCATGATCAAACACATCGCCTTTTGGATAATGTGACCATTGCACAAAAGGCTCCGATTGACGCAGAATTTCCCAGGCGAGATTCGACTTCGCCTTGCTCAAAACCCGCTGGCATTCATGAATTTGCAGCCAGTCGGGATGATCAGGAGGCAGCGGCATCGGCGCTTACTTAGTCAGGCTGGCAAGGATTGCAGGAGCCCGCAGCACAAGGATTGGCGGATGCACAAGGATTGCAAGGGGAGCACAATGGGCCGCAGGGATTGCATCCTACCGCAGCATCAGGATTGCAAGGCGCACACATGGAGGCGCAGGGTGCGGTGTTCGGGACGCAACCCATGCTGCTGCCTGCACTGCTGGCGGCGCTGGGATTGGTGGATGACATATCGTCTGCATGCACTTGTGCGGTGGTGAAGGCGGCAACAGCAGCAGTAGCCATAATGAGTTTTTTCATGGTATGATTCTCCAATCGTTTATAGAAGTTTTAAGAGGCGAATTCATTCTAACGGATTTTGTTCGCATTGTAAATATTTTGATAAGGAGCGTTTTTTATGCGTAAGAAAATAGTAGCAAATTGGAAAATGGGCGCAGATCAGCAATTGGTGGAATCCTTATTGACAGCGTATAAGCGCGAAGTGTTTCATTGTGATGTGGACCTGGTGGTGTGTCCGAGTTTTGCCCATCTGGCTTTGACCCTGGCGAAGCTGAAACATAATCGGGAGATCTGTTTTGGCGCGCAAGATGTGAGTGGTCATGCAGAAGGCGCATACACGGGTGAAGTGTCGGCAAAAAGTCTGAAAGAATTGGATTGTAAATATGTCATTATCGGTCATTCAGAGCGCCGTACCTATCACCACGAAACGACAGCTTTGATTGTTGAAAAGGTTAAGCGCGCGCAGGAGCAGGGGCTGATTCCGATTGTGTGTATCGGCGAAACCTTGGCTGAGCGTAAAGCCGGCCAGACGGAAGAAGTGCTCTGGGCGCAGCTGGAACCCGTATTGAAATGTTTCAAGGCGGGCGCAGAATTCTGGATTGCCTACGAGCCAGTTTGGGCAATTGGCACCGGGGTTGCAGCCACGAAACAGGATATTTTAGCAGCGCATGCTTTTTTGCGTAAAAAGCTGTATAATCACCCGGCTGCGATTTTGCTGTACGGCGGCAGTGTTAAGCCAAGTAATGCCGCAGAGATTTTGGGCTTGGAGAATGTGGATGGCGCTTTAGTTGGCGGCGCATCGCTGAACGCAGCAGATTTGATCGCGATCTGTCAGGCAGGGCATCAGTATAGCCAGTAAGTTAATGAATAGGGATAGGAAAGAATGTATAGTTTTATTTTATTAGTGCATGTGTTGTTTTGCCTGGCGATTATCGCCTTGGTTTTATTGCAGCAGGGGAAAGGCGCCGATGTCGGTGCAGCGTTTGGATCAGGCTCGGCCAACTCCGTGTTTGGCAGTCGTGGGCCAGCATCGTTTTTGTTTAAGCTGACGATTTTTTTTGCGGCCTTGTTTTTTATCACTAGCATTGGTTTGACAGTGATTCAAAAGCAAACGATTGCTGCTGCGAATCAATTGGCGCTTCCTGCTGCACCTGTGAGTACACAACAGGCTCCTGTGGCTGGATTTGTGCCTCCTGCGGCGACGCTGCCTCATACAGGCGTGACGGGGCATTCATGAGTAAATGGGTCCTCATCGGCTTAGTGGCGTTGGGTAGTGCTCTGGGCGGAACCTGCCGTTATTTATTGGCGGATCTGATCAATATGTTTGTGAAAGGGTTTCCCCTGGCAACCTTGACCATTAACGTTTTGGGCAGTTTTATCATTGGGATATTTTTTGTGTATTGCTCGCGCTCCATGCATCAGGAAATTTTACGCGCTTTTTTAATGGTCGGCTTGATGGGCGGCTTCACAACCTTCTCGTCATTCTCCCTTGAAACCTTGACCTTATTTGAAGAAGGGAAATTGCTTTTAGCCTTGACGTATATAGGCTCCAGCGTCTTGCTGGGTTTAATCGGTGTGTATCTGGGCATGACCTTCATGCGTTTGAAAGGAGTGAGTTAGTCAAGTGAATAGCCAGCAAATACGAGAAGCGTTTATCCAGTTTTTTGAACAAAAACAACATACAGCGGTGGCCTCTAGCGCTTTGGTGCCTGGGAATGATCCCACGCTTTTATTTACCAATGCCGGCATGGTGCAATTTAAAGAGGTCTTTCTGGGCCTAGAAAAACGGGCCTACACGCGTGCGACGAGTGTGCAAAAGTGTGTGCGCGCGGGCGGCAAACACAATGATTTAGAGAATGTTGGCTTTACGGCGCGACACCATACCTTTTTTGAAATGCTCGGCAATTTTAGTTTTGGCGATTATTTTAAGCATGAGGCGATCAGCTATGCCTGGGAATTATTAACGCAGGTTTTTAAAATTCCCCCCGAAAAACTATGGGTGACGGTGTTTGAAGAGGATGATGAGGCCTATGCGATTTGGAAAGATGAGATCGGTGTCGATCCTGCGCGCATTTCGAAAATTGGCGCCAAAGATAATTTCTGGATGATGGGCGATACCGGCCCTTGCGGCCCCTGCACTGAGATTTTTTATGATCACGGCGAGGGGATTTTTGGTGGGCCGCCAGGAACACCGGATGGAGGCGGCGATCGCTATATTGAGATCTGGAATTTAGTTTTTATGCAATTTAATCGTGATGCGAATGGCGTTTTGCATCCCTTGCCGAAGCCCTCGGTTGATACGGGCATGGGTCTGGAGCGGATCGCCGCCGTGTTGCAAGGCGTGCATGATAATTATGAGATCGATACTTTTCAATATTTGATTCAGCATGCTGCGAAAATTTTACACGTGCAGGACTTGAGTTTGCGCTCCCTGCGCGTGATCAGTGATCATATCCGTTCTGCGAGTTTCTTGATTGCTGATGGCGTGATTCCCAGCAATGAAGGTCGTGGCTATGTGCTGCGGAGAATCATTCGCCGCGCGATTCGTCATGGTCACAAGCTTGGTGCGACGGACGCGTTTTTTCATCAATTAGTGAAGCCTTTGAAAGAGGTGATGGGGCAAGCCTATCCCGAATTAAAAGAAAAGGAACACAGTATTGTGGAGATGCTCAAGCAGGAAGAAACCCAATTCGCGCGTACCCTGGCGCAGGGCATGCGCCTGTATGAAGAAGCGATTGCCGATTTGTCAGGCAGCGTGATTCCAGGTGACGTGATTTTCAAATTATATGATACCTATGGCTTTCCTGTTGATTTGACCGAAGACATGGCGCGGGAACGGGATTTGAGTTTAGATGTGGCGGGTTTTGAAGCCTGCATGCAGGAGCAAAAAAGCCGCGGACGGCAGAGCAATAAATTTGCCTTAGATTACAATAGCCTGCCCAAAATAGAGAGCGTGAGTGAATTTGTCGGCTATCATACTTTGACCGAAAGCTCAGCAGTCACTGCGTTGTATCACGATCAGGCCGCCGTTACTGTCTTGAAAAAAGGCGAAGAGGGCATTGTGGTCTTGGCCGAAACTCCATTTTATCCAGAAGGCGGCGGCCAGATGGGTGATCAGGGCATTCTGCATGTGGCCGGTGGTGCCTTTGTCGTCAAAACCACGCAAAAGCAGCAGCATGCGATTCTCCATTTTGGCGTGGTGGAATCCGGCGAAATTCGCGTAGGCATGTTGGTGGAAGCCGAAGTGCATGATCTCACCCGACGTTACACCGCGCGCAATCACTCCGCCACCCATTTATTGGATGCCGCTTTACGCAAAGTCCTGGGCCCACATGTCGAGCAAAAAGGCTCTCTCGTGGCGCCGGACAATTTCCGCTTTGATTTTTCTCACCCGAAAGCCTTGACGTTAGACGAGCGCCAGCACATTGAAGATCTGGTCAATGACTATATTTCAGCAGATTATCCGACCGAAGTCTTGCATATGAGCCTAGAGGCCGCTAAAAAAATGGGCGCGATTGCTTTGTTCGGCGAAAAATACGGCGAGAATGTCCGCGTCTTGAAAATGGGCGATGTGTCCATCGAGTTGTGTGGCGGCACGCATGTCCAGCATAGTGGTGAAATCGGTTTATTTAAAATCACTTCAGAAGGCAGCGTCGCTTCAGGTGTGCGCCGGATCGAAGGCGTGACTTCTCTGGCTGCCAAAGCCTATCTCGAATCGGAATGCGCCAAAGCAAAATCGAAAGTCCTGGAATTAGAGGAGTCGCTGCGCACCCTTCAAAAGCAACAGGAATCGCAAGAGGCAGAGCGCATTATGCAGGATTTGCCCCAGCGTCTTTTTGACCAGCGCATCGTGCTGGAAGATAAAGCCCTGATCATCGCAGAAGTCGGCGCCTTAGCGCCCAAATATCTCAGCCTGATTGCCGCCGATTTAAAAAGTAGATTAGCCTCTGGCATCATCGTGCTGGTCTCGACCCAAGACAATAAATTAAGCTTTGTCGTCGCCGTGACCGCCGCGTTAAGCAAAACCCATCAAGCCGGCAATATCGTCAAATGGCTGGCTGAGAAAACCGGCGGCAAAGGCGGCGGGAAGCCAGAGCTTGCGCAAGGCGGTGGTCCGATGGTTGCGGATTTAGCGGGTTTGCTAAAGTGCTTGCAACTTGATCTAAAGTAAGTTCCATTCTGTATCTTCGCGCATCATCCTGTGTCATTCTCGCGAACGCGGGAATCCAGTCAAATCAAATAACACCTTGGTTTTAAAGAAATTAGACTGGTTCCCCGCGTTCGCGAGGATGACACAAGGAAGCGATAACAGCACGTTCGGCCGCATGAATCGCCTCATGAATCTTCTGCGGCGAGGCCTGAGCAGTGGCAATCTCTTTACGATTAATCTGCTTAAGGGCATGCAGCATTTTATTAAAAAGTAAGCGCGGAAAAGCAGGGGAAAGGATTTCCATGACGGCGAGCCATTGCTGTAAACGTTCTGGCCGGCGTAGAAAATCCAGTTTTTTAAAAAGCTGTAATTGCGCCTCAGGAGTGAGATGGGCAAAATGCTGGGCCTCGTGTAGCGTGGTTTCAGCTAATTGACGGAGTTCAGCAAAGGCGGCGGGGCAACTGCGTGTATAAGCGCCTTCATGTGCCAAGGCGGCAAAGCGAATCAGTGGATCGGTATGTTTTGACTTGATCTGTGTCAGTGCTGTGATTCCTGTCTGGGTTAAGGCGGGGAAATAATCGCTTAAGCAGCCGAGTTCTTGCAGGGTGATAAAAAACAAATCAGGATGGTCTGTCTGCAAGGCTTTGAAAATCTCCTGCCAGATACGTTCTTCAGATAATTCATGCAGGGCTTGCGCTTGTACCATCTGTTGCATCAGGGTGAAAGTCTCCTGAGCAATGGTAAAATTAAAGGCGCCGAGATAGGCGCGAAAGCGCGCCACCCGTAGAATGCGTAGAGGGTCTTCCGCAAAAGCCGGCGCAACATGGCGCAAGATGCGCGCGCTTAAATCAGCTTGCCCTGTGAAAGGATCGATCACAGTGCCCGCCTCATCCTGGGCAATGGCATTAATTGTCAAGTCCCGCCGGGAAAGATCCTCTGCCAACGTAACCGTCTCATCCGCATGAAACACAAAGCCTTGATGTCCTTTCGCCGTTTTACGTTCCGTCCGCGCCAGCGCATATTCTTCATGCGTTTGCGGATGCAGAAAAACGGGGAAATCCCGCCCCACAGGCTTAAACCCGCGCGCAAGCATCTGCTCTGGATTGGCGCCCACCACCATAAAATCGCGTTCCCGTACCCGCAATTCCAGCAAAGTATCCCGCACCGCACCACCGACTAAATATGTTTTCATGGCTTGATATATTGAAATGATTTAAATCGATTATAGCAGATGTGGTAGATTGCGCTATGCAAGAACGGGGTCTGGATTTTATTTTAGGCTGGGCCGAGGTGATCTTTTTTTAAGAGCACCTGGTGATTTAGCTAGATTTGCTATAAAATAGAGCTATAGGGTGAGTATAGTCTTTAGAAAAAGGAGTGCTATGCAATACGATGAATTGTTAACGCATAAAGCTGCAATTATGTCGCTGTTTAATGAGTATGGCGTTGAAAATCCAAGAATATTTGGATCGACGGTTACTCAAAAATCGCGTCCGGATAGCGATATTGATTTTTTAGTTAGCTGGCCCGTACGCCATAGTTTGTTTGATCGAATTCGCTTAAAAGCGGCCCTGGAAGCTATGTTGCAAAGTAAGGTGGATTTGGTGACTGACAAGAGCCTATATCATAGTATCAGGCATCAAGTGCTACAAACTGCAAAGCCTTTATGAAAGATCCGCGTATTTATCTCGAACATATGCTTGAATGCATTGAGCGGATTGAACTTTATACTGAGCTCGGTGAGGCGCATTTTCTTTCTCATATTCAAGCTCAAGATTCTGTGTATCGAAACTTTGAAATTATTGGTGAAGCGAGTAAAAGAATTCCGGAATCTTTAAAGCTAAAGGCTCCAACAGTTCCGTGGAAAGATATTGCAGGTTTTCGAGATGTTCTGATTCATCAGTATGATGGTGTAGACCCAAATGAAGTTTGGGTGATTATTGAAGAAGATCTAGTTATGCTCAAGGAAGCTATTTTATCTTTAATAGATCAGCTTTAATCAAAAAAACCTTGAGAAATGCTTTGGACTATGATATAAAGTGCTGTCTTGTTTAGCAAGATAAAAAATCCGCACACATTTGTGAGCAGTTTTGTTGGGTGCCCGCAGGGGTTACAAGGCTGAAATGTGTGTTTGTTCAATAACCCTGGGAGTCAATGATTATGTCAAATGTCACAATGCGTGAAATGTTGGAAGCGGGTGTCCATTTCGGTCATCAAAAACGGTTCTGGAATCCAAAGATGAAGCAATACATCTTCGGGGAACGTCATAAAATTCATATTATTAATTTGGAACAGACTGTGGTCATGTATCAAGACGCAGTTAATTTTTTGAGTAAAATTGCGGCCAAAAAAGGCAAGATTCTGTTTGTTGGAACCAAGAAAGCAGCGCAGGAAGTTATTAAAGAAGAAGCAACCCGTGCAGGGATGCCCTATGTCAATCATCGCTGGTTGGGCGGGATGTTGACCAATTACAAAACCGTGCGTCAGTCGATTAAGCGTTTGAAAGATTTTGAGAAGATGCAGGAAGAAGGCCTGTTTGATCGTCTCAGCAAAAAAGAAGCCTTGATGAAACAGCGCGAAATGGAAAAATTAGAGCGTTGTTTTGGTGGGATCAAAAACATGGGTGGTTTGCCTGATGTGATGTTTGTGGTCGATACCGGCTATGAAGATATCGCGATTGAAGAAGCGCGCCGGATTGGTATTCCTGTGGTTGCGATTGTGGATAGCAATAGCAGTCCTGATGGCGTGGATTATGTGATTCCTGGAAATGATGATGCGATTCGTGCTATCAAATTATATATGCGTGGTATTGTCGATGCGGTCTTGCATGCGAAAGAGCTCGCGGTGACTGCAGCAGAAAAAACCAAAGATGCTGAAGAAAAGCCAAAAGCCAAAGCCAAAGTGAAAGCAGAAGATGCGAAGCCTGAAGTTGCAGCTGAAGAAACAGTTGTGGCTGCAGAAGAAAAACCAAAGGCAAAAGCAAAAGCTGCTTCAAAAGCAAAAACCACAAAAGCAACAGACAAGGAATAATTAAACATGGCAGAGATTAGTGCACAGCTCGTCAAAGAGTTAAGAGAACGAACCGGCGCAGGCATGATGGAGTGCAAAAAAGCACTCGTCACCACCGCTGGAGATATCGAAAAAGCAGTGGATGAATTGCGTAAATCCGGCCTTGCAAAAGCGGATAAAAAAGCAGATCGGATTGCTGCAGAAGGCGTTGTTTATGCAGCTGTCAGCGATGATGGCAAAGAAGCGCTTCTCATCGAAGTTAACTGTGAAACAGATTTTGTAGCGCGGGATCAAAACTTCACGCAGTTCGTGAATGACGTTGCCCAACGTGCTTTAAAAGCCGGCAAAGAAATTATTGCAGACATCGGGGAATTGCTTACCGATGCAGGCGCCAGTATCGATGCGACGCGTAAAGAGCTGATTACCAAGATTGGTGAGAATGTATCCTTGCGCCGTGCGACCCATATCAAATCAGCACATCATGTCGGTACCTATATTCACGGAGGCCGGATTGGAGTGATGGTTGAATTGGAAGGCGGCAGTACGGATCTGGCTAAAGATTTGGCCATGCATATTGCAGCATCTAATCCATTGGTTATTTCCGGCGAAGATTTGCCTGCTGAAATCCTGGCAAAAGAACGTGAAATTTTCACGGCGCAAACCAAAGAAAGCGGCAAGCCTGCTGATATCATCGAGAAGATGGTTGAAGGCCGGATGCGCAAGTATCTGGAAGAAGTCAGCTTATTAGGCCAGCATTTTGTGAAAGATCCCAATGTGACGGTTGCCGCATTGCTGAAACAACATCAGGCTAAAGTATTGCGTTTTGTCCGTTTCACCGTGGGTGAAGGGATTGAAAAGCAAGAGACCGATTTTGTCGCCGAAGTCATGGCCTATGCTAACGCAAAATAAAGGAGACCGTGTGAAAAAATCAACACGTGTACTTTTAAAGATCAGTGGGGAAGCTTTTTCCGATGGGGAGGCTTCCCTTTCTCCATCTCGCTTTGAAGCAGTCGTTTCTGAATTATTAGAAGGCGTTGCCGCAGGCGTTGAGATCGGTATTGTTGTCGGAGGCGGAAATTTTCTGCGCGGAGCCAGTATCGAAAGTCCTTTACTGCATCGTGTCACTGCGGATCAAATGGGGATTTTAGCGACGGTTTTAAATGGCCTTGCTTTGCGTGATGCCATTGAGGCGCGTGGCGGAGCAGTAAAGTTAATGTCTGCACTCCCGATTGAAGGCGTAGTCGAAGCGTTTGATTATCGCAAAGCAAGAAAAGCCCTGTCGAAAAAGAAAATAGTGATTTTTGCAGGGGGCACAGGCAATCCTTTTGTCACGACGGATTCTGCAGCCAGTTTACGTGCAATTGAAATTGGTGCGTCGGTTTTATTGAAAGCCACCAAAGTGAATGGCGTCTACGATAAGGATCCGAATAAATTTAACGATGCCACGTTATTTGAACATCTCAGTTTTGCCGAAGTTTTGCAGAAAGAATTGGCAGTGATGGATTTAGCTGCATTTTGTCAGTGTCGCGATTATAATGTCGCAATCCAGATCTTTAATTTGTTTAAGCCTGGCGCCTTAAGCCGCGTATTGCTTGGGCATAAAGAAGGGACTTTAGTTTACAATTAATCCGGAGTAAAAAAATGAGCGATCCATTCAAAGATGCTGAATTGCGTATGAGCAAAAGCATTGAAACCTTGAAAAATGAATTTCATAAAATCCGCACCGGTAGTGCACATCCCTCTCTATTGGAGCATATTAAAGTTTCAGCCTACGGCAGTGATGTGCCTTTGTCTCAAGTGGCGAATATCTCGATTGCAGATGCACGCACCTTAGTGATTACGCCTTGGGATAAAGCAATGGTTGGCGCGATTGAAAAAGCGATTCATACCTCTGATCTTGGCTTGAATCCTATGGTTGCAGGTCAAATCATGCGGGTGCCTTTGCCTCCTTTGACTGAAGAACGCCGGCGTGATTTAGCCAAAGTGGTGAAGTCGGAAGCAGAAACCGCACGGGTGGCGATTCGCAATATTCGGCGCGATGTGCTGCAGGGTTTTAAAGACGGGCATAAAAATAAAGAAGTAACCGAAGATGAGCTCAAAAAAGCCGAAGATCGCATTCAAAAATTAACCGATAAAACCATCGTAGAGATTGATCGTCTAGCGGTGGAAAAAGAAAAAGACCTGATGTCGATTTAATCGAGCGCAGCATGGATAAAAAAAGTCTGCCGCGGCATGTTGCCATCATCATGGATGGCAATGGACGCTGGGCGAAAAAGCGTTTCCTGCCGCGGGTGATGGGGCATCGTCAGGGTAAAAATAATGTCAAAAAGCTGATTCAACATTCCGGCAAGCTGGGTATTGAAATCTTAACGATTTATGCCTTTAGCAGCGAGAATTGGCGGCGCCCTGATGAGGAAGTGAGTTTTTTGATGAGGTTGTTTCTGGAGTCCCTCAAAGAAGAGCTCGCCGAAATGCATACCATGAAAATGAAAGTGAATTTTCTGGGGGATCTTAGTTTGTTCCCAGCGGCGTTACAAACGATTATGCAAGAGTCCATGCAGCTGACGGCAAAAAATCCAGGCCTGATTTTGAATGTAGCCGTCAATTATGGCGCACGTGCAGAAATTCTGCGTGCCGCCCAGCAATTATGCCAGGAATCGCTTGCAGGAAAGCTAGATCCTGCGAGCTTGACGGAGGCTCAACTCAGTGCGCATTTGTACACACACGGAATGCCGGATCCGGATCTCCTCATCCGCACCAGTGGCGAATCGCGCATCAGTAATTTTTTATTATGGCAATGCGCCTACACAGAACTCTATTTTACTGATACACTATTTCCAGACTTTAATCCAACTGAATATGACAAAGCACTCGCTTGGTATGCCGGGCGAGAGCGGCGTTATGGGATGATATCGGAGCAATTGTAATGCAGAAACACTGGGCGCGAATTAAGACGGGTTTGATTTTGGGCATTTTGTCCATCGTGAGTATTTTCTTTTTACCAAATGTGGTCTTTTTTATTCTCTGCGGTTTGGCGGTCACGGCGGCGTTTTGGGAATTTTTAGGCCTGATCGCCGTACGTACGAATCTGCAAAAAGCCCTGTATGTCCTCTGTTTTTGGGCCTTGCTGGTGGTGATGCATCATAATAAACATCTGACCTTTCAAATTGCCCTGGTCTGGTGGATTTTGGCCTTTGTGATGATTTTTATTCCGCTGCGGCATCTCAAAATTTTCAAGCATAAAAGCCTGCAGTTTTTTGTGGCCGTCTTGATGCTGGTGCCTGCTTGGATTGCCTTTGTCGACATCCATCATTATGACCGCGCTTTGGTATTTTACCTGATTATGCTGGTGTGTTTTGCGGATACCGGAGCCTATTTTGTGGGATCGGCGTTTGGCAAGCATAAACTATTGCCCCACGTCAGCCCTAAAAAATCCGTGGAAGGCCTGATTGCGGCGCTGATTATTGGGAATCTTGCCGGCTTATCCGTTATTTTGTTTTTGCCTCATTTCGGTGGCCTGGCTTTGTGGAAGTGGCTGCTTCTGGGTACCGGCTTGATCCTGATTTCTGTGCTGGGAGATTTGTTTGAAAGTCTGCTCAAGCGCTTATATAACACCAAAGACAGTGGCAATCTTTTGCCTGGACATGGTGGGCTTTTGGATCGACTGGATAGTTTGTGCGCGGCGGCGCCGATCTATGCCCTGTTTTTGCATGCTGCACATTTGCTTGCATCATGAAAATTAAAACCGGCCTTAATCCAGCTTTAGCTCTTGCGGCACTCGGCGTCGTATATGGTGATATCGGCACCAGTCCGCTCTATACTTTGCAGGCTTGCTTTCATGATATCGCGCTCAGTGAAACCAATATTCTCGGGGTGATTTCCCTGATTTTCTGGGCCTTGATTTTGGTGGTGTCCACTTGTTATCTCAGTGTGTTTCTGAATGCTAGTAATGATGGAGAGGGCGGCGTTTTAGCGTTGTTATCTTTGTTTGATCGGCATCGAAAACGTTACCGTTGGTTATTTCTGGCGGGTATTCTAGGGGCAGGTTTATTGATGAGTGACGGCATGTTGACGCCGGCCGTGTCAGTGATGGGGGCAATGGAAGGTTTGGAAGTTCTCTCGCCAGGTTTGAGTGTGTGGACGGTGCCTTTGACAGTGGTGATTTTGTTGATGTTATTTTTCTGTCAGCGCTTTGGCACACAGAAAATCGGCGGTACCTTTGGGCCAATCCTGGGGCTCTGGTTTTTTGTGATTGGGGCGTTGGGGCTGTGGCAGATTATCCATCATCCCTTAATCCTATTGGCTTTGAATCCCTATTATGCAGTGCATTTTTTTATTGAAAATGGGTTTCGTGGTTTCTTGATTTTAGGTTGTGTCTTTTTGGCGATTACGGGTGCAGAAGCCTTGTATGCAGATTTGGGCCAATTTGGTAAATGGCCGATTCGCGTGACTTGGTTTGGTTTGGTATTGCCTTGCCTGACTTTGAGTTTCTTGGGGCAGGGCGCGCATTTGTTATTTAATCCTGCTGCAGTGAGCAATCCTTTTTATTATATCGCGCCCACCTGGTTTGTTTTACCCTTGCTGATTCTGGCTGCAATGGCCACAGTCATTGCCTCGCAGGCGATTATTTCGGCGAGTTATTCCTTGGCAAAACAGGGGATGCTCCTCGGTGTCATTCCGCGTTTGCGCATTGTACAAACCTCAAAAATTGAAAAAGGGCAGATCTACGTGCCGAGCATTAATGTGTTTTTTGCGATCGGCTGTGTGTTTCTGGTTTTGTTTTTTAAAACAGCCAATGCGTTGACCAGTGCATACGGCATTGCGATTAACGTTGAAATGGTGATCATGGCTGTATTAGTGCTCTGCCTTGCGTATCAAAACTGGCATTGGTCTGTTTTAAAAATAATCGGGGTCTTTGGTATTTTTGTCCTGATTGATTTTGGCTTTTTAGCCTCAAATATTTTTAAAATTCTCTCCGGCGGTTGGATGCCCCTGGTGTTTGCGTTTGGATGTTTAATGGTGATGCTCACCTGGTACAATGGCATGGCCTTATTGCGCAGTGCGTATCTTAAAAAAATCGCCGCCGCACCGCAGCATCTCAATCATTCACATCTCCACGCTACCCAGCATGAGCTGACGCCTCTGGACGCTATTTTTATTACAGCCAGTTACGATCCTTGTGGAGAATGCTTTTTCCGCTATTTTGAAAGCATGCAATCGCATCCCAAGCGCGCGGTTCTTGTGACGATCGAAGTGCATCCTTATCCAGTAGTGCAAGCAAATGCGCGCTTTGTTCTTGCAGAAGCCGCGCTGGGCATTCCGCATTTAACGATCCATTTTGGCTTTATGGAAAGATTGAATATTCCCAAGCATCTGCAGGAAGCGAGTGAACAACGCATTTTACCCTTTCACCTGGATCTGGATTGCGCCCTTTATTTCATCGAGCACATCGCCTTGGCCGCCCTGCCAGGCCGTGCAGCGCGCCTCTTCGCCTGGCAGAAGCGCTTATTCATTATGATGTTTACCAATACCGTCGCAACGTTCTCAGCCCTAGAGTTTTTAAAACTACCCAAAGAGCGCACCGTCACCATCGGCACCTATGCTGAGCTCTGAAGAGGAATTTTTTGAAATTTGCAAAGCGTGGGCCAGCACGTTTTGCCACAATATGCTATAATCATGCTCAATACTTAAATGGAGAATGCTGAGGCAGATCTAATGAATACGCCAAAGATTTTAATTATTGCGGGTCCAAACGGCGCAGGAAAGACCAGCTTTGCTAAAACATTTTTGCCATTGGAAGCGGATTGTATGCGATTTTTGAATGCCGATTTAATTGCTGCGGGCTTGTCTCCTTTTGCGCCAGAAGTGGCTGCGGTTAAGTCCGCACGACTGATGTTACAAGAGATGGCCGCCGCGGCTTTGTCAGGCGAAAGTTTTGCATTTGAGACCACTTTGTCTGGCTTGACTTATATCCAGCATATCAAAAAATGGCAAGAGCAAGGCTATCATGTCAGCTTGTTCTTTCTTTCACTGAAATCAGTTGAGATAGCGATAAATCGGGTGGCGCAGCGTGTGCAACAAGGTGGACATCATATTCCAGAAGATGTTATTCGGCGGCGGTTTGCAGCGGGACTTAAAAATTTTAAGGAACGTTATCGCTTCATTGTAGATGCCTGGGCCCTCTATGATAACTCAGAGAGTGAGCCTAATTTAATTCAATGTGGAGAAAATAATGGATATGAGTGACCTTTTGAAGGCAAAAGATCCGGATTTGGCATCCTCTTTTATTGCATTGAAACGTGCAGCTAAAATAGCGCGTGAAACAGCAATACAAACTAATACGGGTATTGTTATTATGCGTGATGGAAAAATAGTGCATATCTCTGCGCGGGAATTAATTGCTGAAAAAAATCAACATGACACGGGTACTGCTTCTAACTACGATGATAGGGGTGATGATTGAGAATGCTCACCGCCCGGTAGAGTTGTTCCGCCATAATCACCTTGACCAGTTGATGCGGAAACGTCAGGGCGGAGAGAGAGCCCACATAATTGGCTCGTTGCAAACAAGCTTGATCCAGGCCATCCGCGCCGCCGATGAGAAAGGCAATCGTAGGATGTTCCCGCTTCCAATGCGTGAGTTTTTCAGCCAGTGCTTCCGTGCTGAAAGCCTGCCCCTTTGGATCCAGCGCCACACAACAATCCTGCGCCTGCAATTTGCCTAAAATCGCCTTTCCTTCGAGGGCTTTATTTTTTTCAGGCTGCAGCTCAATCAGATCTAACTTCCAAGGCTGAACCAGGCGCTTCTGGTACTCCTCAAAGCCCTGTCGAATCCAGAGCGGCATCTTGTGTCCAACAGCGATGATTTTCAACATGATGAGATCCATGTGAATGATGTATGGGTATCATATCATAAGATGGATGACCCAGTCTCGCTGTTGATGCGAAAGAGTTCTATGCCTTCAGAGCAGGCGCTGCTGTTGGATTTGCTCTTTTCCATTCATCGATAGCATCTTTAATCGCGCGATTAGGCATTATGTCTTCTAGTGTAATCGGATGCCGTGTGAATGGATCAAGCGCATTCCCATTGTTTATTATGTTGGTAATAGCGGCTCTTTCATAGGTGTACCCGCTGCTCACGATGAACACAGGGTCTTGCATGATCTGGTATGTAATGGGGCATTCATAAGCTCGGGGCACTTTCGGGGGAGTTGCCATAGCAGTTGCTCTGTAAAATGGGGTAGGTTGGGTTGTACGGCTAGTAGCAGTAGCAGTAGCAGTAGCAGCAGCAGAGTTGAATGCCTGTCAAAAATATTGTTTGCCATGCTGGCACTCAGAGATGTGAACTTAAGCAAACTCTCAACGGGCATGGCGGGCTCTGCAAAGATCGAATCACATTACAAACGCCTGCAGCGTTTCTTCGGAGGATTTGAGTTTAGCTTTGCGGCATTACTGAGCTTTGTCCAAGAATTGTTTGGCTTGCCTGAACAGTTGATCCTGACTCTGGATCGAACCAATTGGTTATTTGGCAAAAAGAACATCAACTTCTTGACACTCGGTATTGCCTATAAGCGCATTGCACTCCCAATTTTATGGACTTTGCTTGATAAAAAAGGAAACAGTGACGAGGCTGAGCGTATTGATCAGATTAAGCGCTTGCTCTCTTGGGGTATCATCAAGGCTCGCAATCTAACTTTGCTCATGGATCGAGAGTTTATTGGCAAGCGCTGGCTGGCCTTTTTAATCAAACAAAAGATTCACTTCGTAGTGCGCTGCCGTGACAATATTTGTGCGACCAATGCTAGAGGTGTTCCCTTGAAGCTCAGCTTGATGCTGCGCGGTATCAACGTCGGTAAATTGGTTGTGTTCCCCAAGAAACGCCTGGTGATGGGTAGTTGGCTCTATGTCATTGCTCTACGCATGGAATCTGGCGAGCTTCTGATTCTCCTCACGCCAGATCGTCCCCATGAGGCCCTGGATTTATACGCGCATCGCTGGAATATAGAGATGCTCTTCTCATCCCTCAAAGAAAGAGGCTTCCGCTTTGAAAACACTCACATGACTGATCAGGCTAAGCTCTCACGTCTGATGTTCGCCCTGACGCTGGCTTTTTGCATTGCTCTCAAACAGGGTTATTTTATTTGTAAGGGCGCTCCGCCTGTTCTTAAAAAGCATGGCTACTTTGCCAAAAGCTTATTCCTCAAGGGATTGGAGTCTATTGCTCGCATGGTGATTAATCTCAACGAACACTGGATTGAGCTTAAATCCGCTTTGCGCAAAATATTTAGCCCACCCAAAAATCCCCTGGATCCCTTAATTTATCTCAAGTTCAGCAGAGGTGTCCTGTAGTGAAATCATCAATTAGAAAACCCTGAGTTTATTTAAAATAAAACAATTCAACCCCAAAATACGGCAAGTGTTAAGCATGAGTAAAATAATACTCAACACTTTGCCTCACCCCCGCCATATCCCGATACTCCGTAAAAGGCAAAGTTAGAATTTTAATCAATGCCAGCAAAAACAATAGACTCACAAAAATTTGCGCCCACAGCGGTGACGTTTTTTTCTTTTTCAAATTTCGATTTCTGCGCCTTTCCATCACCCAGAGCCATTCTCCTGCAAAACTTAAAAAATAAGCGATTAACGTTGTAAGGCCAAAAAATAAAAGAACTAACTTCTCCCACCATGCCAAGGCAAGCCAGATAACCATATGAAAACTGAGCATACCAGGAATTAATGCAAAAATGGAGATTATTAAAAATAACAAAACAAGCCAGCGCTGCTTATAAATCATGGCCCAACTGCATCCCAGCCAAATGATAAAGTAGCCTGCCAATGCAAGAATCAGCCCTGTATACATTACGCTTTGCTGAGAGTATACGTATAAATAATAAGTGATCCAATAACTGCAAATTATCCCGGCAATTAAAACCAGCCAACCAGACATCAATAGCATCGGCATTAGGCGAACAAAATACTGCGCAAACAGATTCTGCTCTGAAACAAAAGTACTTTTGTTTTTTTTCCAATACTCAAGCTGCCACAGCAAACATGAAATGGTTGCAAATGGCGCGACAATAATCATGAAAAGGCTTGACAGTTTATTTATACAATTGGCGCCGATATAGCTGCCAGTGGCATATAAATAAAGAGAGTCCATCGCAAACAATGAAAAATATAGGCTGATTAAGACGACAAGGGGAATAATCCATCTTATCCTCAAAAATAGCCCGTACACAATAACCAAAAAAAGAATAAACCAAAGGCCGATTACAAAATTTATTCGTAATGCTTGCAGCAAACTGAGATGATCTATTTGAGCGTTCATCACAGCTCCAGCAACACCAAAACAAACACTCATGAACAGCAAAATTCCAGTGAAAATTTCTACAACATTCATCAGCTTACTTTTTTTAAACATATACTCTATAACCTTACATTCTATATTACGGCGCTGCCCATGCAGCCAAAGCAAATGTTACATCACCTAACGCTGTAATAGCATCCGCTATTACTTCTCTAAAAACAATGACCATTGCAGCAACCCCAGCTCCTGATGCAATCACTGGAGCATGACTAAACACTTTATTTTCAAACCAGCTTTCCACTTTATCCTGATCTGACACTGCCCGCATTCCTGGATCTGTTGCTATAGGAGCACTAGCCTGACCAGCAGCCCTCAAAGCACTCGGATTATAAGTCACACTTAACTCCACTTCAAGCTCGCCTTCAAAATCGGTTTGCTTGTATTCCCCTTTTACGGGGCGAGGCGAAAACGTAAAAACAATCGTAAAGGGCTGATTGGTCGATACACTGACTTGAGCCGTCGCACCATCAACAGTACTGGTTGAACTGGCAGTCATATCGCCTTTGCCGTTGACTGACAAACTGCTAGATTGCCCATCAATAGGCGGAAAGGTCAAGGTAGCGGTGACGGCGTGCGTTACTGCATCGATGGGCGAGGTGCTTCCAGTAAACTCACCTAACCAAGATTTAATATCTGATTGAAACGCTAACTTTTTAAATTTGACCTGCCCGTTAAAAAAAGTTTGGGTCATCAATTCCTTGCTGCGCGCTTTCCCCTTAAATGTCAGCTTCAAACTGGCTTGATTGATCGTGCTCGGTATTTTAGCTCGGGGAATCTGCGTTTCTGCCAAAGTGACGCTCACCTCCATCTCAGCATACCCCATATTCGGCTGTGGAGACTGAATCCACTGCGCCTTTGTTTGCGTCGGCTTTTGTACTGGCCCTCTATTCCCGGGCATAATATGCAGCTCATACACATGCGTTGGCTTGAATGCAAAAGAACTTGGGCAATCTGGACTTTTTGGATCAGTACTATAATTTCTCATGAAATACTCCTTGCTTAGAATTACCCCTCATGATATGATCACAATATTAACTTGTCAACTAATATTCTATTCAAAAAGAACGCCAGATAACATGCCCAACATAAACGCCAAGCCCAGACTGGGTTACATCTGCATCTTATTGACCTGCTTAGCCAATGCGGTCTCTTGTGTTTTTATTTCGCAGTTGACCAAAACTCACAATGCTTTTTTAGGCATTTTCATGACTTTTTCGTACGCCCTGATTATTTTTAACCTCATCCAGCTTAAAAAGCTTCCGAAGCTTTATTCAGCCGTATTTTCAAATAAAAAAGTGCTGCTGCAAATGAACTTTGTCACTTTAATCAACTGACTCAGTACTTTCATGTCTTTGCGATACTTAGACCCAGCAACGGCTTTGTGTATCAATCTTGGCGTACTGTCCATCACCATTTTTTTGATTTCTACTCCCATGAGTAAACTCAAAGCTAATAAAAATCTGGGCGCAAGTGTTTTATTGGTCTTGCTCAGCCTGGGCTTGATTGTCAGACAATATATGCAAAACTTTCCCATCTCAAGCCCTTCCTCACACCTTGGCTTAGGCTTGTTGTGGTGTACCATCTGTACCATGGGTTTTTTAAGCAGAAATTCGTCTTCAGAAAGTGCGCTTTTTGAAAGAATCTTTTTTTAGCCTCGATCCATCAGCTGCAGCACAGACAAGATCTCGCCCTGCGCCCGCAAATAAGCCTCAGGGGTAAGCTCTCACGACCGCTTCTGATAACCTGATTTTTGACAATTTCGCCCAAAAACCTTGCCAAGCATTTTATTCGCTTTTTTCATATTTATTTTACGCGGCTTTCAGAAACGGTGAATCGTTACTCAGAAAAATACATAAACATGTGCACGCTGCGTTTTTACATCACTTGTCTCCTCAAGTATCTTTTGCACTGAGTGTATGGCAGAGTAAAACGAAGTGCTTCCACCTTTGCAAAATCAAGTTCTGCTGGATAAAACCATTGCTTTCTCATTTTTTCGTGGACAGAGAGGACTCCAACTGTGCCAGAAAATCCGCCGCATCCAGCAACTGATCCTCATTAAAAACCCGAATGCCATTCTCAATCAAAAGGGCCGCCGTTACACCTTGACCTGGAATCGTTCGCCCACTGAAAGTCCCATCATAAACCGCCTCATTGCCACAGGAAGGGCTACGCGCCTTTAAAAGCGCAACCTTAATTCCATGCTGCTGACAAAGCCTCAAGGCAATTTCAGCGCCTCGCTGAAATTCCACAGTGACATCTACCCCATGTTTTGTCAAAACCTGACGCCCTATCATTTCAGCGGGTGGGCGAGGGGTCGGCAATCCGCCTGCCATCTCTGGACACACCGAAACAAAGCGCCTTTCTTTGATCCATTGATTTACAAGCTGATGTTCGATGAGTTTATCCTCACCGTTATAACGCACTTTAGCGCCCAAGAGGCACCCACTGATCAGTATTTTTTGCATTTTCCCCACCACCATAAAAAGAACAAACAATATACACCATGGCAAGCTTAATTTCAAGAGATATGGCATCAATTCACCATGATACAGGCACCGCGACCTGCGCCACAATTGTTGCTTCTTCAGCTAAAACTGACTGGAGAAAGTCAACCCAAAGTGTTCTTGCAAAAATTTGAACTAGATTTTTAATAGCTCATGCCACGCCCTTGCGAAAGGCTTACATGACGGTGAATTGTAATTTGCCTCAACGCATACGATTCAACCAGCCTTTCAGATATTTCACATCTTTAAAATGAGTCAAGTCCGCCTTTATCTGCGTAATCGTATGCTTCAGCTCATTGCGCATCTGCAGCAGGGACACCATGACAAACGCGGGCGTGAGATTATAGGGACTACGGCAACTATCTTTCAGCTTAAAACCACTGCAAATGACCATCACTTCCTGATCCAACTCAAGTAACTGCTCCTCCAGAACATGATTGTAATGCTTAAGCCGATCCTCTGCGATTGCATTAATACTGTTCTGATCAATTTGCTCCACTTCCAGCTGTAACTCTAGCAGGGACAGCAAATCCTTTTTCTTGTAGGCCATATTAACGCGCTGCATCAAAGCGTTTTTGCGCTCGCGCTCCAGCGGATCTTGCTCGCGATCTGGATGCAATACTTTGGCTAATTTTCTAAAAATCTCCCGAATCGATAGCCTTGCGTGCTCTGCTTCTTCTTTTTGCTTGGCCTCTTTTGCTAATACTTTGGCTGACTTTTTACGCTGACCGCCTCCATAATTCAGGCTACAATCATCTTCGAAAGAATCAAGGTCGACTTCATTAGCGTCTATGCCAAACAACTCCTCCATCATTTCATCCATCGAGGCCTGCTCCTCATCGACCTCGGTATCATAATCAGTTGCGCTGTATTTGTTGTAAATTTCTTTCAGCTCATCCATGTCCTCTGCATCGATTAAGGCGCCGGCCAGCTCTTGAATCACCACGGCCAGTTTCTTTTTTTGAATTTTAGTCAAAGGATATTTCTCGTATGCTTGATCCAACAAGGTCACAATCTGTACCCGGTGCGCATTATATTTTGCAAACAATGGCATGACTTCAGCCTGGTATTGCTGCTGATATTTGGAGACTGTAGCCTGCCATTCCTCCAACTGCTTTCGCTTTTCACCGATCTTTTTCAGAAGCGTGTTAAACTTTTTCTGATTCTTAGATAGCTTGGTATTCAGGGGTTGCTCAATGGCCTGCAGGCCTGATGTCTCAAAAAATTGCATTTGCATCGCGAGCCCCATTCCAAACTAATTAACAGCCTTTGATGGTGTCGTGTAGATAACGCACATAGGATTTGACTTCGGCACGCTTAGCTTCAATCTCACTGATTTGCGCGCAGAGTGCTTCGTCTTCTTTTTGCGCAGCATCCAATGCTAACTGTAAATGCGCCGCCAATCTTTCAGCATTTTTCTGTTGATGATCATCTACTGACTTAACGGCCGCCTCTTTGGGCTTGGATTTTTTCGCAACAGCTACGACATCCATGCCATCTTCTGCTACCGCATTTTGCGCCACAAACCCTTCATCCATGCGCTGTGCATCGCTATTTTCCAATGTAAAACTATCAAACAATTTTGGCTCCTGTTAATTTAAAAACGGCATTTTAGCACCTTAACCCACTCAGGTACACATAGGAGCACATCGGCAGCGCAGACTTTCACTGACCACTACGCAAATTTACCATAACTGACTGATTTTATCTGCAGCATGAATCAGCTCTGAGGTCTTGCTGCAATGCCACTTGGACTTCATATTCGCAATGTAGTTTTCAACCGTACGCTTTGACAATTGGAGTGCATCTGCCACCTCTAACGCAGAAGCACCTTGAGCCAGATGCAGCAGACATTCTAATTCACGTGCTGATAAAGCTGCTTTTCGGTTTTTTTGAGCGTCTATTTTTGACATCAACGTAGTGATATGACTCTGCTCTTCAGACGTATTATCAAACTCGCGATACGAATCTGGCATCTGGTATTTATTACGCTCCGCTTCCACAATGATCGGCGCTGCCCGCTCGACAAAATAGCCTTTAAACTTTTTCAAAAAATCCAGTTGACGCAAATAAAATTGACTCATTTCCGGCCGATCTATTTTTGAATAAAAGCTATAGACCTCTTTATAGCCTGCGCGACTTTCGTAAATGGTAATGCCATTGCCATAGGCGAAAATGTTCTTGCCATCTTGATGGATTAAATTATGCTGATTGAGCTCCCACAAACTCACACCCTGCTCAATAAACATATGATCCGAAACAGCCTCACGCGGATAATCTGCAGCAAAAAACTTCTTGAAATAATGCTCTCCAAAACGTGGATTGGATGTGAGATCAATAAACTCACCATTATCGTAAAGGCGTGCATAGAAAAAACCTTCCACACCTAAAGGCTTCAAAGGGCTAATCACCTCATCAATATGCGGCGAGACGATCTGAAATCCCTTTATTTTTTGTGCAAGCAAAATGAGCCTCCCGCAAAATCAGGCATATATTATAATATTTTATCTATAAAAATGCAAGCACTCTAAAAATGTAAAATAATTTTCTCCACTAGAGTATTTTTACTCTATTACCGCATTAAAAAAATAATATATAATCCCACTCAGTTCATTTCAACCTCAACCAACCAAGGAAAATTAAAATGAAAAAAGCAACTCTAGCCGTACTATTAACCCTTCCCCTTAGCGGACTGTCTATGGCCTGTGCGGCAGATGTAGGGACGCCCACCCCCATTACATTCTATAACAATACGACCAGCGAAGTACAAATTACAGAAGATGGTTTTGACGGAGGAATGTTTGGCTGCACAGGTAATCCCTACAACATCTGCTTAGTGCAGCAAGCCCCTCTTACATTAAACCCACACACATCTGGCGTCATTCAACTTGTCTCCGCAGTGCAAAACAGTCACATTTATCAAGGCGGTGTTGGATTTCAGATTACTACTGACGGCTCAAGTATGAATACAGTAACAATCCCTGTTATGGCTGATCCAGCAGGCGCGTTTGCACTCACAAACGTGTGCAACGGGGGAAGTGGATGCCTAGACGGCAACTCAAATGCTGAAATCAGCTCCTACGCAATTAATGCACTACCTCAATATGTTGTCTCGGTCGTGCAGAATATTGAAAATACTGGTGGGCCTGCGCAGCAAACCGCAGTGGTTATTAACCCTCTTCATTAAGATACTGAGCGGGCTTACTTCTTGTAGACTGCCACTAAAAACTACCGCAGCTGATCTCCATACTTCCCCAACAAGGTGATCAGCGACGGGCAGTATAATTTATCGCGAATCATCGCCAAATAATTCTCGACGGTCCGTGCAGAAAGATGCAACTCCCCCGCTACTTCTTTAATATTTTTACCTTCAATCAGCAGCTTTAAACAGGCTGACTGTTGCGGGGAAAGGCTCACCTGACGGCCATCTTCAAGATCAATCTGTGTATTTGTTTTTTCCAGCCTTTGCACGGGACAGTCCTCTGCTTTTGCTTCAAGCAGCGCAGGCAGATACAGGCGATTTTCTATTTTCTGCATCTGCATAATTTCACGATGCATCTGCGTTTTAAAATAACGCACGAAGTTTTTGAGCTTCGGCAAATAATTGAGAATAAAATATTCAAACTCATGCTCCGCCATCGAAAAAGAAAAAGAAATCATCTCATCATAATCGGCTCCACGATTGACAATATGAATCCCAAACTCTGTTCGAAAAAGTGATTTAAAATGATCAAATGGCCTGAGGTCGCCACTTTTTTGAGAAAGCAGGGTTGTGGTATAGACTCCGCTTTGAATGGTGCGCCCAGATGCATCGGAACAAATTACATCTAAATCATGAAAATAATACGGTTCAAAAACTTGTGCCTGGTCGGTGAGCATGCTGTAGGTCCCGCCCTTAAAACTCATGTCATAGCAAAACCAGCGTAAATCAAATCGATCACACAGAGAACCACAATGATCATAGACCGCAGTGGCCAACTGACTGGTAGGATGCTCTGAAAGTCGCATTAATGCGTCTTTTTAATATTTTTATGCATGTATTATAATATTTTATCTGTAAAAATACAAGGAGCCAAAAACAAAATTCCCAATTAACCAAAATAAGTGGTAACGATTCACCGTTTCCGAAAGCCGCGTAAAATAAATATGAAAAAAGCGAATAAAACGCTTGACAGGGTTTTTGGGCGAAATTGTCAAAAATCAGGTTTTCAGAAGCGGTCATGAGGACTTGCCCCTGGGGCTTATTTGCAGGCG
>CAMARA010000007.1 GCA_945860585.1 Francisella tularensis subsp. holarctica | reverse complement strand
AAATTTTTTCATAGTATTCTTGGCCTTTCTCAACATAGTCTTCACCATTTTTCAGCATCGCATAAACAATCAAAGCCAATTTATGCGCCAGTGCAGTAATTGCTTTGGGAGCGCCAATCCTGCCTTTAAGTCGCCTTAAAAAAGCACCGAGTGAACTGTTGCTTCTGTGTAAACTGAAGGCCGCCATTCTGAGGGATCTCGCCGCTCTTGAGCCAGTCCTCTTGCTTTTGCTGCTCAACACCTTGCCTCCAGAGATCTTATTCTCAGGGGAAAGCCCCAGCCATGATGCAAAAGCCTTCGCGCTTCTAAAAGCAGATAAATCAAGGCCTATTTCTGAAATCAATGTCAGTGCTGTACTTTGATCAATCCCAGGAATCTTCGTCAAATCAACTCCAGCCATTCGAACCAATGAACTCTTCACATTTAAGCCAGCGCCATTCCCTTGTTTCTTTTTGCCCCCTTTGGAATCAGGCGTGTCATCCACTTCAATCTTAGGGGTGAAGCTTAAAAGATGGGTCTCAATCGCACGATCACACTCCATCACCTTCGCCTGATAAAAATCATAAAGCTCAACGGCTTGTTTCAAAGCAAAAACCTGTTCCGGCTTGTAATGACCCATCAATGATTTTTTAATCACCTCAAGCGAATTTTTACACCGATGATCTCGTAACGCAGCCAACTGACCAGGATCTCGCTCCCCTTCAATAATCGCGCGAATGATCCGCATACCCGTTTCCCCGGTAATATCACTGATCACATTCGTCAGCTGTAAATTCATCAGGACTAAGGCTTTCTGCATGTGCTGAATATGCATCCCCGCACTTTTGATTAATATCCCTCTCTGTCTCAAATAACCTCGAAGCTCACAAATCTTCGCATCGGGACGAAAGGCACCCTGCAATAAGCCGCAGGTATGCAAACGCTGAATCCACTGGCAGTCCTCAACATCGGTTTTGCGTCCGCTCACATTTTTGATCTGTCTCGCATTCACCAGCAGAACTTCTATTCCAGCTGATTCCAGAATTTCATACAACGGGATCCAATACACACCGGTTGATTCCATTGCAACCGTATCAATCTGGCATTGCTTCAGCCAGGCAACCAGGCTTTGCAGATCCTCCGTGAAGCTTCCAAATTCTCGAATGCACTCGGTGTCTCGACCCTGGGGAACTGCAACATAATGAAACCCGCCCCCTACATCAATTCCAGCTGCGTTCAGGTTAATTGCTTCCAAGCCATCTGTTTTAAGCTTGTTCAACTTGACCCGTGGTGCATTTGACCCACCAGCTCCTTTTTCAGTATTATGATCCATGTCATCTCCTATGTGTATTAACGATGACGCTCACTGTGGGCAGAGGGATGTAATATCAGCTTTCTTTCAAACGGGATTGTACTCACCGCACATCTCCAATATTGTTGACGCCATCTCTCTGTAACCACGCTCTCACCAGGCACAAGGCACTAATCATTTTCCGGCTTTTTCACCTCAGCGAACGTCGGAACATATTTTACCAAAAAGTTATTTGCTTTTGTGGGCCAACGTAAGGGGCTGCTTCGCTCTTAAACAGACTCTGTCAAACGTCCATTCACATAGCGATGGATCCCAGTAGCCCCTCCTCAGAACCCACCGTGCCCCATTAAGGCAATGGGCTCCCGATTAAATGCCCCATCTACGTGGACATTGACTTGATTTTACAGCGTCTCGTGAAGTTTTAGTGTTTAATAATGTGGATATTAACACGTGTATATTATTTTGCAATACTCCCGCTGCGTTTTTAATTCGAATTGGGCCCTGTGTAGTCACTCAAAAAGCTTGACTTATAAAATATATTTATATAAAGTGGCCAAACTTAAATATCAATGAATTTTTTATGCTAGAGGCCCCTAAATTATTGGAACGAGCAGACTATACAAAAATCCCACTTCGTAGCACAAGGCGAAACCCAGAGTTTTACGCGTTATTTGAAGATGGACTTAAAGAGGAAGCCGCTAACATAATAACGAGCGCTTTGAAAAAGGCTGCACAATTACTTATCTCTACAAAAAAAACGGACTCCAGCGCAACAATTAAAACTATTGCTTCGCCTATCTTACAAAGCATACGCGGATTAAACATTGGAGAAGTTTTTAGAGCGAACCCGCTTACTCACTTATTATTCCCCACAGCCAATGATGAGGATTTTGCACCCTGGATTAACCAAAAACTCGACACACTAGCACTGGAAGACATTTTCGATTTTAGAACAAAAGACTCACACTTCGACTCTCGCCTTTACTACGCCTTATATACAAAAAAAATCAGCCAAGATGCACTGACGACTATTCTTTATCTTGCTTATGCAGACACTTTTTTTAATAGCCCATCAGATGCCACAACATCAGCAAGCAGGCTCACGCATTATGACATTGTAGATCCTGAAGGGCCGATACAGTTGCAATCTCTTGATTTGATCCCACAACACAAACTCCCTCAATTTAAAATAAAAATAGCCGAGCTCCCCCCATATCTGCAAAAGTATTATTCACTTACTTTAGACAACACTGCAGAAGCAAAGTTCTTAACCAGTATTTTTTTTGCAGCAAATCGCACGAAAAATACATTTGATGAGCCTTTAAATATGGGCTATCTCCATTGTTTTTGCCGGCTACTCTATCAAGCACTTTTAAAAAACAAGGCCCCTTTCTCTTTTAAGTCAGAAGCAGAACTAAAAGACCATCTAAGCACAGATGCAGGATGGGCGGAAATGGATACATATTTCCGCAGTTATTACAAGGGCTTATCTGGAGAAGAATATGTCAAAACAGAGCCCATGTTTACGCTTCCAAATATTATCATGCAAGGGACCCTTCCTAGCATTCAGATATCGAACTATGACCCAGCACATCCAAATGCTCCGCTTATTTCTTGGTTAGTCATCCCTCCGCCAACAATGAATATTTTCAATAAAGAATTTTTTCCAGATGACCCCGTCTATTTACGGCCAGTCGTCACACAAGAGGTATCTACCCGCACCTTAATGGAACAAGCGAGGCAGAGAAACCGTGTTTATCAATACCCCCACCCGCTCCATCCTATTACACGCGACATGCATGATAGAACACATGATAATTTTATATCCCTTGCTCATGACATAACGCATTGTCTAGAAGCAAATATTATAACTTCAAAAAACTTCATTCTTTTTATAGTTACTCTTTTGCAGGACGTGAAATCAAAACATGATATAAAAATCTTAAAAGAAAACTTTATGTCAAAAGTTATTTGGGATTTAATCGATATGGATTTATATGATATACCCATGAGACTCTGGACCAATACACACAATCACTCAGATGATCTGCCCCCATTTGATTCAGAGCCCGAAACGCTTTCTCTTATGATACAAAAAGGCAACGCAAATAAACAGTTATTTACACATGTTGCACAAAATGATCATGATCTTATCTTTTTAATTTCCATGATAAAAGATCATGACAAATGGAGCGAAGTTTTACATGGATTTTCCCCACATGCACTTTTTACAGCTAGAGCGCATGAACAGACCAAAAAACATTCATTTTATGCCGAAGCTAAAATTGCATTTTATCGATTTTGGAATACAATGAACCAGTTAATTCAGATATTCCCAGCTCGATCAATCAGCTTTTATGTTTTAGCTTATCGCTTCCAGCAATTGGGCGTGCCCATCACTCCAGAATGTGCAGATCATATCGCTGGATTACCAACAGAATGGCGACCCAATGGCGGACTCAAAATTAAACTGTCAAATGGAGCCATTATTCTGGCTGAAGCAATGCAGATTAGTGATTTAACCTCTTTTTCATTCATCACTGCCCACGACGCTCCCATCATCGAAGTTCTTCCAAAAAACCTGCGCTGCACTTACAGCTACGGCATACAAGTCAGGCCCATCGATGAACTGGTAGGCCAGCTCATTAGTGATTTAACTACAGGTGGACGCAAAGCAGGCTTAGCTGCAAAAAGCATAACATTGTGTTTGGAAGTAAATGATAGAAAAGTATTTATACAAATGGATGGCTTAGCTCCACTCCTCACTCTATTACAGGATGACAGCACACTTCCTGGAATTAGAGAGGCTGTTATTGCAGCAATTTACTTAATATCTCATCAGAATATAAATAATATTAGCCAAACTAATATAAATAACATTTATTCATCCTTAATAAGACAAATTACCTCACAACCAGAGGCAGTCGCACTTGCTGCCATTAATTGTTTAAGATGCTTACTTGGCAAAACTTTTGAAGCTAAATGTACGCTCACGATTAGTGCAGAGGATATATCCATATTATTTGAAGTACTCACAAAAAAATTACTTTTAGATTCTACCTTAATATACATATATGGCTTATGTTACTTTAAGGTGCCCACCATCCTAACCAAGGATGCTATCTCACAATGCCTGAAGATGATCCAGTCCTTGCTTTTAGAACAATCAAGTAAGAGTCATAATCTCCCTTTGATGATTTTGGAACAACTCACTTCTCATGCCATTGAGAAAACACAAGAGCTGATTTCACCTCGATTAATCAATGGGATTTTCTACTTACTTCAAAATTCATCAGAAAATGATAAGCGACTATCTGCCAAGGTTTTATGCACGCTAACCAGAAATCCTTTAGTCAAGACCATCATCCGCACTATTACACCGTTTATGGAGTGGTTGAGCTTGCAGGCACCAGAACCAGGTAGCAACCTGGCTTCTTTAAAAGCGCAATTTCCCGCTTCCGTTCCAACGAGTGACATAGCACTAACATTTGGCATCTTGACTGCTGGGCCCCAAGACGGCCCCCCAACAACAGAATCAACCCCGCGAGGTGACCTTGACCAAAAGCGTCTATATCTTTGACTCCAACTAGAAAGCGTGTTATAAAATAATTCAAGACTCTTCCTGATATGCAAAGTAATGACCGTTCATGATATTCAAAAAATAAAATGGGAAGCCGTGCGCGAGCACGTGCTATCTGCTAATCCTGGATTGGCGGCTGCACTGGATCAAATTGCGCCAGAAGATCACCATAATTTATATCTGGCTGAATATATGTTTGGCGAATCGATTATTGATGAGCAGGGTCTGAATATTCCCTATCAAAATCAGCTCCATTTGATTCACGACGAGCGTCTCCCCGCAGATTTACGGCAGGATCTCAATTATACTCGTCTGCCGGCTCTCCTCAGTTTGAATAAGACCTCTGAATATTTTACTGATTTCAGTGAACGGATTTTTCCGATCCATTTGATTGAACCTGGTACCATGATGGGGGCCTGGGAAGTGCTGGACAAAACCAATACCGTCTATCAACATCAGATCTGGCGGATTGTGGCGGGTGCGCGCACTTTGTTTATGGTGCCCAAAATCACCGATCAACTCAGTCATAATCGCATGCAGCGTGCTTTTGGCCTGAGTGAACTGCATCCGCCGCATCATTTATTTAATCATGGCAAAATTTTTGCGGATATTGGGCGCGCGCCGCTTTTAAATTGTCTTTGGCGCAGTCAGGTCCTGATTTTTGGCCGCGGTTGGTTTGAGCAGGCACAGACCCCCAAGATGCGCAGCTTTTATGATTTACTCATGCAGCAGGCCTGGCGTTATACTAAGAATTCCCGCAATCATATGTTTTTTGAAATCATCTGGCAATTTTTGGCCCAGGCTCAAGCCCAGACGCGCTTAAAACCAAATGTCTATGTTTTAGAAACCGTCAAACACCTCATCAATATCTCGACTGGATCCGTGATGGCTTTTGCACCGATGCAGGAAAACGAAGATCGCATTGCGCCGGTCCAGACGCTCCAACAGGCTTATCTGCAAGAGTATAATCTGAAGCATTATATTCCCACGATTCTCGGCCCGGCTTATTTGCGACCGCATTCACGCGTCTATTACTCCTTTCTGGTACCCACACTGCTGTCGCTCTCACCCAATTATAATTTTAGAAATACTTTGGAAGATGAGCGCAATATCAAAAATCTGCTCGAACATTTTTTCAAAGAGTTTGCTGAGCATTACGCCAGTTGCGGAGACCTCTTCGGCAAAGGCATTCGTTTTGAATTTTTCCACTTTGATGCAGATCCGCTGCATGGCGTGCATGCTTCTAAAGACCTGCCTTTATTCAATCCCGCATTCGGCCATTTTGCCCAGGATCCTAGCCGGATCTTTTGCGAAAATGGGCCGTTTATCCGCGCCTGCGTGCAGATTTCGCGGAATTAAGTTGTAGATGCTTATCCTACAAAATTAGCAAAGGTAACCGAATACGCATTGGGTGCAAAGTTAATTTTTGACACCTCATTATTCCTGAGATTGACAACGACAAGGGAGCCAAGACATGAAGATATCCTCGCAATTAAAACGGTAAAATCAAACTTAAATTCAAACTATTGGTTTTGAGATCCCCAAAGTTGAGATCATTATTAGTCTGCTGACTGGTAAAAGGGGCCATACCGGCATTCCCCCAGTTCATATAGCGATAATCCAAAGCCACGATCGGCATATAGGATTGAATAGTGAAAACATACTGCACCCCAATGCCCAGCTCATAGGCAAAGGCGATTTGCGTCAAGCTGTTAAAGGGAGAGAGATCCGTCGGGGATTCAGAATAATCACTAAAATGGTTAAACGCCATGCCCATCCCCATCAGCACATACGGCTGCCAGGCATATTGATCCAGGGTAAATTTGGGCTCAAACATCAAAGCGGCACTATTGCCACTGGCCGAATAATTGAGGGCATCGGTACTACCCGCATTGATCCCAGGTGTTGCAACCCCTGATGCATTGGTATCATGCAGATAATAAGTCGAGAGCCCCAGGCCAAAATCCACATTCCGATACAAAATATTATAGGCCAGCCCCAAACCAACTAAAGGCACGGCAGAGGAGGTACTGTCTGTGGCATATTGATTATCAATCTCAGGACTCATTTGCAGGGTATCAGTATTGGACAAAGAGCCCCAGCTCAAGCCCATCAGCACATCCCCACTCCAGTAATTCGGCTGCGTATCATCTGCAAAAATAACGCAAGTAACGCTGCAGCAGATGAAGCCAAGTGCAATTTTTTTCATCATGGAAACACCATACAATTTCAGGATTAAAACTAGCAAAATCATAACATCAAACAAATTGACCGTCCAGCACATTCCTGCTAGACTCAATCGATGTATTTGAGAGGCTCAGCGTAATGATTGAACTGAAACAGATTTACAAAACTTACCCCACCAAAAAAGGCCCTGGAATCATTGCCTTGCAAGATCTAAACTTAAAGATTGCAGAAGGCGAAATCTATGGCGTGATGGGGCCGAGCGGCGCGGGTAAAAGTAGCCTGATTCGCTGCGTGAATTTATTGGAAAAGCCAAGTTCCGGCCAGGTCCTGATTGATGGCGTGGATTTAACCACCCTCAATCCCGAGGCTTTACGCCAACAGCGCCGCAAGATGGGAATGATTTTTCAGCACTTTAATTTGCTGTCCTCGCGCACGGTGGCACGCAATATTGCCCTGCCTCTGGAACTGGCGGGTTTGAGCCGCAAAGAAATCAAACAGCGGGTGGATCAACTCTGTGATCTAACCGGTTTGGCGACGCGCAAACATGCCTATCCTCATGAATTAAGTGGCGGGCAAAAACAACGCGTGGCGATCGCCCGGGCGCTGGCGACTTCCCCCAAAATCTTGTTGAGCGATGAGGCCACCAGCTCGCTTGATCCAGAAACAACACGTTCCATTCTTGAATTATTGCGTGGCATTAATCGCGAACTTAAGCTAACGATTTTGCTGATTACGCATGAAATGGAAGTCATCCAACGCATCTGCGATCGGGCCTGTATTTTGGATCATGGCCGCATCATTGAAGAAGCGCCGGTGCTGGAATTATTCAGTCGCCCGCAAACACCATTGGCTAAAAAATTTGTACTCTCCAGTCTGCATATTGATTTGCCGGAAGCCTTGCAAAAAAAATTACTCCCGCAACCTGACGAACAATCCGTCCCGATTGTGCGCCTGACTTTTGTCGGCAACAAAGCCGGGAAGCCGATTATGGTCAGTCTGCACAAAAAATTTAATATCACGCCCAATATTCTGCAAGCCCAACTCAATTGGGTGCATGAGGCATCTATTGGCGTAAGCATTTGTGAACTCCTGGGACAACGCGAGGCGATTGTTCAAGGCATTCAATTCATTCAATCCGAAGGCATCGACGTGGAGATTTTAGGCTATGTTAACCCATCTGCAACTCTTAATTCTTAGCACCTGGCAAACCCTGTACATGGTCCTGACGGCCGGCGTACTGGCGGTTTTTATCGGTCTCGCTTTGGGCCTGCTGTTGCTGATCACCGGCAAAGGGGGCGTCTGGCAAAAACCCTGGCTTTACCGGATCCTGAGCTTGATCGTTAATATTGGTCGCTCCATCCCGTTTGTGATTTTGATGATTGCGCTGATTCCGTTGACCCGCCTCGTGGTCGGCACTTCGATCGGCACGAATGCCTCGATTGTCCCCCTGACCATTGCGGCCATTCCTTTTTTCGCACGTATTGCGGAATCCGCCTTTAAACAAGTTGATCCGGGCTTAATTGAAGCGGCGCATGCGATGGGTGCAACGTCCTGGCAACTGCTTTACAAAGTGATTATGCCGGAAAGCTTGGTTTCACTGCTGGAAGGCGCTACGCTTACTATCGTCGCTTTAGTGGCCTATACCGGAATTGTCGGCGTCATGGGCAGCGGCGGCCTGGGGGATGTAGCGATTCGTTATGGCTATCAGCGTTTTGATATCCCTATGATGATCTACACCATCATTATTTTGGTGATCATGGTACAAGCATTGCAATGGCTGGGAGATTTTTCCTCGAAACGCCGCAGCCTCAGATGGTGGGGGCTTTTTGTCCTGGTCTTTGCACTCGCCTATGGCAACTGGCTGCATCAAAGCAATACAGCTAATCAAAATTCAGGCCCCGTGATCACCGTCGGCATTACCTCCGGCCCGCAGGAACAGATCATGCAAACCGCGACGCAGGTGGCCAAAAACCAATACGGCATCACCCTGAAAATCGTTGTGTTCAATGATTATGTCATGCCCAATCAGGCATTGGCGAGCGGTCAACTTGATGCGAATATTTTCCAGCATATTCCCTATCTTAACACGCAGATTCAACAACATGGCTATGCGTTGACGCCGATTGGCAAAACCTTTGTCTATCCACTTGGCTTTTATTCTGTCAAAATAAAAAGCATCGGGGCTTTGCAAAATGGGGCTTTGGTCGCGATTCCGAATGATCCCAGCAATGAGGGCCGGGCGCTGCTATTACTCGCCCAGGATCATCTGATCACCCTGAGTCCGAATGCCGGCTTACTGGCAACCCCCAATGACATTCTCAGTAATCCCAAAAATTTACAGTTTAGGGAACTGGACGCCGCCGATATCTCCCGCGCACTTCCCGATGTTGCCATAGGTGCACTCACCAATGATTACGCCGCCACCGCTCATTTCAACGTCAATCAGGCTTTGCTCAAAGAAGGCCCCAATGCGCCCTATGCCAATGTGATTGTGGTCGTAGATAGCCGCAAGAATGATCCTCTCCTACAGAAGCTGGTGCTGATTATGCACTCCAAGCCCGTTCTGGATGAAACGCTCAGCCTCTTCCCCAATGGCGCCGCAATTCCTGCCTGGCCTGTAAATGGGGTGAGCTCTTAAATTATACCAAAAGCCCTTCAAAAGCATATTAATTGCTGCTCAAACATGCTCGGTTTCACCTGCGCAACTCGCATCAATTAACATACTTTTTCAGGACTTTTGGTATTACAAGCCAATCCAAAAGGCACCTACAATCACGTTCACTTTTCCACGTGTCATCCTCGCGCACGCGGGGATCCAGTCTAATCATGCTACGGCATGTTTTCCTGGGCTGTTAGATTCATAAAACACCTTTCACCAAAAAGGTGATTGTGTTTTATTAGCCCAATATTGAGCGCTAAAGCGCGTTTTGACTGGATCCCCGCGTTCGCGAGGATGACACGAGACGGAGCAACTGCCGTTTCTAGGTTTATGCGTTCTGTCAAGCAAAATTAAACCAATCCTCCCAGACTAAACAAGGGCTGATAGAGGGCAATGACGATCAGCCCGACCAAGCCTCCGGTCACGAGTAAAATACACGGCTCCAGCAGAATCTTCAATTGATTGATCTTGTGATACACGCGCGTTTCAAAATGTAGCGCCAGCTGCTGTAACTGTTCATCCAGAGCGCCGCTGACACTGGCGATCCGGATATAGGCATTACCTATTTCTGGAATGTATTCTTTTTTGTAAAAAATTTTTTCCAAAGCCTGCCCCTCCTGCAAATCCTGCTGCATCAGTCGAATCAGCTGCGCAAAAGGTGTAGCGGCAAATAAACGGGGCAATAAAGCAAAGGCCTGCTGCAAAGACAGGCCGGAGCGGAGACTTAAGCTTAAGGTTTTAAATAAAAACATCAGCAGCCAATCATGATAATAGGGGCCGATGCCAGGACAGCGCAGCAACATCGACTGATGTTGTATCCGCTTCCAGGCCTGATACAAGGGCTTTTTTAAAAAGATCAGGCCCACCACGCCCCCTAGAATCAGGCTGAAGACAATCGCTTTGAGATGATGAACGATCGTAAAGAGGCCCAGCGTTAAGCCAGGCAGCGGCGTTTTAAATTGCGCAAAAATAGCTTCAAATTGGGGAATCACAAACCACAGCAGAAAAACCAGCATCCCCAGCATCAAGACCAGAATCAGACAGGGGTAGGTCAGCGCCTGAATAAGACTTTGACGCAGGCGCAGATGCAGGGTGAGATAGGCGCTTAACTCCTGAAAGACCTGGCTTAAATGGCCGCTCTCCTCCCCGACCGCAACCATGGCCAGATAAGTTTCGCTAAAATAATCCGGATAGGGTTTGAGACTGAGTGAAAAAGCCCGTCCTTTTTTAACCGAGCGCACTATGCGCTGAATGATGTGGGCGAACGCAGGATCAGGACAACTCTTTTCCAACAATGCCAGACTCTCAGCAAAACCAAGGCCACTGTGATGCAGTTGCTGAAATTGCGCCGTAAACCAGAGTGTATATTTTAATTTTGACCGCAACATTTTAAATCACAGCCCGCACTGCATCGGCAGTGGTCACGCCCGCCTGGACTTTCAATAATCCTGCCTGATAGAGGTCCAGCCCCTCCACATATTCCTGGGTTGACACCATCGGCTGCACCATTTCAAAAATACCGGTACGCCCTCGCTGCCCGGCTTTTTTAACCAAACGCTGCGCAATGCACAAACGCGAGGTCTCCATCACCAAATAATGGGGGATGCCCAATTGTTCCAGACGGGAGACCGCCTGCAGGGCAGATTGCGTATGCAATGTGGAAAGCACCAAGTGGCCGGTTTGCGCAGATTTGATGGCAATTTCTGCGGTTTCTGCATCCCGAATCTCGCCGATCATCAACACATCTGGATCTTGGCGTAACAGGCTCCGCAAAATGGTTTTAAAATCAATCCCTGCTTTTTCTTGAATCTGCACTTGATTCATACCCGGCAGCACCATTTCGATCGGATCTTCAATCGAAATCAGATTGCGCTCCACCTGATTCAACCGTGCCAGCAGCGCGTAAAGCGTCATGGTTTTACCACTGCCCGTCGGCCCTGTCACCATGACCAAACCATGCGGGGAGGCAATCACCTGCTCCACAGCGGCGACCTGCCCAGGTGTCATCCCCAGCTCCTGCAAATCTAAAAAATGATCCTGCAACGCCAACAGACGCAGCACAGCTTTTTCACCAAATAAAGTCGGACAGGTGCTGATCCGCGCATTGACCACACGGCCTTCCTGCTTTAATTCAAAACGCCCATCTTGAGGCTGCCGTTTTTCAGCAATATCGAGATGCGCTAACATTTTGACTTTAGACAAAATCAGGCCTGCATGCCGAATCGGCAGACGCACGACTTCCTGCAAAGTCCCATCCACGCGAATCCGCATGCGGAAGGTCGTCTGCAGTGGCTCCAGATGCAAATCTGAGATATGCTCCGCCACCGCCCAATGCAGCAAGGCATCAAAGCCTTTTAAAATCGAGTGTTCTGAAGGTTGCGCAAAAAGCTGGAGCAATTCCACAGGGATGCCATCGGACTGCATTACTCTGCCTCACAACCCGCCGGAGCATAATGCATCAGCGGTGTATCCGCAGGATAAGTACATTGCCAGATCATATTGTCCGTATTGGACTGAAATTGTCCGCTCCAGCTTAAAGCCCCCAGATTATCCGCCAGATCAGCCGTGATTTTCACTGCATTCTGCCCAGAGGAGACGATGCTGATACCCGTCACATCTTTTGATCCGGAGACTAAATCATCACTATTCATATTCAATGACTGATTGCTCACTCCCGCAAGGTCCCCATGGTGCATCATGGCATATTCCGTAATGCTGGTGCGTACTGGCTCCGTCAAGACCACTGCTGAAATCGCCCGGCTTTTATTCAGATAATGGCTGTAGGAAGGAATCGCAATCGCCGCCAAAGTTGCCATGATCGCAATGACAATCATCAGCTCAATCAGATTAAACCCACGCTCTTTATTTTGCACATCTACTCCTTTTATAAACTGTTTAATTTATAGAGTATAGAGCGCGCTTAAATAAAAGTCAATAGGTGCGTGATAAAAAAACAGACCCCTGCAAAAGCCAAGCCAGGCCCAAAAGGAATACACGGATTTTGCGGATATTTTTTAAAAATTTTCAGGCCAGCTAAAACTAGCAGTGTGCTGAGACTCGCGATCAACAATAAGCGGGGCAAAGCCTGCCAACCCAACCAGGCGCCCAGAGCGGCAAGAAATTTCAGATCCCCGAAACCCAGGCCCTCTTTTTGAAAAAAATAACGAAACAGATGATAGACGGCATACAGAATCAGATAACCTAAAACAGCCCCCCACACCGCATCGCTCAAAGAGACCCAGTGCAAGAGCGGATTCACAATCAGGCCCAGCCACAGCAAAGAAAGCGTTAAGGTATCAGGCAGCAGACCTTTTTTAAGATCGATCCAGGCCAATACCAACAGATACGCCAAAAAAACAAAAGGGAGAATAATCGTTGAAAACATTATTCTCCCTCAAAGCCTACGCAAAAATTACGCAGCAACCGCAGGATTGATTTTAACAAAAGTGCGTTGATGCTCGCCTCTAACTTCAAAGGCCACGGTGCCATCGATCAAAGCATATAAAGTATGATCACGACCACAGCCTACATTTTCACCTGCATGCCAGCGCGTACCGCGTTGACGTAAAATAATTGTTCCAGCGGTGACTGCCTGACTACCAAAGCGTTTCACGCCAAGACGTTTCGCGTGTGAATCACGACCATTACGGGTACTACCGCCTGCTTTTTTATGTGCCATTATTTCTCTCCAAAATGAACTGCGATTTATGCAATTTTTGTAATACGAACCTTGGTCAGATACTGACGATGACCTTGATGTTTCATGTGATGTTTACGACGTTTAAACTTGATAATCCGAATTTTTTCGCCGCGATATTGAGACAGCACTTCTGCTTCAACCGTCACGCCTTCAACTAAAGGCTTACCCAAAGTAAACTTACCATCTTGACGAATCATCAGCACTTGATCAAACTTGATCGTTTCGCCCACGCCTAATTCAATCTTCTCCAGGCTTAAAACTTCGCCTTCCACCACTTTGTGCTGCTTGCCACCACTGACAATCACCGCATACGACATCTTGTTTCTCCAACTTATAAACAATAAAAAATAACGAGGCTGGAATGCTACCAGAAAAATTTCGCCAATGCAAGCATAATTTTTACTTAAGTCGTGCGACCAATGCTTCCAATTTTGCAAAATCTTTACGTCCGGGACTGGACTCTACGCCCGAAACCAGATCGATCGCGAAGGGCTGCAAGGCTTTTAGGCGATCGATGTCAGCGATCGTAATGCCGCCTGCCAAAAAAATATTCGACAAATCAGCAGGCAGAATATCCCAGTCAAAACGCTGACCGGTGCCGCCATATTGTTGCTCATGATAGGCATCGACCAAGATATAATCCTGGGCCCGGGATTGCTGCAGACGCGCTAATTGCGGCAGATCTTGCGCCCCCCGCATTCGCTGCACACGTATCACTTTAAATTCAGACGCTTCAAAAACCATATCCTGATAAATCTGCACGCCCCATAAATTCAAGTCCCGCGCGATTTGGACAATTTCTTCAGCCGGCTGATGCACAAAGACGCCTACGGCTTTCGCATGCTGCAAGGACTGAATCATTTTTTCTGCGGCCGCATAGCGCACAAAACGCGGCGATTCGGGATGAAAAATAAAGCCTAGAAAATCGACCTGCAATTGATCGCAAAACCGCGCATCATCGGGATGCGTGGTGCCACATATTTTCAGACGAGGCACGATTTATTCCGCAACCTGAAGACGCTGCAACTTCAAAGCAGCCATGCCGCTGGAGAGACTATTTTCAACCCGCTGCCAGGCATCGGCGAGGGACCATTCTGGCTGATATGCCAGCATCCCCATCAATGCATTCAGCAACGCCACCTGACGTTTAGGGCCGCGATCTTCATTATTAAAAATACCTTGCATTATCGCTGCATTACAGGCCGGATCTCCGCCCGCGAGCGCACTCAAAGGCGCTGCTTCGAGATGCAACTCAGCCAGGGTCAACTTAAATGGATGCACCTGACCTTTGCGTACCTGCATAATCTGATGCTGATCACTCAACACCAATTCATCCGCCCCCTCTGAGGAAAACACCATGCCCTGACGCCCCAATAAAGCCAGCGCTTCGGCAAACGGTTTGACCAATTGGGCATCATACACCCCAATCGCCTGATAGCGTGGATTAAAAGGATTCGCCAAAGGGCCCAGCAGATTAAAGAGCGTGCGCTCTCCCCGCGCGGCTAACACCCGACGCGCTTCTTTAAACTTCGCCCAATGCGGATGAAAATAGGCTGCAAAAATAAACGCAATCCCTACTTCTTGAAAATCATGATAGACTTCAGGAATTTTTTTGGGCAAATGCACCCCCAGGCTTTTCAGTGTATCAATTGCACCCGAACGGCTACTCACTCCGATATTCCCATGTTTAATCACCGGCACACCCGCACCGGCGAGAATAAACGCGGCCGTAGTCGACACATTAAAAAGGCCCTTATGATCGCCGCCCGTGCCCACAATATCCAGCACTTCCATTGGCTCATTCAGATGCACTTTACTATGACGCTGCACAATTTTTACGGCATCAGCAAGCAACGCTCCCGTGACCGGCAGGCGATTTAAGTCTTCCAGAAAACAGACCTGCTCATCCACCGATAAATCTTCTACGATCAATGCTTCTAAAATGTCTAAAGCGCTCACAATTTTATCCTCGAGTCTAGCTAAGGTTCATCATAACAAAACGGGTACAGGCGGTCAATTATGTAACGCTACAGCATTACAAAAGATTTTTACTGACAAAATCCCAATTTACCAGCTGCCAGAATGCGGCAAGGTATGAAGGACGTGCATTTCGGTAATCGATATAATAAGCATGCTCCCAGACATCGCAGGTCAGCAGTGCTTTTTGATCCGTCGTCAAGGGGGTGGCGGCATTGGAAGTGGACACCAAAGCCAGTGAGCCATCCTGATTCTGCACCAGCCACGCCCAGCCTGAGCCAAAGGTTTTGATCGCTGTTTCGGTAAACTTTTCTTGAAATACTGCAAAAGAACCAAATGCCTGCTGAATCAACGCTGCTAATTTCCCCTCGGGCTCTCCGCCACCATTAGGACTCAGGCAATTCCAGTAAAAAGTATGATTCCACACCTGCGCCGCATTGTTAAACATTCCGCCGGATGATTTTTTGATAACCGCTTCCAATGACATCGATTCAAACTCTGTACCTTTCACAAGATTATTCAGATTGGTTACATAGGCCTGATGATGTTTGCCATAATGATACTCCAGTGTTTCTGCTGAAATATGGGGCGCCAGGGCGTCTTTGGCATAGGGTAAGGGGGGCAATTCGAAAGCCATGGTTATTCTCCGGTTAGTTATAAATTAATTCCCTCCTCCCCTCGCGGAGGAGGGCTAGGACGGAGGGGCTGCAAGCTCAATTGTAGCAAGCCTGCCTCTCAATTACCAGCTAACTCGCACCAAACAAATTCATATTGGGGCTGACAAAGGTCGGGGTGATGACGAGGGGTTGGGGTGTGGACGGCGCAGCACTCCCGACAGATTGTGGCGAAGGCAGCGTCACCGGAGGCAGGGAAGACACCACAGAAGATTTCACGGTCAGAGAAGGTTGCGGCCCAGGCGTAGGCGTGGAAAACTTGCCCACATTAGCGCTAGGCTGGACTAAGGGTTTAGGCGTCTGATACATCGGCTGGCTTGGCTGCGATGCACTGGGAGAAGCCGATGGCGCAGACGTCACAGCATTGCTTGACCCCGTATCACTCGTCTGTGTCTGCATGGAGGGCGTCGCCAGACTAGTATTTAATACCTGCTGCAATTCCGCCTGACCCGAACTCGGCGTCAGAGCCTGCGCCTGACTGACCACCGCTGTAAATAAAAAAATTGCCATTTTCTGCTTCATGAATCGCTCCCTCTTTTAAGTCTTCCATTTTAGCATAAAATCACGCATAATAAATAGCATCTACTCAATAAGGACCCGCCACTATGCACATCCAGATCCGCAACACCATTAAACAAGCCTGGCACTTGGTCAAAGGCTCCAAGCGTGCTTATTTTTGTACTTTTTTAGTCTTGAGTATCCTGCAGGGATTTCTCTTATGTGTACAGGAAGAATTCCACCATCTCGCTCCACACGCAAACTGGCCCGCTCCTGCTGCCACCCTGCTGATGTGGTTTGTAACGGCGCCGCTGACGGCAGGCTTCTTGATGATGGGTCTGCAACGCGCACGAAAACAGGCCATTAAGTGGAACGCCGGCTTAGGCTATTTTAAAGCGATTTTCCCCCTCTTCGCTGCGTATCTCATCACCATGCTCATCACCTGGGTCGTCATGATGGGCACGGCTTTTCTGGCACTCAAATTGTTTCCACTGGTCGCACATATCCCTTTTCTCCTGACACACTTCTGGTCACGCATCGCCATCCTCGCGCTCGCGGTAATCGTAATTTGCGTCATTACGGCGGGGGTGAATCTTTTATTCAGCTTCAATGCCATCCTGATTTTAGATCAAAAAATTCCCTTTCACAAAGCGATCGTTCAATCTGTCAAAATCAGCTCACGGGCCTTCCGCTCTTTTTACGGCCTGATTATTTTACTCGGATTGATCAACTTGCTCGGCGCTGCGCTGGTAGGAATCGGCCTCCTCTGGACCCTGCCGCTGAGTTACATCAGCTTAGGCCTGGTCTATGAATCCCTGACCGCCGTCAAAACGCCGGAATAGCCTGCTCAATCCAGCAATACATCAGCAGAATTGAGCCAATGATTTCCGCGGCCAAGATGATTTTGAGGCCGCGTTTTTCCACCACAAACAAACCCAGCGCGATATAAAAAGGAAAAAGGCAAGCTGAATAACGCGCCAACGCGACAAAGCTACCCGATAGCAATCCCATAACCGTAAACACCGGAATGACAAACGCCTCTTTGCGACAGCCACGCAACCACAGAAAACCCGACAGCGCGAGCGCCAGGCCATACATGGACACATTGTAACTATCCCCTGCTGTCTGCCGCGCGAGATGTCGGGGTAGTGCAGCAAGATGCCAGCCATCCCGATGCCAAGCCGCGCGTTCATTATGCACAAACGCCAGCGCATCCCCGACATGTAAATGCAGATACGCCATAAAGCCCAGCAGGCCCAAGGGAATCAGCAAAATCGGGGCATAAGGAAGGAGTTGATTGGACTGGATCCCCGCGTTCGCGAGGATGACACGGGGACGGGCAACACGGCGACTTTTCAAATCATCCCAGGCAAACCATAACGCAAATAAAAACACGAGCACCCCATTCGGATGGGTCAAGCTCATGCAAAACCCGCACACGCCCACCGCCCACCACTGCCGTCGCTGCGCTGCAATCCAGAACAACAGAAACAACAGCAGAAATAAAGCATCCGTATAAATCGCCATGAAGTAAATATTATAAGGGCTAAACGCCAGCAGCAGACTACTAATCTGCGCCGTCTCCACACCCCACCCGCGCTCCATCCAGCGATAAAACAAACACAATGCCGTGAAAAAACAGACCTGACTCACAAGCTGCCCCGCCCACAGCACCTTCAACCCCGTGAGCAGCATCACCCCTTTGATCACAAGCGGATACAACGGAAAAAAAACATAATTCTGATGCCCATAAAAACTCGCCGCGCGTGCATGTACATCATACCCATGCTGGGCGATATCCATATACCAATAGCCATCAATCAACGAAAACAAAGCCGAGTAAGGCATATTTGAAGTTAGATTATTATGAACCAGAATTGCCGTCCCAATAAAAAACAGGTGTGACAGTACAAATAACACCAGGCAGAACCAAAACACACGCCACCAGGAAGATGAAACCGCAGTCATGCCTTATTGAAATCCAGTTGGAGCCGTGTTGTTAAACCAGCTGTCGTCTACCCAAATCGTATATTGCAATGAGGCGTCATTTAAAATATAGTATCCGGGATAATCCTGGTAGTCTATCGCTTTATATTTATTAGAACTACCACTAGACCACCCATTGTGCCACCACTCATCCACCCCCATAGCATTCGGTAATGTCGTTGGCCCCCCACCAGTGCGATTAAGCGACCGGCCCGTGTTGGTAGATTGAGGATACCAACCTGCATCTGATGCTCCACCAAAAACCCCCACAAAAACACTAACGCTGGAAAAAGCAGTTTGTGTGTTAATTAACGAGGATAAATAAGAAGATGGCAACTGAAAAGCACCTTGTTGAGCTCTCATGTTAGCACCGGGATTAACCCCGCCAACACTTGAACAATAACTGGTTGAAGCAGTAGCATTCGCATCTCCTATTAGAGACATTACATTATAAATGGCATTCGGCCCTTCAATTTGAAGAGAAGCACAAGGTACTCTACAAAAAACAGCTATATATGTTTGGCCGCTTAGCACAGTCTGCTCTTCTGCATACATCACTTTGGTTTCATTACCATCAGAGGTCTCTTTTATATAAATATTAGCCCACCCTGAAGGATCGCCAGCGGACGCATACTGTTGCCAAACACCTTGGTGCAGCAGTGTATATACAGGAAGACCATCGTTATAATTATTCAAACCAGGATTTTCAACGCCGCCATCAACTTCTTTAATTGTAATTGAATGACTACTATAATTTACAATATTCACAAATGTGTCTGAGTAATTATCACAAGGATCACTAGTCATCTCAGAATTACCATGAGCAAAAGCATTCACAGAAGCCAATGACAGTCCAATTAAAAAAACAATTTTTTTTACCATCATTTGATTCATCCCCCCACATTAGTTTTTATTTTTTACAGCACCCTGAAGCAACGCAGTCATTTGCTTCAGATATAATCCATTTTTGACTTCATTTTGCTGTATAGTTTGCAAAATTTGACTTGTTAAGACGTTAGACTGCAGGGCTTGTATTTGCAACCCTTCTTGTTCACTCATGCGATTGAGTTGTTGATATAAAATGTAATTTTGAATGGCCTGCTGCATTGCAATGATTCTCAACAATTGAGGCGTTGAGGCGCTTGATATATCAGCGGACCAGTTTCCAGAAAAGGGACTTAAGACAGCATTATTCAGCAAAGTGATCGTAGCCGGTGGTTGCACACTCCCTGCGGCGGTCGCAGCAGTTTGAGCCTGATAAAGTGCATTGAGATTTGCTGTAGCGACGGGTACTCCCGTCAGTGGATTCAATATATTAGCACCTGAGGATGCAGAGGAGGCTACGCTGGATGTTGCTGAAACCAATTGATTTCCTACGAATCCACTCATCAAAGCAGGAAACCCAGAATCTGTTTGTAATAAATTGGTATTCAGACTAGTCGGAGTTGGTGTAGGATAGTCTCGCGCATCATCAGTGGCAAAACGATTCGCAATTTGCTGATTACTAGACTGAATATCCTTATCAATCTGCTGCAGAATATTACTACCATTGCTGCTGGGAACGGGCACAATCGTACCGTCTGTAGTACTGGCTGCCGCTGCAGTGGTTGAATAATTTCCAGGCATTGAATAATTAGCTGGAGCCGTATTCAAAGTCGTACCGGCAGGGGCGTTTAAAGACACTGATGGATTTAAAGAACTCATGGTCTGCACCATTTGCAAGGGCTTGGGTGCACTGGTTGCTGTGCTCGCAGTCGAACTGGTACCGACATTGGCGGCGGGTTGTACCAGTGCTTTGGGAGTCTGATACTGCATTGTTGCGGTTTGAGACGGTGTGGATGTTGTTGACGTTGCTGGAGCAGTGCTGGACGGCGCTGCGGATGACGCATCATCCGATACCGACTGCATCGAGCTGACGCCATTTGTCTGGCTTGGATTGCTATCATCACTGCCAAACATCACATACGGATTAGGATACGCAAAGAGTGGTAGGGCCAAAAACAGGCCGGTTGCGACCCCATAGATTTTTCCGGTTATTTGTTTCATTTTTCTTAATCCCCTCCGCCTGCGGCTGCTTGTGCAATTTTAACCGCATTTTTAGATACATCAGACTCTGCTCTGCCAACAGATTGCGCATTATCAAAGCTGGTTTGAGCACGTTTTTGATCCATTTGTGAGGCATTTTCACCCCGTTTCTCTTGTGCAGCAACGCCTTTCTGTAGGGCTTCGCCTCCGGCTTGTGCAGCTTTATCGCCTGAAGATTTCGCAGCTTGACCAAATTGTTGGGCTTCTTCTTTACCGCCGGCAGCGGCTTCACCGCCAATCCAACGCACCACGCCTTCTGGAATACTGTAAATCGGTGAGAAGCATTTAGTAAACGCCATCATCAGGAAGGAACAATAGCTGAACAAAAGAATACAGCCCATCACCCCCGCCAACGCTTGATTGCCCACCGGCAACGCATTGAACGTATTATCTGCCACAATATGGAAGCCCTGCGCAGAGAAGTTGATGAGGACATAAGTCAACAAGATCCCCACCGTCATCCCGATCACCATCAAGACAGGCCGGAATACCACGCCAATCAGCAGCCTCACCGCGCCCTGACCATGCCCGAGATATTGATTGCCCCCCGGATGCGCAATCCCCAGCATCACCAAAGGCGCAGCCACTAAGGCTTCCAGCACACCGAGAAGCCAGGCTACCTGGCCGCCCCAGAACATCATATACGGCATAAATGGAATCACCAGCGCAAACTCCACGCCTGCAGAAAATAACGAGGTCATGACGAACAGGAACACCGGCATCCACATCAATTGTAAAGTTACCTGCGTCATCGTCGTCAAAGTCAGCACCTGCATTTTCAACATATCGTTCTGCACTTCGACCGAGGCCACCGCAGTCGCCACCGAACCCCCACCAAATGGAATCCAGGAGTACTCTTCAATCTGCTTCGAAGCATCTGTTGCATCGGCGGTATCTTGATTAAGTTGCCCAATCATTGCAGTATTAATCTGTTCATACTGCTCGTATACGCTTTGCATAGAGGAAATGCAGGCTGCAATCATTTCAATCCCTGCGGTTCTCACTTCCTGAATCAAACTAAACTGACCGGATACACCAGAAGTCTGCGTATCCATTCCCAAATTATACACATCCTGCATCACCGAATTTAACCCAACCGGACTTACCCCGGCAGAAACGCCAGTCACATTCGCATTTCCTAAAAGCTGCGAGAAAATAGAACTCATCGCTTGATTGACAGGCAGCTCTTCTCCATTAGTTTGATTAGCAATCAAGCCGTTTTCATTCATCATGAACATAAGATTTTGAAGCGGTTGAACCAACGTCTGTAAAGTAACTCCTTTTGCCCCTGAGCAATCACTCTGGTTTGCAGCATACTGCAACAGCATGCGGAGGGAGGTCTGGTAATAGGGTGAGACTGCTTGCAAAGCCTGAAATAAATTTCCTAATCCTGGAGTAGAGGGTGCCACTGGGCAAGGGAGATCAGCAGTCGTACCTGGTGTATACAGAGCAGGAAAATCAGAAGCTGCGTTCGGATCGAAAGGCGCGATAGCCGTTTCCCAAGCGGCCTGTGTCCCATCACTGGCAGGAAAGAATAGACTGGTTAAATCAAGCGCACCAGGCAAGTTCACATTAACATAATTAGCAACATAGCCCATTGCTTGACCTGCATTCCCCATATAGACAGTAGGTTGTAGCTTTGTCAGGCTGCCCGCTGTACCATTGTCAGGATATTGGATCCCTGAAGACGAAGGGGCGGGATACTCAATCACCGTAGACGCCGCATATTGTGCTGAGTTAAAGAGATCATTATGATAAGTGGTATCAGCACCCCACAAAGATCCATACTCTGCCATCGCCAAATAGAAACTAAATTGAATACTGCCTGTCAGCTTCAATGAACTATTCATCGGCGCCATATTAGAAGCAATAATCTGAGCCAAATCTTGTAAATTTGCTGCAAATTGCGCATCTAGAATCAAATAGCTTTCGCCAGCATTCCACCAACTTCCTGATAAGGGAACATTAATGGTCTGACCGTAAGCAGTTTCACCATTATTGTCAATGTAAGGCATGCCCTGGATTTCAAAGCTATAACTTCCATCCGGCCCCTCTTCCAAACCGCAGACAGGATTTCCTTCAGCATCGGTTTGGTTACAATGACCAAATTGATTGGAAGGTGCGCCAGGATCCCCTCCACTCGCATTAATTGTCTGCATCGCATCTGCAATCGCCGCATTGGCAATCGGTAATAAAGAAAATGGCGCCATCTGTTGAGGCGTTGGAACTTTATTCGCATTTGTGGGAATCGCCCAGAACGGGGTGATTATAGTCTGTCCAGTCTTAGTATTAAAATAATTCGTCTCATAGGTTGCTAATAAACCTGTATCTTGAGTGCGAGGGGGCGCTGAAGCAGACTGTGCAGATTGCGAGGAGCCCACAGGAATTTTTGCCTGAATTCCTAGGGCCTTTTGAAAAGCAGCATTCGCTGCGGTATCTTGTGCAACCACCGTATTTGTAGTGAACTGACCCGAACTTGTAGTAATGGTATAAGAACCTGAAACAGACATTTTTCCATCTGCACCTCCCCCCGACCAGGTATTGCGAGCAAAACTGGTAGGATTTGCAAGCAAACTAGCGTTTGGCATACTGTGGGGCGCAACAGATGAGACATTAATAAACATGCTCTGATTCGATCCATTACCCCAAGAGAATATGCCTGTGTTACTGGGAGTAGACAATGCAGTGGTCAGGGTATTCAAACAAGCAGTAATCGCTGCAGCGCTGTTATACAAAGCATAACATCCACTCCCCCACTGTCCGCCAAAATACGCTGGATTCGTCGTGTTTCCATTGTCATCAGAACCATAAACTTGGGCAGGCTGACTAATCATATTGACGACCTGAGGTGCGATCACAGCAGGTATCTTTCCCATGCTCATGGTGTAGCCAGGCGGCAGATTGATGGTTTCAGATGCACCCGCCGTATTATTCAAACTAAAGTAATAAGACAACATATCCGTAACAACATTCTGCTCCAACATCTCAAGCGTATAATTCACCATATACGAAGGAATGGCCGGCGGAGAGTATTTGGTAAAGGCATCGTCAACAATCGTATTCCATAGACTCGTCCCTAGATTGATCCCGATCAGGATAATATACATAAAAATATACTGTCCCAGACAATATCCTGTGGAGAGAGGAACGATGCAGAGGATCCCGATAAAGAGGCGAAATACGGTCCAGATGCCGTTCCATTCTCGACCTAAAAACTCTCCCGAGGCGGAAGTGTTCATGGTGCCGACAAATAGCATGATAGCGACAATGATCAAGCCGAACGAAAGCAGCAGCGCATTATATTTGGCCATCATTTCTGGGAAAATAGAGGTAGCGGACAAGCCGGCGGAACCATTGACAATACTACCAACAAAATTGCTTCCCAAAATTTGATCGAGCATCATGACAGACTGATCTGAGAGATTGGGCATCGGGAGAGACAGTATACTCATTTTATATCCTTTTTCTGCGCTATACTAGTTTAAGGTGATGACGTTTCCGGTCGTGGTGACGACATATTCCTCGACCACATCATGCAGCAACATCACAAACTCAAATAAAGACTGCTCGGGCATGATATTGACGCGCTCGCCGGTGAGGGTATCGGGATCACTCACTAAGGAAACACTCAGTTTACGTCCAAACAAAAAATCGGTGAGCAAGTTAGCCCGCTTCACTAAAATCGGCAGCGCCCCATCAAAAGCAAAGACGCGCTCCAAAGGCAGCGTTTCATCTCGAAAGACAAAACTTTTAGTATGACGTCCGGCCAGGCGGACCAACACTTTTGGAATATCAAACATCTTATTGCACCTGCTGAATAATTTGTGAAATACCGATCAACTGATCTGCGGAGACATTGTTGACCCGTGCGACCACCAGGGTCAGCAGAATATTCCGGGAAGTCACGGTGCTATCTTTTTGAAAATACAAAATCAACGGCATTTGGATCTGCCACATATACGTTCCATCAAACACCCCTGCGCCTGTAACTACCGGCACACCGTTGGGCGCTGCACTGACAACATATTGGCCATTGATCACTTCTGCCAATTGCGAGGCGAATCCACTTTGAAACTGCGACCATCCCGCCGGGGTAAAATACTTAGACAGGGCGTTGATCTGGCTGCGATAATGCACAAAGTCGATCTGATAAATATTGGGGACATTCTGGCTGACCCAGTTCAAGACCATGGCATTTCCCATCACCGGCTCTGAAGTTGGATATACAGGGATCAGCTGGCCGGTGCCGTTGGTAGAAAAGAAAAACTTTTCGGGGGGCTGCTGCTTATTCATCACCACGACAATGACCAGCACCACATTCAAAATAATACTGGCGAGCACGGCCCAGACTAAACGACGGAAGCCATCTTTATAAAAATCATTGCGCAGCTTGACCTGTTCCAGTACGCCTTTTTCACTTGCGCTTGTCGTTGTTGCCATCTCATCCTCCCTCTCTGTGGACTTGCCCTAACTCATTAAAGTCGGGTGCAAGCGAATCATTTCGCCATTACTCGTCACCGCAGTGATGTAATACGGCACATTTGTCTGTGCCCGTAATATAAAAATATACACGCCTAAACCAATATTCACAATAAAACTCAGTAGCAACACCCAGATAATGCGCCGAAAGCTTAAGCGATAGAAGTCATTTCGTAAGAGGGCATTGGCAATTTTTGTTCTTTCGGAGGACATAGAGTTTCCTTATGAGCCGCCACTAGGGCCAGCGGGTGTAGAGCCTGTTAAATCAGGGCCTGCTGCCGGTGCGCAGGGAGAGGCAGAAGGTGAAAGCGTCCCAGCCGCCGGGCCAGGGCTTAAGCTTACGCCACCGCGTCCCGAATTGCCGGATGCAAGACTCACATCTGAAGCAGGCGTGGATCCAGATAAAGCCACATCCGGTTTAGGCACCCCATCCGCCGGCGAGTCTAGGCCGAGCTTGGCACAATAATTATTGATAATCTTCTGCACCCGCGGATCGGTTGTCTCAAGCGGCTTGGTTTGCTCCTTGCCTTTTGCATCCTTGATCACATTCCCTGCTGCATCACGCTGTACTTCTGAAAAACTACAGGTATAACGTCCAGTGCTGCCATCGCGCGAGACGTCCATGCGAACATCTTTTAGATTCTTATCACCATGTAAGCCCTGTCCTTTTGCTAAGGATTTAGAAATATCCCTCATATCTACTGGAATTGGATTATATTTTAAGTTTTTAATTGCCAAAATTAATACAATCAAAAGAAAAGGAGCAAGGTCCTCGCTAAGTTTAACCCATTTTGACCCCATGATATCCTGCAGGAATTCCTTCGTCTTGGGTCCCTCTACGGTAAATTTATTCCCATCCACTGCAGTAGCTGGCGTGTCACGCGTTCTTTTCCTTCTTTCCTTTGCTTGCTCTTCCAAGCTCATTTTCGCATCTCGCGTTTCTAATACATTTTTACGCCTTGCCTCAAGTTTTCCAATTCCTGATGCCACACAAAGCTCTTGCATCTTGACAATATCTTCATCCGTAACAGTCGCATCTGTGAGACTTCCAGTGGTATTGTTTACGCGGCCTATTTTGGCCAGCACTTCATTGGCGAAGGCATATAATTTCGTGCGATTTTGATTTCCAATCAGTCCTTCACTGCCACCGATCCCTCGATGTATTCCTTCGAACGCACGGAGACCATCCATAATTTCTGTAATTTTCTTTTTACGCTCTTGATCGCTCAGCGTAGGTGCTGGCGTTGTGGGCGCAGAAACAGGCGCAGAACCTGTAGGGGTCCCTGCGGCTGCAGCGCTTGGATCTAATGGTGGTGGGGTAGGTACACTTCCGGATGCCATATTAATTCTCTTTTGTTCGTTTATACTACTGGCTTAAGCCAATTTCTTTTGCGGCGGCGGCGACATCTTCTACGGAGACGCCGGTCATTTCACTTAAAAAGTTATTCAGCTCTTCGCCTTCCATATCTAAGGCTTTATTGATAAGCTGGTCCATATTTTTCAGGACGCTGCTGTCTTTCAAACCTAATTGCTGCATGATTTCCTGCTCACTGCGTTGATCTGCTTCGATATCGCGGGCGATGAGTCGCTCGGCATTTTGTTGTTTCTCAATCATACTGGGCTCCTGAAATAAGTAACGTCCTTGAATGCCTGAGCGTAAACGCACGGGCAAAAACTCTAAAAACTGCAAATATACATCTACCATCTTTTGCTCATCGGGCTGACTGCGAATGCCATTGACGATCTCTTTGGCCTCTGCATCGGTGTAAAAATAGAGATCCAAATAATAGTCGGCTACATCCAGCACTAATTTTTTGACAGGTTTGTGCAGGCGAATAAAATGACGCACACGATCATTGACAAAATCTGTTGCCAGCGTCGCATCATAATCCAGTACTTCTGCCATTTACCCTCCTTTTTTCGTCGCTTTACGTTGAAAGCGCGCCTTAATTTCATCCTGATACCAATCCTGAAAACTACAGCCTAATCTTTTACGCTTCATCTGATATAACCAGAAATGATATCGAAACATCAGCGCCACACACAAGGCCGCAAAACCAAAGGTCATCAGGGACAGTTTCCAGTTATGCTCCGCTAGACTGATCACGAAGTATATGATAGCAAAAATAAATATAAAAATAAACAAAAATAATATTTTTTTGAATTCTTTTTGTATCTGAATGTAACGCGATGTATCCATAGAAAACGGGGCTTCCGAGGGTGCACGCTTCGTAAGATTGTAACTTACTGCGCTTTTTATCATCTCTAAATTGACTCTAAAACCACGCCGGACTTCATCGGCCCCGACCATTCTCAAGCCCTCTTTCACTGCAGTATTTTTAGTCTTACTGAATAAACCCATCATCTGCTCCTACACATACTGTTTAAATTTCTTCACAAGATCATCCACACGCTTCGGCAAACAGCCGGCATAACTGGTTTGACGCTCAATTTCGTCGATCATGCTCATCGATTCCTCTTTGGCCAGGCCCTCGCTTTTACCGATTAAAATGTTCAAGCGCTTGACCACCTCATACAGTTTTTCTTTAGTTAAAATAGACGGGAGCAAGGTCGATGTTTCAATATCAAAGAAGCGGCTGCCCAGACGCTCTTCTACTTTCACAAACATAAAGATCGATGGATTGGTCGACTGATCGCCAAAGTCTACTTTCTCTTCCTCTTTTTTACCCTGCACGAAGGCGGTAATCGCACTGGTCAGACGCTGTGGATTTTTGGCGAGGGTCTCATTGCTCATGATCTCCAACAGCTGAACCAACGCACCTTCTGGCTTCACTTCTTTGAAATCTGCAAATTTAATCTTCACTTCGGCCAACGATTTCACCAGCGCCACACTTTTATCAGAGGGGCCTTTCACTTTCAAAAATTGATTTAATTTGATCTTCGCGACTTTGGGTGGATTGGCGTAAAACATCCGCGCCCGCACAATATTGGATTTGAAAAAGATATGCCCTTCACCTTCGCGCTGATCTTTTAAATCCAGCAAATCAATCCGATTCCGCTTATCGAGCGAGGCCTCCATGGTATCTTTGTAGTGCAATGCACCGCCGCCGCCCGCCCGCGAAAAATTACGCGCCACGGAAATATACGATTCGCCGGCTGTTTTTTGGAAGAAATCCCAGGTTTCAAGTGGATCCTCTAACTTCATACAGATCTTGATATTGGTATTCGCACAGATCGATGCGGCCTCTTCTTTACCACCTTTTTGAAACGCAGGCAAATCTTGCCCGGCAAACACGACCGAGAACCCAAGAGACCGCGCCTGCGCCGGCACGACGGCAAAGCCTTTTACCGCATAATACCCATACTCATCGAGGATACATAAAAACGGCGTTTTGGAATTAGTTGGTTTGCGCTCAATCACATCACGATATTCGCCTTCAACCTGACTTCCCAAACCGCCGGCGAGCATTGCTTTTAAAGATGCAATGATTAATTTTCCTAAATTGGACAATTCATCCGGCGATTTTTCCAAAGCGGGCAAGAGCACCACCAGAATCCGGCGATTCAACACCACATCGTGGAAATCCACTTCCGCGAGATTGGTCCGCACAATATGCGCGTACACATCCGCGAGCGAGCCGAAAATCTTGGTCAGCTGCATCGTGATATAGCCATGCTGTTCAAACACTTTCCCGCTTTGCTTGCCCTTTTCGCTCTTTTGATACCCTGGCAGCGTGGCGAGATAATTTTCTAAAGGATCCCGCACTTCAAAGGGCAGACCCTCCGGCATAATGCTGATATTGTTATTTTGATCAATCACTTTACGATCATAGAGCAATTCTTCCAGCACATCCAAGGTAAAATAACGACGGATCAAACCTGCTTCGAGCAAGAGATAGCCTCTATCCCGCATCCACACCAGGGGGCGCATCAGGGCGGACACGAACGAAATCGCCCGGCCTTTCCACATATCGCCATCGCCACCCTGCGGCCCGCCGCCTGAATCCATCAGGCTCACCACCAATTCTGTCAACATACTGGAGGACCCGGCCGCAAACGGATTCATGGTATTAGATAGAACCACCGACTGCGGGCCGATAATATCCGCAGCGCCCGTCATAAAGTTGATCAGGAGTAAATCGTCTTCCCGCCCCATCGAGCGCACCATCGAAAACACTTTGGCAAATAAGGAATTATCCCCTTTACCATCCACATAAATAAAACCGCTGCCCTGTGCCAGCGCATTAAAGGCAATCGATAACAGCGCTTCGGTTTTACCCGAACCGGTCGAGCCGAAAATTAGCACATGGGTCCGCATATCGCTATTACTAAACCACAGCTGTTCCTGACTGACATCATCATTCCCAAAATAGTAGATCCCTGCCGCCGGGCCTGGATTGTGTGAACCAGGTAGGGGATCATTGCGATCCGGCAAATTGGAATAGGCCGGCATTTTATAAGGCAAGACCGCCAAGGTAAACGTGCTGTACCAAAAAATAATCGCTGCCACAATAAAAAACAAATCCGTAAATTCCGGAAAAACCAACATACAGACAATGAGCGCAGCCATAAAAAACATCGCACCCAAACGTCCGCGAATGAAATCACGAATCTGCATCCAAAACGGACGTAAATCTCGGACTGCATCCGCTGTTTTGAACTCTTGACTTTTTATGACCCCGCGATATTTTTTAGCCATTAGCGCCGCCTTATAATAATTTTGCGTGAGCCCCCGAGAGCCGTCCGCATTAAACGCAAAAATGCCACCAAAGAAAGCTGATAATAATTCAAAATGGACAAAAAGATAATAAAAATAATCGCCGATCCAATCGTATAGCGGGTCGCATGTAAGAGACACAAAATTACCAGGAAGAACGCGCGGGCATCCACTTTATACATCAGCGGTGTGCGAGCTGAATCGCGCCAATGCGAATAAATGTCATCCACCATATTTTTTCTCCATCAGATAAAAACGCTGATAGGCCTCTTCCGTGAGCAAGCCGTCTTTATATTTTTTTTCCACATCACGCATAATCGGCTGCCCGTATTTCGGCAATAAGGCTCGAATCGTGCCCACCAATTCATCCATTCCGCTTTGCAATAAGGCATCCCGCACTTCATTGGTAAAGACCAGGTACTCGCGCACGGCGGTTCTTTTGCCATCCGGTCGCGGCAATAAGGCTTGCCAGATGATCACTTTTACTGTTTCCAACAAATCAAATAAGCAGCTATCACGCGCTTCATGCGGAAAAATCATAATCATCCGCCGCAGTGTATCCGCGACGCCATTACTATGCACGGTCGTATAGACGGGGTGACCGGTCAAGGCGGCTTCAATCACGGCCTCGATGGTTTCCTGATCCCGCGCTTCACCGACCAGAATCAGGCCCGGTTTCCGTCGCAAAGCATTACGCACCCCTGCTGCAAAGGTCCCCAAATTGCGGGGAATTTCCACCTGCGACACAATACTCGTTGGCATTTTAACGCGGCTGTAAACATATTCAATCGGCGCCTCATAGGTCAAGACCTTGAGATTCGCCTCCTCCTGACTACACAGATCCGCAACCACGGACGCCAAGAGCGTACTTTTTCCGGAACCCGTCGCCCCACTTACGACAATCACGCCTTGCGGTACTTTTAAATACGGCAGCAGATCTTCTTCGATGCCAAGGGTTTCGAGCAAAGGCGGCTGGCTTGAAATCACCCGCAGAGTCATCTGCATGCCTTGATAGCCATCAAAATAACAGGCGGTAATATTCACCCGAAAACGATACTCTAACTCGCGATCCACTTTCAGACGATAATGGGTATCGATATCACTGCCTGAAAAAATCATGGCCGTCGCATTAGCGCCATACACATGTTTGATGATATCTGACATTTCCTGCAGGGTGAGCACTCTTTGCGTCGTGCGCCGCTGCCGGCCATGAATTTCGGCAAACACCACTTCACCGGTTTGAAAGGTAATATCCGATGCCTGATGTTCGCAGCAGAATAACAGCAAGCGATCAAAGTGCTGCGCTACGAAATAATTCGGTTCATTGGGAAACTGCAGCGGGCCCATTTCCACCCCCATCACTTGGCTCTTGAACCGACCGCGCCAACGCCCCCGCTAAAGAAGTCGGCTGAGTCACCGGCACCACCTCTGCCGTCGTTGCGACTGGAGTAGATGGAATCGGCAAAGAGGCGCGAATCGTGGTGATTACGGCATCGCCCTCCGGCATCATCGACGCCGTTTCAGGCGGTGCCAGCGGTGGAGCCGGAGGGGCTGTCAAATCAGTGGGATGAGCCTGCCAACGTTGCGTTTGATAGAGCAACTGCGGCTGATTGGTAATCTGCAGGGTTTGATCATCAATCATCATGTGATTGCCCGTTCCGGTGACGCCTTGCTCGGTGGTTTTCACATAATACGGACTGACCATGTTTTGGATCAGCAATTCTTTATACAGCAGCATCCCGCTGAAATCGCGATCCAAGGTATTTAAATTAATCGTAAAAATAGAGATCGCTTGGTTGATCCCTTGTTGCCAACCCAGTGCCACATTAGCTTTCCAGAAGGCCTGTTCCCCGCTATTCTGCGGCAACAAACTCCGATCCGGCAAAGTCGGCTGCGGATAGGACATCCAGATATAATCGCGCCAAGTTGGTGGAGCAGTGACAAATCGAGCAGGGGCCAAGATATTATAGGTTTCGCCCGCGATGCGAATAGTATCCCCCTGCGAATTAATATTCACCAGATTATTGGCTTTATTCAACACCGGCGGCAGGACATTATCCTGATACATCACCTGATTAAAATCAAACAGGCGATCCAATTGCTCAGACTGCGCGGATAAAATTGCATCAATCTCCAGCGACTCCTGATTTAAACCCGCCTGCATTCCGAGAGACTGCGCGGCTTCCTTAATCGCTTGCTGGCGAATATTAGTATACGAAACCTGCGTCTCATAATACGCGGAATCTGGATTGATTTTTTCCAAATCCTGAACGGAGTAATTAGCCGGTAATGCAGGGGCGCCTGTTGTCATCATCTTAGCTATACCTCAAACTAATGATTTTTTGATCCTGCAGAACAAGGATCACAACTTTTAATCCGGCTTGTAAATCCGCATTACGAATAATATTGATGGCCGTCGTCGGTTGACTGGTGGTATCAATATTGACTAAAACCGGCAAGCTCGGCGGTTTGCCAAAGACTTGTAATTGATATCCCGTCGAGGCGGCGACCTGAGAGAGCAACGGCTCAATCGGGCCATACCACTTCATCGCAATGTCCTCATTCAAAGCAGGATCATCCACATTACTCAAAGGAATAGTCACGTTATTCTGTTGCAGCTTCTCAATCGCTGCAAGTTCCTGCAAAGAGGTTTGCGCAGAATCCGCGGCCTGCTGCAATTGCCCTTCGACCTGCTGATTGATTTGCGCCTGATTGGGAATGGCAGGATCACCTGCGTCCCCCACATTAGAATTATACGCACTCGTCCCCGCACATCCGGCCAGCACACCCAAAAGAGGCAACAAAAATAAGCGCTTCATTCGATTTCCTTTCATTAAAAGCCTCACGCTTAGTCTAGCATAAAACCAAACTAAGCGTGAGGCAAGTACATAACTTGACTTATGATATAACGACAGCACTGATTCCGGTATTGAAATTCGCTGCAGAGCTGTTATCAAAGGCGCCGGTCAACAAGTGAGTCAGCGGAATTGCTAAAATCAAGGCGGCACCAAAACCAAGACTGGCCACACCCTTGGGCATGTGTTTTTCCTGACTGGAACCCGTATGCGCTGATTTCAAATGCATCAAGCCTTTCATCACCAAAATCACCCCTACCACCACCGCGAGAATCGTAGCAATATTCAGTGTCGCAGATGAGATCGTATTGACAGACCCCTGTAAAGTAGTCAAAGTCATCGAACTATCATCCGCAAAAGCACACAGCGAAACCATTGATAGTGATATAACTGAAGCCACTTTAAAACCTAGCTTTTTGATTAAATTGAACCCTTTCATTTTTTTCTCCTTAGTTTAGATTATATTAACATTACACTTTTAAAAACCATACTCATCTCATTCAGACTATATCCCCTCTTATGTTTATTATCACGTTGCGGTATTCGAAGTCAAGATATTATTGAACAAATCATAAAACGATGCCATATTGACCCCCACAATTCCCGCACAGATAAAGGAAAACGCTTTACCCACATGACCGCCCTGTCCGCCCTCGCCGATTTTAATCAGCAATAACATCCCGCGCACAAACGCAATCACCCCAATCAAAAACATAAACGCAAACACCGCATATTGAATCGCCTCGCCCACGGCATCACTATCCCCGATCGCACTCGCAACATCCGAAGAATAGGCCATCATCGGGCAAAAATTATTACTTGCTGTATTAAACCCCGATTCCGTCACATCCGGCCCCATACACTGCGTCATCAACGCGCTTTGCGTCGTCAATTGTACAAACGCATTCGACAACATCTGCAGATAGGGAATGAAACTAATCAGCACCACCCCCACCACAAAATACATCGCAGTCCCCATCGGCGACACCCGCTGATGATGCGAGCCATGCCCATGACGATACAGACGACTCAAGCCCGCAATCACCAGAAACAAGCCAATCGTATACGATATCAGTGTCACAATATGCAAAACCGGCGTTAAATCTTCCGTCAGAATATTTTGCAAAAAAGTGAAAAAATCAATCGAACCGCCTGGCTGAGGAAGGTAACTAGGTGTATATGAACTCGGACCACCAATCTGCATATTGCTAGAACATCCCAAATCATTTTAAGTTGAGGCTATCATACTAAATCTTTTTCTATATATACAAACTTTAAAATGTAACATCTGAAACCCTTTATAAAAATATTGCCCACAGATGGCTGTTCATAAGGAAATCCCTCTGTAACAAATCAATTTCATTTACACATCGCAATTACATTTTTTTATTAAAACAATAAGCCAAACGCTGGCGCTTGACGTGCATCGACATTTTCGTGTAAAGGCCGTATACTGCGTCGGATTAAACTTAACGAAAATATGTGCGTGCATGATGCAATTTGGGATTGAATCCGCTTCGTTTTATACCTCCCGCCACTTCATTGACTTGGCCACTTTAGCGGCTGGACGCAATGTCGCGCAGGATAAATATTATATTGGTCTCGGGCAGTATCAAATGGCGGTTCCTTCTCCGGATGAGGATATTGTCACCCTGGCCGCCAATGCCGCACAACAGGCATTACAAGGGATAGATGCTCAAGATATCCGCTTGGTTTTATTTGCAACCGAAAGCGGCATTGATCAATCCAAAGCCGCAGGCTTGTATCTGCATCGCCTGCTTCAGCTCTCACCCCGCTGTCGGATCCTCGAACTAAAACAAGCCTGCTATAGTGCGACCGGCGCGATTATGCTGGCGCTCGACTGGCTTAAAAGTCATCCCGATCAAAAAGCACTGATCCTGGCCTCAGACATCGCCCGCTACGGTTTAGGCACGGTGGGAGAGCCCTCTCAAGGCGGCGGTGCGGTGGCATTGGTGTTATCCGCGCAGCCGCAACTCATTGCTTTTGAAACGGGATCCGGCACTTACACCGAAGAAGCCATGGATTTCTGGCGGCCAAATTATCGCGATGAAGCACTGGTAGACGGCAAATACTCCTGCGAACTCTATCTCAAGGCCCTCAAGGAATCCTGGTTAGATTATCACGCACAGACCGGCCGCACCTATGCGGATCATGATTATTTTTTATTTCACATTCCCATTCCGCGCCTCGCTGAAAAAGCCCTGCAAAAACTGGCGCTGGTCAATCAATTACCCCGCCCGACCGATGCTGAAATGGCGCACTCCCTGGCAGATAGCCTCCGCTACAGCCGCACCATCGGCAACTGCTATACGGCCTCACTTTATCTCGGCCTCCTGTCTCTGTTGGAACATCGCACAGATTTAGCCGGAAAACGCCTCGGCTTTTATAGCTATGGCTCGGGGTGTATCGGTGAATTTTTTAGTGCCCGCGTCTTGCCTAACTATGCTAAATATCTCTTAACGGCCTCCCATCAAAGTTTGCTTGCAGCCCGCGAAGACATGAATCTCGCAGAATATGAAGCCGCCTATCAATATGCTTACCCCAAAGATGGCAGCTATCTTGAACTACCTAAAGTGCAACGCGGTGCATTTCGATTGGCCGCCATTAAAAACCATCAGCGTGTCTATGAGGCCGCATGTCATTAAAAAAAATCACGGCCCGAGCGCCCGCTAAACTCATTTTAAGCGGCGAGCACGCTATTTTGCATGGAGTCCCTGCGATTGCGATGGCAATCAATATTTATTGTAAAACCACGGTCAGCAACCAAAGTCTGCCGCGGGTTTTATTTGATCTTGCCAATCTGGAACATAAGCGCATGCGCACGCTCCAGCATTTACGCCGTTTTAAAGCCAAAGTGCAGGCGGACTATCACCGTTTTCTAGAAGGCGAACACAGCATCCGCAAAGTGTTGACCGAGCCCTTTCATTTACTCGAATACACCGCCAGCGCGTTTATCGATAAACTCAATCTCAAAATGCAGGATGGCTTATCGGTGCACACGCATTCTGATATTCCCAGCGGCTATGGCATGGGCTCCTCGGCCGCAGCAATTGTCAGCTTGAACTTTGCCCTCAATCAGCATAGCAAAAAAAATCTCAGCCGCGATGAACTCTTTCACCTCAATCTCGCCGCTGAAAATCTGCAGCATGGCCACTCCAGCGGTTTGGATATTTATGTGAGTGCGCAGGGCGGCTGCGTGCAATTTTGTCATGACAAAACCACCACGCCTTTAGATTGGCCCGACTTTCCTTTTACTCTGATTTTAACCGGCAAACCCGCATCCACAACCGGTGAATGTGTCAGCCATACTAAAGCCACTTTTCAGCAGGAACCGCAACGCATTCAAGCCTTTCATGCTGTGAGTCAGGCCATGATTCAAGCGATGCAGACCCAGGATTTCAGCGCCTTTAAAACAGCCATTACTGAAAATGAACGCCTCCTCGAGGCGCTGGGTGTCGTCCCGCTCAGAGTTCAAACCCTGATTCAAAGCTTAAAGCAAGCCGATATTGCCGCCAAAATCTGTGGTGCCGGCGCAATCAGCGGCACCGCAGCGGGCGTCGTCATGGCCTTCGCCAGCATGGATCAGATCAAACAGGCCCTGCCCTCTCTGAAGGGTCTGGAGTTACGCTCGGCCCGCCTCGATACAAAAGGTGTGACGATTCTGCCTGAGTAGGGCTTTTGGTATCGGTTGACATCTCTGCTACAATTGCTGCAACCTTGCCATCATCTAAATCTAAAAAAGCACCTGCAAAAACGCCTGTATGCAGCTGTAGAACTTCCTCTTCATCACCACCTTCACCATCCGCTGGAGCATTTTGGATCACCTGAAGATTATTTAATCCTGTTTGATAAACTTGAACAACTAGATCTTGAACTTGACGAACAACCACCCGAGTCGCTTTTCGAGGCGCTTTTGGAGGCGCTTCTGAAGGTTGTGGCCGCACAATTTTCTCAGTAGGTAGCGACACATCCAGACTCAAAATAATAGACAAACTCCCAGCGTCACCATCCGCTTCTTTTGCAGGCGAATTCCCTATGACCTTGGGGGCCTCTTCTTGAGGTGTACTTCTCTCTTCTTGACTATACAAAAAAGGCTCGTCACCGCACCACCAATCCACCCCCATCATATTACGCTCCTTTTTCTATAAACTAAAATCTACTCATATTTGTTTTTGTTTGCGCTGTCGACACTGAATCACTTGGATTGTATGAGGGTGCAATAAAGCTGATGGTCCTGACTGCACGTGTGTCTACTGGGACGTCCCCAGTGGTTGACGCCTCAGCAGCACCGCCCCCCTCTTGACGGCCGAAAGCCATCAATGGACCCTCCGTAGCAGGCGGACGAAAAACTAAAGACATAGGCTCCTGCCTATAGCATAACCCCAATACTTCTCTGACTTTTATTAAAAACACATGCATTAAATCCAAGACCAGCCCCAGAGGTAAGGGAGCATCAATTACTCGCTTAAAATCATTATGAGAAGCACCTAACAAATCCTTGTATTCCAGAATCGGCAACTCTGAAATCTCATCACCCGCAGGCGTGCAAGGACGAATATAGCCCAACATGGGCCTCACTATATACTCCATAATGATTTTATCAAACTCAAGGAGTGACCATGGCGGCATCAACAAAACACCACCTGAATACTCGGTCTCTGCCAGCAAGCGATCTACTACACCCCTAGTTAACTGCCTCGAAAATCCACTCTCCTGCTTCATAACCACTTCAAGCATACTCACGGCGCTCGCATGGAAAGTCTCCTTAAGAAACAATTGCTCAATAGTTTTGTACAAAAGAACGTTATTGGAAATCTGAATAGGCATCAACTCCGCTAATGACTTTACAAAATACAATTCAACTTTCTTTACGGCTTCCGTCTCAGCGTCAGCAACACGTACAATAAAGTCTCCTGCTAAGAGGAATTCTCTAGAACGATACAAATGACTATGGATCACTCTCTGCATGCCATGTGCATCAAACTGCAAAATTAAACCATTACTAAAATTATGAACCTCATTCCCTTTCAATTTCTCACGATCCCTAATCTGGCCATGTTCTTTCTTCAAATCAGCTAAAAGTCCAATAGCTGCAACTGGAATCTTTTTTTCTTTTCCAGAAGAATCAATGCAGTACAAATCTATGCCACACGAAGGACCACCTAGCACACCATAATAAACCGCCTTTTCATCCCTTGATTTGCAGCGAGCATCTTCTGTTGGCAGAACATTGACCACATGCAGTTCGCATGGTACCAGGGGGGAAACACTAGATGGCAGCAATGAGCCTGCTGCATCGGCTGTGGGGAGATTCTTCATGACATGAAGCCAAGAATTATTGGTTTTATCAGCAACAAATTCAATCCTAACCTCTTGTGAATTAGACGCAGACGAAGCTTCTTCAGAGGAATCCTTATAACCCCACAATCCCTATTTTTTGAATTTTATCAAAATCTTGGCGTAAGCAGTGTGTCTATGTGCAGCCACATCAGCGATCCATCCGCCCTCTCAAAACAAGTCGTCTATGGATGTATGGAGAATTTTCAATTTTCCAATCTAATCGAGAAAGTACAGGGAAAACCTGCATCCCTGCAAAACACCCATCTCATCCTTGATGAGGCCGATACCGTTCTAGATGAAGCATTCAATGACACGCGTCTTTCAGCACTCTATCAAGATAGCTTCCGCCATCAAAAGCTACTTCCCTGTGTATTTAAATTCTATCAAGAATATTTATATGGCTCAAAAACAGGACAGCACCTCAGTGAACATCTCCGTATGCATATAGGAATTGATATCCCTGCAACTGAAGCGGACGAGTTACTCTCTCAAGTCCACTATGCGCATTGTTTACAGCGCGACAAAGACTACATTCTTCAAAGAAATAAAGTCATTATTGTCGACAATGCTTCGTCATGGCATGCGCTGGGACAAATTGGTCTATGCCTTTGTTGAGTTAAAAGAAGGCCTCCAGCCAGAAGGGGAACAAAAAATAATTGCCAGTGATAATCGCATCAATTTTGTCAATCAGTATTCCACTATTCATGGCATGACAGGTACGCTCGGCAATGCAAGCGACCGCAAAGCGCTAGAAACCTTACTTGGAACGTTTCTCTACGACTCCCCCCGTTGCCATGAAAAGAAAACACAACTCTTACCAGATGTCTTGACCGCTAACGCAAAACAACATACTCAAGCTATTTTAGAGACTGCAATCACGCTCGCCTCTCGAACATCCAATCGCCCTGTACTCGTCATGGTTGAGACCATTGAAGAAGTACGCCAGCTCTATGCGCAATTAAACAAAATCAGACCCCGGCAGATTCAATATTACGATGGACAGGGTGATTTTCCAGAGGACACTTTGGCCTGCGCAGGAAAACCTGGATACATTACCATTGCAACCAAAATTGCAGGCCGCGGTGCGGATATTAAACCCACTTCACTGGCAGAGTTAAACGGGGGGCTAGCCGTCATTATTACCGAAGCCATGCATGAACGGACGCGCGAACAGGCGGACGGAAGAACAGGGCGCAAAGGCCGCAAAGGAACCAGCCAACATATTCTAAATAGCGAAGCCCTCTCTAGACAATTTCCGCACTTAACTGATTTGCGTGAATGGAGGACTGCTGCAGACGCAAACGATCCAGAGAGATTAAACAGATTAAAGGTACACTTGCAAAAAGCCATGATTTTGAAATGTGCGCTGGACCTGATTGCCAAACTTCCACCCAACATGATTAAGACGATCACAAAAAATGAGTGGCCCCTCCATTACACGAATTGGAATGAAGCATCCCAACAAAGCACACTCACACCTGCTGGGTTGATGAGGCAGATAAGCTTTGATTTTTATCATTTTTTGTCACGTCACAATATAGATCCCAAGCCTGTTTTTAATGGCAAACCCCATTTTGGACATTACTGCCTTGAACGCTTAGGAGAGAGTCCTTTTAGCTCAGCAGAGATTAGCTTGCTGACTCGAGAAATCACAGATACCCCAGATTACAGCGCTACGGTGGCTGGAGCTGGAGCTGGAGCTGGGGCCGGAGCCATGGCGGGGGCTGGAGCTGGAGCTGGGGCCAGAGCCATGGCGGGGGCTGGAGCTGGAGCTGGGGCCGGAGCCATGGCGGGGGCTGGAGCTGGGGCTGGGGCTGCAGCTGCAGCTGGAGCTGGGGCCGGAGCCATGGCGGGGGCTGGGGCTGGGGCTGGCATGCCCGTTAATAACACCGACCTAGTAGCTGAGTCAATTAAATATGCATTTACATTTGGAGATATTGACGAGTTTTTGGCTAAGTACTTGGCCGAGCAAGAACCTCCTCCCCCTTAAAGACGCATTCAATAATTTAATTAAATAAATGCTTTACTATTTTTTTGTTTTACTATATAATAAAGTAATGCAAAAATGTGGAGAAAGTAAATGTACAATTCAACAATAAGACTACCTTATAAATTAATGCTGCTAAGTTAAGCCACCTCATGCGAGATTTTCACGGTACAAATGCCGGGATTTTTGAAGGCGAGGGAAGGCTTTGGCGCGCCGCTTGATCATTCGCGGTTCAGAAGGTCTTTTTTGACGGCCTATTGTTTTGGATATGATTG
>CAMARA010000006.1 GCA_945860585.1 Francisella tularensis subsp. holarctica | reverse complement strand
CGCAATATCATGGAAATCCGTCCATTGTTTTTCCTGCAACAAAACCTGCAAATGTGCGGCAACCAGGGGCAACAGGCGCAAGAGAATCGGCAATAGGCTGGTCGCGGACATGGACGCCTCAGGCAAACGCTTCACCTTTATCAAAAAATCCACAAACGCCGGCGGGACTTCTTCTTTGATACACTTTCGCACTTCATCTTTCTGCGTCAAAATGCGCTCAGCAATCGCTTTTAAATTGCGCTCCTCGCCAAACGATTCCCGGTACGCAGCGGGCTCCAGACTTAGCCATTCCTGCCAGGCCGCTTCCTGGAGTTTCTGAATACACTTCTGCTGCAAAGCAGCCGCATCACCATGCTGACGCGCCTGCAACACAATCGGCAGCCACTCTTCCCGACTCTTTAAGAGATCAAAAAGAAGGTCTCGCACCGTCACCAGTTGATTATCAAAATACTGAAATAAGGCACAGAGATCTGCCGCGCCTTCGTCCTGCTGCGCGATCAGATTTAACAAACTATCTAAAAATGCCTGCCGCAGGGGCATGTCATCTTCCAGCATCGAAGCCGTCAACACCGGGCTTTTCAAAGGAGCCAGACTCACAATCATGCGGCAAAAAGAATCGATCGTCATCATCTGATACGGATCCAGAATTTGGTCGGGATTTACTGGTGCGCGTTCTGCCAACACCCGCTCTTTCATTTCCCGCGCCGCTTTTCGCGTAAACGTAATCGCCAGAATTTCCTCCGGCCGCTGCACCGTTTCCAGCAACTTCAAATAACGCTTGACCAGCAGATCCGTCTTCCCCGAGCCCGCCGGCGCCTCCACAATAAATGACTCTGCAGGATTGAGCGCCTCAAGTCGTGCAGATGCATCATGATGCCCTTGATCTTGAGCCACCTGAGCCCCTCTTTATTTCAAATAAGGCATTTTAGCATTTTATTCCATAGCTGAATAGACGCAATAATAAACAGCGCCAATCACACTACATTTTGCAGGATCAGTACGAAGTATGTTACGCATGGTGGGCGAAGGGTCCGCCACCTCTGCAATGAGGAGCTGCGGTGACATGGCGGCCAATTTCGGGCTATCATCTCCGCAGTTTTGAGGCCCTGCAATCCCTGCGTGGGCAGTATAGGCGGTATTGATCGGTGTATGACTATAGGCTGCCAGTAACTGCGTCTGAATCAATAATGCATACTCCTGTTTGCTCATGGTATTGCAGTTGAATCTTGGATAGTAAATGATGAGCTTAGCTTGCTTCATTTTACTCATGATCATGATATTCGCAGGCGTATTGTTGGAGACAAAAATATTCTGCAACGATGCTTTTACGCCTGCGGTATAAGGGCTGACATCGAATAATTGCAGGGCAAGTAATCCAGGCAAAACGATACAGGCCATTTTAGGTGCTTTTTTCAGAAGGGTAGCTACCGCAAAACTCAGTAAAATATAGGTGCAGGGCCAGAAAAAACGCCCATTTGCCAGAAAATCTTCGGTGAGAAAAAAGAAAGGGACGCGATATCGAACTAATTCAAAGTGCCCAAAATCAATGGACCCATAAGTCGCATAGATTAAAAACAAAATACTCAGCCAGAACAGACTCCAATACGCGTACATCACGGTTTGAAATTGCGCTTTAAGCAAATAAAAAGCGTAGCCAATCAAGGCAATCAAGCCGAGTCCTAAATAGGCAAAGCCCTCTTCCTGATAGCGCCAGATAAAAATAGAGCCATGCGCAAAATAGCCTCCATAGAGGGGCGCAAGAAAGTTCATATTGCAGGCCCCAAATCCAACGGCCTCATTGAATGTACCCAGTCCAAAAATAAGAAATTCTACGGCAATGATCAGGTTCACGCATAAAAACCCTGAAAGTATTTTTTGCAAGGGCTGCGCTTGTTTAAACTCATAGAGACTAATCAGATAAAACGGGTAACACATGGCAGTCAAGTAAGGATGAATCAGCAAGCTCAGGCAAATCAGGAGGCCAAAATAAACCTGCAGCTGCCGTAAAGCGCATCGTTGCTGGTGATTAAAAAAGTACAGCGCCAACGCAAACAGAATCAAGCTTTGACAGGCGAGCGAATCATTTCCAATCAGCCGATGCGTAAAAACAGGCGTAGTAATGGCAAAAAGTGTAAAGGCAATAACTCCAAGAATATTCCGCTGCCGCAAACTCACCGCTAAAGTGGTGGCTGCAATGGCTTGCGTCACATAACAAAAAAGAAAAAAAATCGAGAAATAATTAAAGTCGGCAGGCAACATCCCCCGCACGAGTTTAAAAAAAAGCGCAAACAGCGGAATGCTATCTGTGAGAGAAAGATTCGTTCCAGTAGGATAATCTAAGGAATTGATTTTAAGCAATGGAAAATGCCAGGGTTCTCCCACAAAAGCATACCAACCGGAAAAATGCTGCGCCAAATCCCCCGAGCCATTACGATAGCCCAACCATGAAAAATGAGGGCCACATAAAAAACAAAGCCATAGACCTACAATCAGCAGACACAGTGCATACAGAAAGAGATTCGATCTCGGCTTCAAGAGCCATATAAACATGCCTTCACCCCCTCATTTTCAACAAACCGCCCATGTAATGATTATATTCCAATAAAAACACCATGCCAATCAAAGTGCAAGATTTTATTGCAGCTGCGCAATCACATGATTTCCCATATCTTTTGTTGACACTGCTGCAAATCCTGCTTCAGCAATATCACGTGTCCGAATTCCTTGCCTCAAAACCGCCTCTACTGCTCGCATAATCTGTGCTGCTTCCTGCTCCAATTTAAAGCTATATTTGAACATCATTGCCACACTCAAAATCGTCCCTAAAGGATTAGCAATGTTTTTACCTGCAATATCCGGCGCGCTGCCGTGAATAGGCTCATACAGCGAATATTGATCGCCGAAGGAAGCCGAGGGTAACATGCCCAAAGAACCCGTCAACATCGAGGCCTCATCTGACAAAATATCCCCAAATAAATTGGAGGTCAGCATCACATCAAACTGCTTAGGACGGTGCACCAATTGCATGGCCGCATTATCAACATACATATGAGAAAGCACCACATCGGGATAATCCTGATCATGTACTTTTTGGACGACCTCTCGCCATAATTGCGAGACTTCCAGCACATTGGCTTTATCCACAGAGCAGACTTTTTGACCCCGCACACGGGCTAAATCAAAGGCCACACGTGCAACCCGCGCTATTTCTGATTCTGTATACACCATGGTATTAAAGGCTTTGCGCTCGCCATTTTGTATCTCGATGCCGCGCGGTTCTCCAAAATAAATGCCACCCGTCAATTCACGTACAATCATTAAGTCTAAATCAGACACCCACTCTTTTTTCAAGGGCGAGGCATCGGCTAATGCCGAAAAACATACGGCAGGGCGCAGGTTGGCATACAGGTTCAGGGCTTTGCGAATCTGCAATAAACCCTTTTCTGGACGAATGGCAGCAGGTAAATTTTCCCATTTTGGCCCACCGACTGCTCCCAGCAAAACACTGTCTGCAGTTTTGGCAGCGGCAATCGTGGTTTCAGGCAAGGGGGCGCCAGTTGCATCAATGGCTGCGCCGCCGATTAAACCCTCAGTCAGTTCGAACTGATGCGTGCCTTGCGCATTAAACCAGGCAAAAATTTTGCAGGCTTCACGGACTACTTCAGGCCCAATGCCATCACCGGGCAGAATTAAAATTTGTTTTTTCACAATATTGCTCCTCAAAGGCTTTAATTTGCTTGATATATTTTAAGCTTTCACCGATTTCATCCAGGCCTTCTAACAGGGTTTGTCGGCGTTGTTCATCGATATCGAAAGAGAAATCGGCTATTTTCCGGGCCTCTAAATCTACTGTCACCGGCCCCTGAATTTGGCATAAATCCTGACAGCTCGCCCGTGGCAGGGTAATCAGCAACAGGCCATTTTTAAAGGCATTGCTGTAAAAAATATCCGCAAAGCTGGGTGCCACAATCACTTTAATGCCAAAGTCTAACAAAGACCAGGCCGCATGTTCCCGACTGGAGCCACAGCCAAAATTTTCCTCGGCAACGATGATTTCTGCTTGACGATAGGCTGGATTTTTCAAAATAAAATTCTCGCCCATCTCTGCAAACAAAAACTGCCCCAGGCCGTTCCGCTTGATCGTTTTCAAGTATTGTTTAGGGATGATCATATCCGTATCGACATTGGCGATGGAGATCGGTGCGATGATGCTGGTTACGGTTTTAAATGCTTGCATGATTGTCTCCAAAGGTTCTGACATCCACTAAATGTCCGGCAATAGCAGCGGCTGCGGCCATCGCCGGGCTGACCAAATGCGTGCGCCCGCCTTGCCCCTGACGCCCTTCAAAATTGCGATTTGAAGTGGAGGCACAGCGTTCTCCGGGGTTCAGTTTATCGGCATTCATAGCGAGACACATCGAGCACCCAGGCTCGCGCCAGTCAAAGCCGCTGGCTTTAAAAATCACATCCAGACCTTCCTGCTCAGCCTGTGCCTTGACTAATCCAGAGCCGGGCACAATCATCGCATATACTGTTTTTGCCACGGTTTTGCCCTGGGCAATTTTGGCTACAGCGCGTAAATCTTCAATGCGGCCATTGGTGCAGGACCCAATAAACACCTTGTCAATTTTGATTTGATCCAAAGCTTCGCCTGGCGTCAAGCCCATATAATTCAAAGCACGTTCGATGGATGCCTGTTTGATTGCATTTTTTTCCTGACGGGGATCGGGCACCACGCCACTGATGGGCAAAACCATTTCAGGGCTGGTGCCCCACGTCACCTGCGGCGCAATCTCTGTGGCATTGATTTTGACTTCTTGATCATACACTGCGTCTTGATCGGCAAACAAAGTCTGCCAATATTTTACCGCCTGATCCCACGCCTGCGGCGCCATGGGCCGCCCTTTTAAATAGGCAAACGTCGTGTCATCAGGTGCAATCAGGCCTGCACGCGCACCGGCTTCAATCGACATATTGCACAGGGTCATGCGCGCTTCCATCGATAAATTGCGAATCGCCTCACCGGTATATTCAATCACATGACCATTCGCTCCCGCTGTGCCAATTTGACCAATCACAGCCAAAATCAGATCTTTCGCGGTGACGCCCAAACCTAAGTTCCCCTCAATGTGAATGCGCATGTTTTTAGCTTTGTACAAGGGAAGGGTTTGCGTTGCCAACACATGCTCGACTTCACTTGTGCCAATGCCAAAAGCCAGAGCCCCAAACGCGCCATGGGTAGAGGTATGACTATCACCACAGACAATCGTCATGCCAGGCCAGGTAAAGCCTTGTTCCGGGCCGACAATATGCACAATGCCCTGACGCTTATCATTCAAATCAAAATAACGAATGCCATGCTTTGCGCAATTATGCTTTAAGGTTTCGACCTGAATGCGTGATTCCGCATCCGCAATCCCTTGACGCCGATGTGCGGTCGGCACATTGTGGTCACAGACGGCTATAATGCTTTCAGGACGATGCACGGGCCTTCCCGCGCGCTCCAGGCCCTCAAAGGCTTGAGGGCTTGTCACTTCATGCACCAGATGCCGATCAATATAAATCAAGCTGGTGCCATCGGATTTAGCACAGACAAAATGCGCGTTCCAAATTTTATCGTATAAGGTCGCCATGATTTATCTCCTCACCCAGGCCGCATATTCACCTGCAATCATTTTGGTGATGGTGCCCACTTTAAAGCTTTGTTTACCGATTTGTCCAACCGGACACACTTCGACTGCCGTACCCGTAATAAATATTTCATCGGCAAAATTGATTTCATCCGGCCAGATATGCCGTTCAATCACCGGTATTTTTTTGTTGCGGGCAATTTCAATGACGCTGCGGCGCGTGATGCCATCCAAAAAACAGTCCGCTGTGGGCGTATGGATTTCCCCGTTTTGCACCATGAAAAAATTAGCCCCTGTGCATTCAGCAACATAGCCGCGATAATCCAGCATTAAGGCGTCGTGAAATCCCTGCTTTTCAGCTTTATTTTTGCTTAAGCTCCCCATGATATATAAACCGGATGCTTTGGCTGCAACGGGCGCCATTTCTGGAGAAGGGCGGATCCAGTCTGCCCACATTAATTTCAAGCCCTTGTCAAAAACATTCACTGCGCCAAAATAATTTCCCCATTTCCAGGCAGCAATCGCGACGTTGACACTGCACTGATGCGAGGCCACACTTAAATTTTCGACATTTCTCCAGGCAATCGGGCGGATATACGCCTCCGTCAACCCATTTCTAGCCAACAATTCCATCTTGATTTCATGCAGTTCCTGCACGCTATAATCTACTGTCATGTCCAGCATTTCAGCCGAACGATGAAAGCGCTCACTGTGTTCGATGGACTTGAAAATTTTACCCTCATAAGCGCGTTCGCCTTCAAAGACAGCGGTGCCATAATGCAGGCCATGACTCATGCTATGAACCCAGGCTTCTTCCCAAGGCATAAATTCGCCATTCATCCAGATAGACTCTGCTTTTTTATTGTATGACATCATGATAAGCACCCCCTCTCAGCGCGAATAAAGCCGATTATATCAGCATCAGAAATTATTTTTTGTCGGTCTCCTATTGCTTTCAGCTGAGCAAAAAAAGATTCAAACTCTAATTCAGAGCTTTCGATCTTCAATGCCTGTAATTTTTCCCGAAATGCCGCACGGCCAGAATGCTTGCCCAGCGGCAATATAGAGCGATCCAAGCCGATGGATTCAGGACGCATAATTTCATAAGTCTCGCGCGCTTTTAACACACCATCCTGGTGAATACCGGACTCATGGGCAAAGGCGTTTTCCCCTACAATCGCTTTATTTTTTTGCACAGCAAAACCGGTGCTCTCCGCAACTTGCTTAGAAATCGCCAAAATTTTGGTGCTATCAATATGGGTCTGGTAGGACATGACATCCTGACGTGTTTGCATCGCCATGATGATTTCCTCCAAGGCTGCGTTGCCTGCGCGTTCACCAATGCCGTTGATGGTACATTCAACCTGACGTGCGCCGGCTTCAATCGCGGCCAAAGAATTAGCAGTCGCAAAGCCTAAATCATTATGACAATGAACCGAAATAATCGCCTGATCGATATTCGGCACTTTGTTTTTAATCGCACGAATCATCGCTGCATATTCATGAGGAAAAACATAGCCGACGGTATCGGGGACATTAATCGTCCGCGCACCCGCATTGATCGCGATCTCAATGGCTTTAGCCAAAAAATCAATCTCACTGCGCGTGGCGTCCATGGCAGACCACTCCACATCATCACAGAATTGCCGTGCATATCGGACGGATTCATCAATCGCTGCCAAGACCTGGTCCTGAGACATTTTCAACTGATGCTGCATATGAATTTTGCTGGTTGAAATAAAGGTGTGAATCCGCGGCCGCACTGCGCTTTGAATGGCGCGCCCTGCCACCTCAATATCCTTTTTGATCGCACGTGACAAACTGCAGACCTGCGCATTTTTAACGATTTTAGAAATCGCTTGAATGCACTGAAAATCCCCTTCTGAAGCAATCGCAAAGCCTGCTTCAATCACATCCACGCCCATTTCATCCAAAGAGCGTGCAATCGCCATTTTCTGCATTTGTGTCATCGTTGCGCCCGGAGATTGCTCTCCATCACGTAATGTCGTATCGAAAATAATAATTTGACTACCTGTACTCATGATTCGTATCCTCTGTTCATTTTGGAAAATTAAAGACATAAAAAAACCGCCAGAATCAGGGCGGTTTTTAGAGGATACTATTCAAATAAATCAAATAGCAGCGTCCGGACCGCCCTTCGTAAGAAGGAGGATCGTAATGAGAGAAATTGTGGAACGCTGTATTGTCGTCATGTTTCAGTTATATATTATTTAAACTATAGCGCATTCTACCATGTCCAAGTTTTTTTTGCAAGCTATTTTGCTAGCAGCTTATTTTTGCAAAATTCCCTTACATTCTGTATATTGCAGTTTACAAAATGTGAGGAAATTTTAATGTTTCCGGCGTTAAGAAGATGACCAGAAAATACGGTGCTGTCACCACATGAATATTCTGCTCCTGCGTTAAGGCTATTGTCGCCCTGTGATCTATCGCAGCTTTATACCAGCAATTACTGAATCCCAAAATTTTTTCATCCGTGGGCATAATGTCCAGAATCAACTCTCCGAAATACCAACGGCAAATCACCGACTCCATCATTCGCTGTGAAAAACCCTTCTCACGCAATCTCTGTTCAATACGACTATACTGCCCCAAAGAAATCACATCGATGATACAGTCCACATCCAGAGTATGCCGCAGATCAGGCGCAGCAGCGTCAGAAATCAGCAATGCTGTAGCGCAGCCTCCCAAAAAAACGACATCACTGCACAAGTCTCCAAATTTTTCCGACACAAACGCAAGCATTGCAAGATTGGCAGACTTCACTGGCAATAGCATAATTTACCCCTCCTTCGGAAACCAGGCTGAAAGCATTTGAATAGCAAGGTTTCGCTCACGTGCTCCACCTTGCCGCAGTGTGTCAACGACTGCCAACAAATCATAAAATTTTTGATCAGGATATTTACTTATAGAAACCGGAATAGAGCTATAGAGCGGCTCCAAGGCTTGACCTGACACCTGCCCTTCAGCATAAGGCCAAACCGGAATAGGCTCACCTCCAAGCATGATTTTCCCTTTAAAAACAGGGGCAGCTATCGCGGTAGGGATGCCACGTGTATATTCGCCCAGCACTGCTGGAAAAACATATTTCACACCATGAACCAAAAACTCCTCGACTGCATTCAAAATAGGCACGTATTTGAAACGTGGCGCAGAGTTCTCGTTCACAGTTTTCATCATTGGATGACAAGCCTTTTCTACGCCCGGCTGATAATTATGTGTCCATACTCCAGCTTCATAAGCAGGTTTTTCTCTTAGAAGCCCTGCAGCCTGAAGTCTTTTACATCCAGCATGCACTTCGGATGAACTATAGCAAAGACGTGCTGCCAGTTCATTTTGAGACATGCGCTCCAGTGAGCCCTCATTGGCATGAACGACTATTTTTAACAAAAGCATGCAGTCTTGCGGCTTAATCATAATATTACCTTTCGCTATTCATGGCTATATATTAACATAGCGCCAAAGTATTATTGAAGAAGCTGTAAATTTGGTGCGAAATACATGACTAAGCCATTGAAAAAACAAAGAAATGGTACCGACGGAGAGACTCGAACTCTCATGGGTTGCCCCACCACCACCTCAAGGTGGCGTGTATACCAGTTTCACCACGTCGGTAACAGGATGTGCATTTTACCCGTTTCTATTTCGAATGTCTAGCCCTCATCGCACGCCAATCATTTTCGATTTCAATCTCGCCCTTCCGTATGAACCGATTTTTTTGCTAGAATGACTTCCTTTTGAAAAAATAATTAGGCTGAATGAGCACCTGGCAAAGCTGTTTAAATTTATTGCAAAATGACTTGCCTGCAACCGAGTTTGCAACTTGGCTGCTGCCGCTGCATGCCTCAGAAAAAGATCAAGAATTTATTTTATATGCGCCAAACCGTTTTGTGCTGGATTGGGTTAGAGACCATTATTTTCAAAAAATCACCGACACCCTCCAATTGATCAGTGATTATCAGAGCATTCAACTTAAAATCGGCCATCATGCACCGGCAGTGACTGCGCCCGTGGCGACGACAGCACCGCACGCAGCAAAGAGCAAAGTGGTCCAGAACAGTGCGCTGAATCCCCGCTTTACCTTTGATAATTTTGTGGAAGGCAAATCCAATCAATTGGCGAAAGCCGCCGCGCTGCAAGTGGCAGAAAATCCTGGCAAGGCTTACAACCCGCTTTTTTTATATGGGGGCGTGGGCCTGGGAAAAACACATCTCATGCATGCGATCGGCAATTTGATTTGTCAAAATAAAAAAGATGCGAAAATCCTTTATTTGCATTCCGAACGCTTTGTTGCCGATATGGTCAAAGCCCTGCAAAGCAATTCCATCAACACTTTCAAAGAATATTACCGCTCGCTGGATGCGCTTCTGATTGATGATATTCAGTTTTTTGCAGGCAAAGACCGTACGCAGGAAGAGTTTTTTCATACCTTTAATGCGCTGCTTGAAGGACATCAGCAGATTGTCATGACCTGCGACCGCTACCCCAAAGAAATTCACGGCCTGGAAGAAAGGCTTAAATCGCGTTTCGGCTGGGGCCTGACCGTGGCCATTGAGCCACCTGATCTTGAAACCCGAGTGGCTATTTTAATCAATAAAGCACTCGAAGTAGGCTTAACCCTCCCCCATGATGTCGCTTTTTTTATTGCCAAAAAAATTCGCTCCAATGTACGTGAACTGGAAGGCGCACTCAAACGCATCGTCGCCAATGCGAATTTTACCGGCCATGAAGTCACCATTGATTTTGTTCGGCATACTTTGCGCGACCTGCTTTCTTTACAAGATAAGCTGGTCACCCTCGACAACATCCAGAAGACTGTGGCAGAATACTTTAAAATAAAGCTGGTAGATTTGTTGTCTGTCAAACGCACACGCTCTTTTGCCCGCCCTCGGCAGGTGGCCATGAGCTTGGCGAAAGAACTGACAAGCCATAGCCTGCCTGAGATCGGAGCTGCATTTGGCGGGCGCGACCACACCACGGTTCTGCACGCTTGCCGCACGATCAAAGACCTGCGTGATACCAATAGCAATATGGCAGAGGATTATCAAAATCTACTGCGGATTTTATCGACTTAAATAGGAGAGCAATATGAAATTTACAGTAAGCCGCGAGACCCTTTTAAAGCCACTTCAGGCCATTATCAATATTGTGGATAAAAAACAAACCACCCCAATCCTGTCCAATCTTTTGATTAAAGTAGATACTGATACCATTGAGCTCACTGCCACCGACATGGAAATTGAACTGATCAGCAAGATCACTTTAAGCACTCCGGCTGAACCTGGCATTTCAACTGTTCCTGCCAAAAAACTATTTGAAATTTTCAAAAATCTGCCGGAACAATCCATGATTGAAATCAAAGCAGAGGGCAACGATAAAATTATCATCAAATCCGGCAAAAGCAAATTCAGCCTGGCAACCCTACCCGCTGAAGGCTTCCCCGCTATGGAAAGCCAACTCGGCCAAACCATGATTCAAGTTCCTGAAAAAACACTGGCCCACTTAATTCGCAAAACAGCATTTGCCATGGCGCAGCAAGATGTGCGTTATTTTTTAAATGGCCTCCTGCTTGAAGTCAGTGAAAAAATGATCCGCACTGTGGCCACAGACGGACATCGCCTGGCGCTCACCAGCGAAACCATTCAGGGCCATCCAGGCGTGCATCAGGTGATTATTCCGCGCAAAACTATTATGGAATTGCAGCGCATTTTAGGCGTGAGTGATGAGCCGATCACTTTGATTTTAGGCTCGCATTTTATTCGGATTGCTTTAAAAGATATGATCATTACCTCCAAACTCGTGGATGGCCGTTATCCCGACTACAATCGCGTCATTCCCAGCACCGGCAAAAATATCATGATTGTACCCAAAGATGCCTTCCGCCAGGCTTTACAACGCACCGCGATTCTTTCCAACGAAAAACATCATGGTGTGCGCCTCAATATCGAAAACAATGTCCTAAAACTCATGGCCAATAATCCTGAGCAAGAAGAAGCAGAAGATGAAATCGAAGTCGCGTACATCGGCGAAAAAGTAGATATCGGTTTCAACATCACCTATTTCATGGAAGTCTTAAGCGTTCTTGAATGTGAAAACATCAAAGTGACCCTGACCAACAATGTCAGCAGCATTTTGTTACATGATCCCGAAAACAGTCAATCTGTCTATGTGATCATGCCCATCCGCCTCTAACAGGCGCACACGGAGTGTAGCTCAGCTTGGTAGAGCGCTGCTTTCGGGAAGCAGAGGTCGCAGGTTCGAATCCTGTCACTCCGACCAATACACCTCTTACACCACCATATTAATATTATAATTTGACGCGTCCTGTCAAACATGATAGCATAAATTAATTATTTTCAATTGAATTAAAGTCCATTGAAAAAGTATTTTATTGGAAAGGCGCGCTAGCAGATCCAATCGAATTTTCGGCATATGCAGATGAAATCAAACAGCTGCTTGATGGCGACTACGCAAGCTTAAGACTGGAAAAATTAAATACACCAGCCAACCCGCCCATTTATAGTATCCGCGTTAATAGAGGTGCACGCATACTTCTGACGGAACATGAAGGCCATGCATTACTGCTCGAAGTCCTACTAAAGCATAACTACGCAGAGAGCAAAGTGTTACGCAGTCGTGGCGTATTAGATTTGGCAAAGGGAATAACCCTATAAGAGACGCTCTTCGCGCTTCTACAACTTTAGCAACAACTTATACTACCCAGGCATTGGCCCCTACTCTTGCACCAGAGACACCTCCACCTCCTGCTTCTACACCTCCAGTAGCAACAGATACTGCTGAAACAGCAGTGCCTCCAGACGGAACTGAGGCCCTGGTTTTTGCCGAACAAACATTTAAACCAGACTGGAAGCTCACAAAAAGCAGTCAATGTTCTATCCTGTGAAACTTGCATAAACAGCTTGAGTTCTATCCCATTTCAAGCTAGACTCTACGCATGAATCAGACCGACGTTTTACTCCACAATCTTAATCCAGAACAACACGCTGCGGTGAGCGCTGCGCCTGAGCACATGCTGATTTTAGCAGGGGCAGGAAGCGGTAAAACCCGGGTGCTTGTGCATCGTATGGCCTGGCTGGCACAGCATGAAGGCGTAGGCCTGCATCAGATGCTGGCGGTGACCTTTACCAATAAAGCGGCGCGCGAGATTAAACATCGGATTGAAACCCTACTCAATGTCCAAAGCCATGGTTTATGGCTAGGTACTTTTCACGGGATTGCGCATCGCTTGTTACGGATGCATTATCAGGAAGCCGGCCTCTCCCCGCATTTTCAGGTGATGGATTCGGATGATCAAACGCGCTTGATTAAACGTATTTTAAAAGATCAGAATCTGGATGACAAGTATTATTCGCCCGATAAGATTCAGCATTTTATCAATCAGCAGAAAGAACAAGGCCTGCGCTCACATCAACTTAAATTTAATCCGCAGGATCTCTACCGACGCACTCTGCAGGAAATGTATGCACTGTATGAACAAGTGTGCAAGAAAAATGAAGTGATTGATTTTGCCGAACTGCTGCTTGCAAGCTTCGAACTTATCCAAAATAATGCAGCACTGAAAGCGCAATATCAAGAGCGCTTTAAGCATATTCTAGTAGATGAGTTTCAGGATACCAACACCATCCAATATGCCTGGCTGAAACAGCTGATCGGCCCGGATAACAAACTGCTGGTCGTCGGAGATGATGATCAATCGATCTACGGTTGGCGCGGCGCTAAAATTGAAAATATCCACAAAGTGCAGAAAGATTTCCCCGGCCTGATGATTCGCCTGGAGCAAAATTATCGCTCGACGCAAACCATTCTCAATGCAGCGAATAGTATGATTGCAAACAATGATAGTCGCCTGGGTAAATCGCTGTGGAGCGATGGCGCGCAAGGTGCACCGATTCAGCGTTATCAGGCTTTTAATGAAGTTGACGAGGCTAATTTTGTCGTCTCCACCATCGAAAATCTTTTAGAGGGCGAGTACAAAGCCGATGAAATTGCCATTCTCTACCGCGCCAATGCCCAATCCCGGGTTTTAGAAGAAGCCCTGTTGCAAAGGCGGATTCCCTATCGCGTCTACGGCGGCTTACGTTTTTTTGATCGCGCTGAAATTAAAAACACCCTGGCCTATGCTAGGCTCACCCTCAATCAAAGCGATGATATGGCCTTTGAGCGCGTGATTAATTTTCCGGCGCGCGGCATTGGCGAAAAAACGCTGAGCCTCATTCGAGAGGATGCCAAACACAATCAACGCTCTCTCTGGCAAAGCCTGTCTATTTTAAATCAAAGCCAGGCCTTGCCCCCGCGTGCAGCTTTAAGCTTAGCCCAATTTCAAGCACTGATCAGTGGACTGCGTCATGAAATCGCAGAATTATCCGCTCCTCTGCAATTAGAAAAAATCCTTCAGGCCAGTGGCCTTATCCCTTATTATCAAGCCGAGCCCGATGAAAAAAATCAAGGCCGAGTGGACAATCTGCGCGAATTAATTAATGCGGTCGAAGAGTTTTATCATAGTCAGGAAAAACAAGGCCACACGCCCAGCCTGAGTGAATTTTTAACCCATGCTACCCTAGAATCCAGCACCGATCAAACCTTGGTAGGTGATGCGATTCAATTGATGACACTGCATGCGGCAAAAGGCTTAGAGTTTCCGGCGGTTTTTCTGGTCGGCATGGAAGAAGAACTCTTCCCCGGCCGTGCCTGCCAGGAGGACCCCGTGCGCCTGGAAGAAGAGCGCCGCCTGTGCTACGTGGGCATGACCCGAGCCATGAAACTTCTCTATCTCAGTCATGCTGAATCGCGACGCCTGTATGGAGAAACGAAGCCACATCATCCCTCCCGTTTTTTAACGGAAATTCCCCGGGCCTGCATGGAATCGATTCGCCAGACGCCTGCCATCAAGCGCTTTCGTTTTGCCGAAACCTCGACTCCAGCAAGAGTCCAGGCAGCGCCGCTGCATCCCTGGAAATTAGGCATGAATGTGCAGCACAATAAATTCGGCGAAGGCATTGTCCTGGCTGTTGAAGGTGAGCTGGACAGTCTTCGCCTGCAGATTAAATTTAGAGAATGTGGCAGCAAATGGATTTTAGCTGATTTTATTCAGGCTAAGGAATGAAAGAGCACAGTTTGACTGGATCCCCGCGTTCGCGAGGATGACACAGCGCTGCATCCGTTCACGCGCCTAATTAGATTTCACTGCCATGTTTTTGGTTTCTGCATACACACCGCTATACTTGACCACACCTGCAGTAGGCAGAGTATAGGTCCAAGTATTGCCTGCATACAAAACATGATAGTCAAGGTCGCTACTTAAAGGCTTGCAATGATCGCCACTACTATCGCACAATTGGCCTGAACGCAATGAAATATAACTATTGCCCGTATTCGTGATGGTCACACTGGTGCCATTGCGCTTCGCGCTCACCACAGGCAGTGGATTTGCAGGTAGGACAAATACTTTAATTTGATAACCATAACTCATGCTCATCTGCGCACTGGAGCCATTCGCCTCACTCACCACCGTCTGTGTTGGATTAATATTGCTAATCGTCAAAGTATACACACGATCAGCGGGGACATTATTCAACAAATTCACCACTCTGACTTTACGAGCCGTACCAGGCTGAAGCGCCATTTTAGTCGGAGAAATCATCAAGCCAAAGGTTTGGGGATTGGTTCCATCAAAGGCAACGGGTTTGGCCGTGCTCAGTCCCATATTGGGCAAATACACCGGCACTACCGATGCATACTCAACGGCCTGATCGGTATTGCTGACCGTAATATCCTGAACATTCGTGCCAGCATGAAAATACATCAACATAGGAGAAACCTCGAGGCTATAGCCTTGCACAGATAATCCCAGACCCACCACACACACAAACTGACTTAACTTTTTCACGCCTCACTCTCCTACTGAATATTAAAAGGAACAAATTGATTATGTAGAATTTCTTCTTGACACTGTAAAGGCCCTGCTTTTTGCAAACTGAGCTGCGCGACATTCCCCGGGAATAACCGCTTTACCAGATCCGGCAAGGATTGGCAGCTGCCGCTCGCGGTGCACTGTTTACACAAAGTAATCAAGACCGAAGTATTGCCGGTATTGCTGAGCGTCAAACTCGTTCCCACTCGTTTTGCCACAGCTTGCGGCTGCAACTTAAGCGGGCGTGCATACACCGACACCCCATAGGCAATCACCAATTGCACGCCTGCACTCAGTTGCTGCTTGCCTGCATATAAGGCGACGAGTTCGCCAGTAACGGGTGAAATTTTGACGCGATACACCACATCCGACACCGGCGGCTGCCCCACATATAAAACCCGCACAATCCGCGTTTGGCCGACCGGAATCACTACTTTGCTCGGTGTCACAATCAAGCCGATCTGATATGGATTATCATTTAACTGAATCAATGTCTGATTGGCCTGCCCGGGGTTTTGAATCCGTGCCACATCCACACGCACATAGGCAGTGTCTGTCCCAACATTGCGCACTTGAATATCTTGATAACGCGCCTCTGGACTTAAATCAACACTTAGAGGACTCACCGCAATCGCTGATGCATAGAGCGAAGGCGTTCCCACGCATAATATAAAGCAATATAGCAAACGCAAAAAGTAGTGCATTATGTCTCACCCCAACTCGATTGTTCCCATTTTAGTTTTTATCAGGCATAATAGCAACCAAATTTATACAGAATGAACACAAGGACCCCATCATGAGCGACACCCAAAACCAACCCAGCTTTAATATCCAAAAAGTGTATTTGAAAGACTTGTCATTTGAAGCACCTTCTTCTCCCTCGGCTTTCAACCAAAATTGGGCCCCAGAAGCTAATATGGAAATGAATACCAGCTATGAAAAATTAGATGATGTGCACTACGAGGTAGTCTTAAAAATGACAGTGACCGCAAAAAATCAAGATGCAACGGCGTTTATTATTGAGATCAAACAAGCCGGTATTTTTGCATTTCAAAATATTCCCGCTGAGCAAATGGATCCTTTGCTGATGGCGTATTGCCCAAATACTTTGTTCCCCTACGCACGCGACGTGATCGCCAGCACAGTATTTCGCGGCAGTTTCCCCGAACTCAATCTGAGCCCAGTCAATTTTGATGCCCTATATTGGCAAAGCAAGCAACAGAATGCAGCCAATCAAACCATGAATTAATGCCAAAAATCACAAATCCCCGCGCTGCGGCGCTGCATATTTTACAACTGGTTTTGCAAAAAAATCAGGCATTGGATGCAGCGTTTCAGCAGGTTTTACCGGGACTGCAGGCCTCTGAAATCTCCTGGGTCAAATCCCTGTGTTTTGGTTTTTTGAAACAAAAACTGGAATTAGATTTTATCACCCAGTCTTTTCTCACCCAGCCGCAACCTCAGCCCTTATTAAGCCTGGTCTTGAGCATCGGCGCCTATCAATTGCTGCACCTGGACACGCCGAGTCATGCCGCCATTTTTGAAACGGTTGAACTGGCCAAATCCCAACGCCTGCCCGCCAATCTGGTCAATGCCATCCTTCGTCAAATCGATCGCCAACGCGAGGCCCTGCCACTTGCACCCGAGTGGATCCGCGCCAATCATCCTGCGTGGTTACAGCAGCGCGTGCAACATCACTATCCTGATCAATGGCAGCAGATTCTGCACGCCAATAATCAACACCCGCCGTTTTTTATCCGGGTCAATCGACGTCAGTCCAGCCCCCTAGAATATGCGGCATTGTTAAAAGAACAGGGCGTTGAAGCTGAAATCTGCCCGGGCTTCCCCGATGCACTGTATTTACCCCAAGCTGTACCGATTGAGGCCCTCCCTTATTTTCAAGAGGGTTATGTGTCGGTCCAGGATCTGGCCGCCCAAAAAGCACCGACTTTACTGGATCTGCAGCCGGGCCAAAAAGTATTAGATGCCTGCGCCGCACCCGGTGGCAAAGCCTGCCACATGCTGGAATATGCGGACATTGATTTAACCTGCATCGATCACAAAAAAAGCCGCTCCCTGCAAATCGAAAGCGCCTTAAATCGCCTCAAGCTGCAGGCCACCGTTCTGACAGCCAATAGCGCTGAGATTTTTCTCCCACTCCAGACGTTTGACCGCATTCTTCTCGACGCCCCCTGCTCCGGCACTGGCGTAATCCGCCGCCATCCCGACATTCGTTTTTTAAAGCAGGAGGCCGATATAGCGCAATTTCAGCAGCAACAGCGCGCTCTGCTTGAACATCTGTGGCCCTTATTGAAGCCGCAGGGGATTTTACTCTACGCCACCTGCTCGATTCTCCCAGAAGAAAATACGGACTTGATCCACGGATTCCTCAAAACACACAAAAATGCCATCCTCAGCTTCGAGAAACAATTCTTTCCCACCGAGAAAGGTCCAGATGGGTTTTATTATGCAGTTCTGACTGATACAGGCTATACGGCAGGCGAATCATCTAAAAGCGGCTGATTAGCCCCCTCCTGATTACCCCGATGAAGAAGCTCGAAGGGACTCCGCACAGGCACAGGCGCCTCTGACTGAGATGGAGTTGTGCACCGGAGGCAACCACCAATCGCTCCAACCGCAGCACCCAGCACCGTCCACCAACCTCCCAACACTGCATAAGCTACTGCACCACCAAGCACTCCGAATACTATACCCGCACCACCCATATTCGTATCACCCATATTCGTATCACGATTATCACTGACCACATTAGCCTCCTTTTTTATTTAACCAAGGCCACAATAATACACTTTTTAATTTAAAATTGCAATATATTTTTTCTGAAAATTAAAATTTCATTAGTTTTGCGACGATTTTTTCTGCCTCACGCGCTGCCTCGGCATCTAAAAACCTTGCACGCGTGCGGCGCGCTAAGACATCTTCGACGGTCTTGGCCTGTTCATGCCGGATCTGATACATCACTTCCGCTTGATAATACGGCAAGCGCGGATGGATCAGCTCCCAGTTTTGCATTTCGACTTGGATGGCTTTGATTTTTTCAGCCTCTGTGCCGTAAACGCTTAAAGGATAAGGCTCGGGTGTGGAAGTCGCACCAAACAGCGGTAAGTCTTTGGTCCGCGAGATGCTGGGTTTCAGCAGGCCCTGCGCCACGGCAAAGTCCAGCGTGTCCTGCCCCATCCGCCGATAGATGGTCCACTTGCCGCCGACAATCGTGATAAGGCCATTTTTAGTCATGGAAATTTCATGTTTACGCGAGATCTTCTTCGTATTCTGTGCATGCGCCGGCTTGACTAGCGGACGTTGACCCGCGAAAATCGCACGGATATCAGCACGGCTGACTTTTTTACTCAAATATCGATTGAAGGTATTGAGAATTAAGTCAATTTCCTGATCCTGCGCCTGTGGATTCAAACTGGGCGTATCCACTTCCACATCGGTGGTGCCGACAACGACTTTGCCATGCCAGGGCAGCACAAACAAAATTCGCCCATCTACGGTTTTGGGGATCACTAAGGCATGCTTACAGTCAAAGACTTCACGATTAAACACCAGATGCGTTCCCTGCGCTGCGGTCACAGTTTCATGTTGGATTTTTGGCTCTGCAAGATTAAGCAAGGCATCGGTAAACGTCCCCGTGGCGTTGATGATCACATCGGCATAAAAGGCCTGGTTGCCTACTTTCACGCCGATGATACGCCCCTGCTCTTCAATAAACTCCGTCACCGCATGATAATTATGCGCCACCCCGCCCAGAGACTCGAAGGTCTTCAGCAGACTAATCAGCATCCGCGTATCATCAAACTGGCCATCATAATAAATGCCCCCACCGCGAATATGCTGTGGATTCATATCCGGCGCCTCCTGCAAAGTCTCTTTTTGAGACAAAAACCGACTCCGCCCCAGCTTTAATTTTTTAGCGAGAAAATCATACAACCAAATCCCCAGATGATACTGAATTTTTTCAAACAGATTATGAAAGGGAATGAGATACGTCTGTGCATGCGCGAGGTGGGGCGCGTTTTTTAAAAAATAATACCGCTCCTCCAGCCCTTCCTGCACCAAGGCAAAATCAAAATTGGCGAGGTAACGAATGCCTCCGTGCACTAATTTTGTGGATTTAGAAGAGGTGCCGGAGCCATAATCATGCGCCTCCAGCAGAATCGTTTTGTAACCCCGCGAGGCCGACTCCACCGCACAACCCAAGCCTGTTGCGCCGCCGCCGATGATCAGTACTTCATATTTTTGTATGCTTGTGCTCACACAATGCTCCCGATATCACAATGAACTCTATCATAACAAAGATCTGAGCATCTCCCAAGCGCACCCCCTCCTCCGCGAGGAAGGAGGGGGACTATGCTTCGCGCAACACTACGGCTCCTTTTGTAGTTAAATCCATTTTTAGTGCAGGGGCGAAATCACGATCTGCAAGATGCTCGAGTAAATATTGAGACAGGATGGGACTAACTTGTGTCCGAATCACGAGATCCAAATTACGCGCACCCATTTCAGCTTCCTGGCATTGCAGGCCCAGCCACTTCAAAAGTTTTTCAGCAAACTTTAACTCAATCTGATATTGCACCCAGACGCGCTGCTGCAAATGGGTTAGTTTCAGCGCAATAATCTGCAGTAAAATCGCTTCCGTCAAGATAAAATAGGGAATAATACTCATACGCGCGAGCAAAGCGGGCTTAAACCATTGACTTAAAATGGGACGAATTGCGGGGAGTAAATCTGCGATTTTGATCTCAGGGTTGGCACTTGTTAGCGCAGTCATTTCCTGCGTTGCGAGATTACTGGTTAAAAAAATCACCGCATTGCTAAAATCCACTTCACGCCCTTCACTGTCCGTGAGCACGCCTTTATCAAAAACCTGATAAAATAAATTCAGCACATCCGGATGCGCTTTTTCAACTTCATCCAGCAAAACTACGGAATAGGGTCGCTTGCGCACTGCTTCCGTCAACATTCCTCCTTCGCCATAACCGACATATCCTGGCGGTGAGCCGATCAAACGACTGACAGTGTGTTTCTCCTGAAACTCACTCATATTCACCGTAATTAAACTCGACTCTCCGCCAAACAGCGTATCGGCCACCGTCAAAGCCGTTTCTGTTTTACCCACTCCACTCGGCCCTACCAGTAAAAACACACCCAAAGGTTGCCGCGGATCCTTGAGCCCTGCTTTGGCCAACTTTAGTTGCTCTGCGATTAAATGCACGCCTTCCATCTGACCTTTAATTTTTTTATGCAGCTGATCTTCCAGCGCCAACAGAATCTCGGCCTCATCTCGCAATAATTTACCCAGGGGAATATGCGTCCAATCCGCCACAATTTGCGCCATGACATCGGGATCCACTTCATAAAAAACCAGTGGATTTTTACCCCGAAGATCAGCTATTTTTTTGTACAAAGCTTCGCGCTTACGATGCAATCGCACCAGCACTTTACTTTGACTGGGCGCATCATCAATGGCCTGACGCAGAGCAATCAATTCGTAAATCCACTTCAATTCTTTCTGCCATTGCTGCTGTACTTTTTTTAAGTCTTCCTGTGCGCTGTGCAAAGACAGGCCCAATTGGGTTAAATGCACACGATCGATCATCAGACCTTGACTGAGGTCCCTCAACAGACCCGCTTCCTCTGTTTGGAGAGAAAAAATAGACTCCTCCAAATCTACCACTTCGCGCGGCTTCGCTTTTAAATTGACTTTCACCCGCGCACAGGCTGTATCCAGCAAATCAATGGCTTTATCCGGTTGCTGGCGGTCGGGCAGATATTTGGTGGAGAGATGCGCACAGGCTTGAATGGCATCATCGCGCACGATCACCTGATGACTATTCTCAAAAACATGCCGCAACCCGCGCAAAATCGTAATGGTTTCAGTCAGACGTGGCTCGCCTACTTTGACTGACTGAAACCGCCGGGTCAATGCCGCATCTTTTTCGATATGCTTTTTATATTCACTCCAAGTCGTTGCCGCCACCACCCGAATTTTGCCCCGCGCAAGGGCAGGCTTTAACAAATTAGCTGCATCATGCCCCTGCCCACCGCCATTCCCCATTAATAAATGCGCCTCATCAATAAATAAAATAATCGGCTCAGGAGACGTCTCCACCTCTTTTAAAATATTTTGCAGACGCTGCTCAAACTCTCCTTTCATGCCGGCTCCGGCCTCCAGGCGCCCCAGATCCAAACTGATCAAACGCGTTCTTGCCAACTCATCCGGCACCTGCGCTGAGATAATCTTCAACGCTAAACCTTCCACCAAAGCGGTTTTTCCAACCCCGGCCTCTCCGACCAAAATCGGATTATTTTTGCGGCGTCTCGATAAAATATCAATCATCTGGCGAATTTCTGTTTCACGCCCCAACACCGGATCTAATTTTCCCTGACGTGCTGCATCTGTCAAATCTTCACCAAAGCGCAGCAGGCTTGAATCCGTCAGCGCATCTCCCGCAGACGGCGCCACTTTTTCGACAGAAGTTTCAGTCAATTGATCAAAGCGCTGCAACACTTCCGCAACTGATATTTCCCCTAATAATGAAGGCGAAATCTGCAAATGACTACGCTGCAACAAAGCCAGCAGCACCGCACCACTGCGCAATTTTTCTGAACCAAAATGCACCGAGTGAATCAGCCAGGCATCTTGAATCAACTCCAATAAAGTTGGCGCAAAAGTAGGTCTTTGGCCTAGTGTTTTGGGGAGATCACTTTGCTCTTTCTGCAGCGCCTGCCTGAAATCAGCAGGAACCACACCGCTTCCCTCCAAAAGCAAACTAAAATCAGCCTGCTCTTCTTGCAAAAGCTTTTCCAGCCAATGGGCCACCGTCACTTCGGGATGATCACTCTGAATACACACCCCAATCGCCCCCTCCAACGCTTGTGTACAGAATGGATTGAGTTTTTTAACCAACGATTTCACTGCTACTTTTAACATATACCCTCTTTTATAGATCTACATATAAACAGATTATAGATCATTCTAAAAAAGATGCAAGCTTTTTTTATTCTCTCTCAAAAAAAACGATCAGGCTTGACATTCTATTTATTTCTGCCCATTATCAAGAGATTCATCGACCAAACTACGGCGCAAGAATGAACACAGCATATCTGTTAAATCTGGGATTGGCTTTTGTCGAGGGCTTTGCACTGATTTTATCCCCGTGCATTTTGCCGATTTTGCCTATTATGTTGTCAGGAGGGATGGAGGGTGGACGTCGTCGCCCTTATGGCATCATTACCGGATTTGTTTTGGTCTTCGCCTTATTTACCGTGATTTCGCGCCTGCTGGTGCAACATCTGAACATCAATCTGGACTTACTGCGTTATGGCGCGTTTGCACTGATTGCGCTGTTTGGCATGATTTTAATTTCAGATCGCCTTTCCGCTCAGTTTGCACACTGGACCCAGCGCTTTGCCAATCTGGGCATGACCGCCTCTACCAAAACGGATCAATCGAGTGGTGGCTTTTGCAGCGGAATACTGCTGGGCGGCCTGGTGAGCCTGATTTGGGTGCCCTGCGGCGGACCCATTTTGGCGGCAGCTATTGTCCAAAGCGCGATCCAAAATAGCAATTGGGCCAGCTTTTTTAGCTTTTTGTTTTTTGCATTGGGCAGTGTCTTGCCGATGATTATCATTACCCTCTTTGGCAGATCCATTCTACAACGCTTGTTGTTTTTGAAAAAAAACACCGGGCGACTCCGCAAAGTATTTGGCGTGATTATTTTGGTCAGTGCGGCACTTGCATTGGCACCCACCCGCATCAGCTCAACCCCGGTTGCGACTTCGATCAATGCAAATGCGCATGGATTATTATTGGACGCGCTTAATTCGCCATACCCCGCGCCTGCATTGGCCGATGCACCGGACGACTGGATTAATTCCCCACCCCTGGCTTTAACTGACTTAAAAGGCAAAGTTGTATTAATCGATTTTTGGACCTATTCCTGCATCAATTGCGTGCGCACCCTGCCTTATCTAAACAACTGGTATGCTCAATATCATGACAAAGGCCTCGTCATCATTGGCGTGCATACCCCCGAATTTGAATTTGAAAAAAATCGCAGTAATGTGGTCCAGGCAGTGAAAGAAGATGGCATTCACTACCCAGTAGTGATGGACAGCAACTACGCCACCTGGCTGAACTACCATAACGAATACTGGCCGGCGCATTATCTGATCGACAAACAAGGTAATGTGGTGTACCAGCATTTTGGTGAGGGTGATGATGCACAAACTGAACATAATATTCGCGTCTTACTCGGCTTACAGGGCAATGCAACCACGCCCTTACCCAACACTGCCGCAAGATCCTTCTTGAACGCACAAAGTCCAGAGACTTATTTGGGTTCCGCACGCGCGAATGCACATCAAGATCTATGGAGCACACAAGGCAGCTGGACTTCAGAAGATCAATACATCGTGTCCACCCAAGCCAATGCCAGCATCGCTTTGCAATTTACCGCACAAAAAGTGTTTTTGGTAGCGGGAGCAAGCGACCAACCAGTCGTAGTGACCGTACAATTGAACGGCAAAACCATCAGCAACTTTACGCTCACGCGCCATGACCTCTATCCCGTGTTGAACTTGCCCAAGCAAACTACGGGCAACTTGACTTTACAATTTTCTAATCCCGGTGCCGAGCTCTATACATTTACGTTTGGCTAAGCAAAGTCCCTTGCCTTTCCATAAGACATTGTCCAGCCTTATACAAGCGTATTATTAACCATGCTCATCATATCTTGAGCCACACTGTCCATTGAATTTCTAAGTTGCTCGGCAAGACTTTCTGTTTGTTGAATTCCTTGATTTAAAGACTGCTCTGTGGCCTGCATGATCTGCGCACTGGCCTGCTCTTTTGTGGCCGCCCTCTGCTCTATTTGAGACTGCATTTGACCTACTGATTGCGCCAGCTGGGCTATTTCCTGATTCATTTCAACCGGTGTATAGGCATCCACCCCAATTGGTGCGCCAACGCCAGTTGCATAACAAGCAAGAGAAGCAACAATCATAAATGCTCCAAACCCAATGGAGAGCCCCTCTGTGACAGCCATGTTCCTCTGCTCTTTTTCCTGAACTGATTTCACTTGTATGCTGCTTTGAATTTCTTGTATTTGCGCTTGTGCTTGATTGTGATAATGCGGACCAGCAGCCTGGTGCTGCCCTCCGCCTGGCATAGCGAGTGCATAGCATATCGGACTGCATGCCAAACACAGACTAAATAGGACGGCGATTTTCTTTTTATGCATCACGACGCTCCTGATTCAAAAATATAAGTCTAGCGTACTCTTCGACTATCATCATTGTCAAACTGCATTAGCCATTATCCGGCAAAAACCCACCCACTTGCGATTGCCATAATTGCGCATACAAACCCTTTTGCGCTAACAAAGCTTGATGACCGCCACTTTCCATAATCTGCCCATGATGAAACACGATGATACGATCCATATGCAAAAGCGTGGAGAGGCGATGCGCGATAACAATGGTGGTCTTGCTTTCCATCAGGCGATCTAAACTTTCCTGGATCAGATGTTCAGTGACAGAATCTAAGGCACTGGTGGCTTCATCCAAAATCAAAATGGGTGCATTTTTCAGCAACGCACGGGCAATGGCAATGCGCTGACGTTGCCCTCCGGAAAGCTTGACGCCCCGCTCACCGACCAAGGCTTGATAACCCTCCGGCAAGGCCACAATAAACTCATCGGCATGCGCGGCTTTTGCAGCCAGGATGACCTCTGCTTCTGTTGCTTCAGGCTTGGCATAACGAACATTTTCCAAAATACTGCGATGAAAGAGTGTCGGGTCTTGGGGAATAAAACTCACAGATTGGCGTAAGCTATTCTGATCCACTTGGGCAATATCCTGCCCATCAATCAAAATTCGGCCACATTGTAAATCGAAAAGCCGTAATATCAAATGCGCAAACGTGGTTTTGCCTGAACCCGAATAACCCACCAGCCCTACTTTTTCACCTGCTTCAATCCGGACATTTAATTGCTTGAACAATGGCGTAGCTTCGCGATATTGAAAGCTTGCATTTTCAAAGACAATCTCACCTTGCTTCATCTGCATCAGTGCGGCCTGATGCACATCCAGCAAATTCGGCGTATCTGTGGTTAAGCGCAGCCCCTGCGTGACCTTCCCCATCTGCTCGGAAAACTCATTAAAGCGCTGCCCAATCTGCCACAGATTATCCACGATATAGATATTAATCGTCAGTGAAAAAGAAAAATCACCAATCGTAATCAGCCCGCGGCCCCGCAGATAAATCAGGGCTCCCAGGGTCACACTCTGCATGATGGCAAAGGAAACACTTTGGAATGAAAACAGCTTAATCAATAGCCATTCAAACGCCCGCTCACTTTTGATGATATTCTGAGTTTTATCATGAATGAGCTGGCTCTCTAGTTTTTGATTGGTAAACAAGCGCACCACATTCATATTGCCAAGAATATCCACGATCGTGCCCGTCATCTGGCTGCGAAACTCTGAGGTTTGATCAGACAAAACATGCGCTTTTTTAGCCAGCATCCACGAACCTGATAAAAACAAAACCACCCACACAAAGAAAATCGCCGCAATCAAAGGATTAATAAAAATCAAAGCCGTACTTGCGGCCACGAGCATCATGGCATTTCCCACAAACGAATCAACCGTAATCGTCACAATTTGCGCCACACCGAGAGCCACGTCATTGACTTTATTGGCCAAGGTCCCTGCAAATTGGTTTTGGTAAAATTGATAAGACTGTGTCAGCAAACGATTCGTCAATTCGCGCGTAATATTGGCTTTAAGCTTGGGAATCAAATCCCGCATGACAAAATTCCACATCCTAAAAATCAGCATCACCCCCATCGATGCCCCCACATACCAAATCGCCAAAGGCACGAGCGTATGCACTGCATCTGCGGCAGGAGTCGTACTCATTCGATCCAGCATGAGCTTAATCAAATACGGGCGAAAGCAGAGATCTAACGACCAGATTAAGCAGATCAACAGCAAGCCGACAATATGCTGGTGAAATGGCTTGAGATGATGTAAAATAAATTGCGAGGCTTTCATAAAAAATATTATATCATAATTTTATACAGGAGCACATCCCGTTGTTAATTTATAAACAGCAGATGCACCAACCTGAAACAGCCAGGCCTTTGATTATGATGATTCAAAAACTGCTGATGTTGCGGCTGGCCCCACCACTCAAACTACTTGGAATCAAACACATCAAGGCCACAAAACCATTCTCCACGCAGGGAATGTCAGCCAAACCCGCACGGTGCAGAAGGATCAACAAAGCCTTACGACCCCGTCTATTTCCAATACCCATCAAGATTATGACGGCACTTACTCCGGCGATACCTTTGAGCAAACAGTCCAAAATTATAGCGAGCAGACCAACGTAAACCAGCACCTTGTTTTAGCCCCCAAGGTCACCGAGAGTGTGAATCAATTTAATCAAAGCAGCCAAAGCATGAGTTTTGGTGGCAGTGGCGCAAAATCATTTTGAGCAAGCATATTTCAGAAATGCACATACAATGTGTTAACATGCATATGAACAACCCTGCCAGCTTATATAAAACAGGAGATCATTAACAAATGAGTACTTTTCCAGCCTGCCCAAAATGTAATTCTGAATACACCTACGAAGATAGCCTCTTTTTTATCTGCCCCGAGTGCGCACATGAATGGCCAAAAACACCCGATGTAGTCGATTCCCATGAAGCAGTGGTTAAAGATAGCAATGGCATCATTCTTGCAGATGGTGATGACATCACCGTGATAAAAGACTTAAAAGTGAAAGGCACCTCATCAGTAATAAAAGTAGGCACCAAGGTCAAAGGCATACGACTGGTTGAGGGAGATCACAATATTGATTGTAAAATTCCCGGTATCGGAGCCATGCAATTAAAATCAGAGTTTGTTAAAAAAGTCCTCTAGCCAGAAATTTTCGGTGCAATTGCGATTGCGATTGCTGCAACATTATGGGGGTTGGCGATAGTAGGTTTTGGGTTATCAAAGAGATAGAGACGCAAGTATCAAAAAAACTGCCGCGCCACACCTGCTCCTTTTAAATTCGCTTCACAACGCCCACAAATCGCCTGCACATCGGGCGTATAATGCCAGCAGCGACTGCATTTTTTGGAAGTGGTAACTTTAACACTGATCGCGTCAGCATCGCTAAAACTGGAGGTAATCAGAAAATACTTGAGCTCCCCGCTAGCGTGCATTTTTTGCAGCAATGGATCTTCCGCCGGCAGAGGATAGCTGACTTCAGCCTCCAGATTACTACCGAGACTTTTGTTTTTACGCATCTCATCTAAAAGGCGATTGAGCTCGGCACGCATGGTCTTCAAGGTCGGCCAGCTTTGTTGCCACTGCTGCTGATCAATACCCAAAGGCTGGGCAACTTCTAGCTGCGTGGTGAAAATAGTGTGATCGGCACTAGAGGCCCAATTTTTAACGCGCATCTGCTGCCAGACTTCATCCGCAGTAAAGCTTAAAATCGGTGAAATCAGTCGCACCAGCACATTTAAAATCGCCATGAGGGCGGTTTGAGCGGAGCGCCGATTCTGCTGATTTTCAGTATAGAGACGATCTTTCAAGACATCAAAATAAACATTACTGAGATCATCCTCGCAAAACTCATGAATTCTGGAAACAAAATCGCGAATATTATAATCACGCAAGGGCTGAATCGCATACGCTTTTTGCAACATGAACTGATCGATCTCAATTAATTGGTCGAGAGGACGCGCATCCGCAGGGGTAAAATCACTCAGGGCAGCGAGCAGATAACGCAAAGTATTACGAATCTTACGATACAAATCTGCACTCTGCTGGATGATGCCTTTGGAATACGCCATCTCCCCAGTAAAATCCGTCATCGCCACCCAGAGGCGAATGATATCCGCACCGTATTCTTTGACCGCTTCTTGAATCGTCACCACATTGCCCAGCGACTTGGACATCTTGCGCCCATGCCCATCGACGAGGAAACCATGCGTCAAAACCTGGCGATACGGAGCCTGCCCCGTCGCTGCAATCGAGACCAGCATCGACGTTTGAAACCAGCCGCGATGCTGATCCGAACCCTCTAAATATAAATCCGCCGGACACTGCAAATCCGCCCGCTGCGCCAGCACGCATTGATTCGATGCCCCTGAATCAAACCAGACATCTAGGGTATCTGTCGCTTTATCATATTCTGCTGCATTCACGCCAAAATAGGCCTCAGGCGCAAACCACGCCTCTAGGCCCTGCTTCTCAATGGCATCCGCGACTTGATGCAAAATCGAGACCGTTTCAGGATGGAACGCACCCGTTTGTTTATGGGTAAAAAAAGGAATTGGCACGCCCCACGTACGCTGCCGGGAAATACACCAATCCGGCCGATCTTTCAGCATGGATAAAAAGCGATTCTTCCCTTCCGGCGGCGTAAACTCCACTTGCTCTGCGGCAGCAATGGCCTGAGGCAGAAGCGTGTCCATACTCACAAACCACTGCGGCGTGGCCCTAAAAATCAAAGGCGTTTTATGACGCCAGCAGTGCGGAAAGCTATGACTGATTTTTTCATGCCTGAATAACGTGCCCTGCTCCTGCAATTTGGCAATGATCAGCGGATTAGCCTTGCTGACATGAATGCCTGCAAAAAAAGGCACACCCGCAATATAACACCCATTTGAGGCGACGGGATTATAAACCTCAATGCCATATTTTTTGGAGACATTAAAATCGTCCACCCCATGCGCAGGAGCCGTATGCACAAAGCCCGTGCCCGCATCAGTGGTCACATGTTCACCCAAAATGATTTTCACGCTGCGCGCTTCAAATGGATGTTGTAATTCCAGCCCTTCTAATTCGGCTCCCGTACACGACGCGATGATCTCCATCGCCTCACCGGCAAAAACGCTCTCCAGCAAAGCCTGCGCCACGATAAATATTTCGCCATTCACACGCACAGTCGCATAGATAATCTCTGGCCCCGCTGATACGGCCATATTCGCAGGAAGCGTCCAGGGCGTTGTCGTCCAGATCAAGACATTGCCTTTCTCTGAGGCAAACTTGACCGTAATGGAATCCGAGGTCTTATCCTGATATTCAACCTCCGCCTCAGCCAGCGAGGACGCACAATCCAGACACCAATGCACTGGCTTGTAGCCTTTTTTGATATGACCATTTTGATAGATCTTCGCCAAAGTCCGAATCTGCTCAGCCTCATAGGCGTGATCCATCGTGACATAGGGCTTTTCCCACTCACCCAATCCGCCCAGGCGCTTAAAATCCTCACGCTGCAAATCAATCTGCTCGGCGGCATATTCCCGACATTTTTGCCGAAACTCCGCGGCGGATAATTTTTGCCCCGGCTTGCCCCATTTTTTTTCCACCACCAATTCAATCGGCAGACCATGACAATCCCAGCCTGGCACATAGGGTGCGCGCAAACCCAGCAATACCTTTGATTTGATCACGATATCTTTTAAAATTTTATTCGCCGCATGCCCGATGTGCAGCGTACCATTCGCATACGGTGGGCCATCATGCAAAATAAACGTTTCTGCCCCTGCGCGCGCAGCCTGCACTTGATGATACAGATCCTGCGCCTGCCAGTTTTTTAAAAAATCCGGCTCCCGCTTCGCCAAATCCGCCCGCATGGGGAAATTCGTCTCCGGAAGATGAAGCGTGTCTTTATAATCGTGCATCGCAATAGCCTTGCTTTTGAAAGAGTAGAGTATAGCTAAAAATGCTGATTTTGAGAAGGTGGGCTGGGAAACAGCAAGCAACATCAAAAAAACGCTATTACAGCACCAACCACACCACTTTATTTTTTATTTTATTTGACATACAATGCAATTTTATTATTATCAGGAAAAATTCATGTCTATGGCCTCAGCCCCCGCTTCTACGATTTCTTTTATTGACTCGTGCCTCGCCTTTCAAGCCCAAATTCAAACCTGGAAAACCAATTTACCGCATTACTTGACGGATGAAAAAGCAGAACCCTTGCAGGATCTGGCGACAGCAGCGCTATATTTAGCCGTGGCACTCTCGCAAGATAAAACCCCGGATGAGCTGAAAAAATTGCAGTCTAGAGTAGAAATTGCATGCAATGATGCAGTGGTTACGACTCTGGCCTCCATATCGAGGATCAAAGACCATGCCACTGATATAAAAGCGCTCCCATTCATCGAAATTGCCAAACTGACAATCAAAGGTTGCACCCCAGAAGTGAAGGCAGCGACTATCATAGCTAAATTTCAAAAAGATAAAAAAGAAGGCAAATTGCCCCTTGTCGCTGATATCGAAACCCTACGTCAAAGAGATCATTTACAGGCTCACCCCATTGTAGATACGTTATTACGCAACGGCTTCGCCTTCCAAGGTGTACCGTTTGAGACAATCAAACAATGGACTGATCGGATCGAAAAACCAATGATACAGCTATTGCTTAGCGGAACAACGCCCTTATTTTCGCTTAGCGAACTGATTCTCTTAACAGGTGCGAGTGGAGCAAGCGCAGGTGCTGGAGCTGGAGCTGGAGCAGGCTCAAGCGCCTCACCAAGCAGCAGCGATTTTTTTTCTGATCCTCTCATGAATAACGTAGCCCTAGCTCAATCAATTCTTTTTAGCCTGCACGCAGGCACGCCCCGAACTATAGTTCAAGAACTCATCACTCAAACAATACAGGGCAGAATACCATTAAAAAACTTACCCGCATTACTCAGTTTTTGCAATGATTTAAATCCCTCACCAGAAGATCTAGGAAAATTAGTTGCCTTAACTAAAACACATACTTTTAGTCAATTGCGGCAACACCCTGCTATTAAAAAATCTCTCAGCTTAGCCGCTCAAAAAAAGCGCCTTGAGCATGATATCAGCAGCGAAGGAAACCCAGACCTAACCATGCTGCTGTCACATAAAGCTCACTATGCATCAACCCCTCCCTCAAAAGAGATATTAGAGGCATTTATTCATAGTTATAAAGCAGTCGAATTTGATTTAGCGGCCCGGAACGATTCGCTCTTACATATTTTGGCTATCATACGTCAAACATATTACCAAGTAACGGAAATTTTTCTTTCCCAAGAGCAAATGTCGCTTATTCTGAACTTACTAAAACGCCCTCGCTCATTTTGTATAATAGGCAGAACAGAAGAAGAAAGGATGCTCTTATTTGCTTTTATCGCTGCATTTCATGCCTTGACAGGAAAGCAAGTTCAAATTCCACTGAGCACTGATGAATTAGCCAAACAAAATATGCACCGCTTTGGAGATTTTTATCGTGCACTTGGCCTGTCTGCAGGGCATTGGGAAGTCATGAATGGCATCCATCCTACTATTGCCCATCAGATTATCTACGGAACACTTAGAACATTTATTCTTAACTACCAACATAGCCAGGAAGCACCAACTCCTACGCTAGACCATACGCGCGGAGTTTTACTCCTGGATCGACTGGAAGATTTTTTGACAAAAGAAAAAAACGGTTTTGCAGATACAAAATTTGTAGATTTGCTCAATCCTTTATTAACATTGCTACTCGAATATGCTGACCCAAGAGAATGCGGATTGATAAGACTTGACCGCACCACCCCAATTCAAAAAGCTTTTTCAATGCTCCCCACTTCTGTTGGCTTTGCCTTTGTTGTACAGGAAGATCAATTTTTTTATTTGGCCAAAAACAATATGACCTACACCAAGGTTACAATTTCTGCAGAAGTAGCAAGCACTTTAAAAGATCAACTTAATGATTTAATGACTCATGCCACTACTGAATACCGAGCTTTGACTACAGATGATTTGGCATGCATCACTGCTACTACCAATCAAGCACATCAGATGGGACGACCAAAAACCGACTTCACCAATGAGAAGCTCACCCAATATTTGCGTTCCTACATGGAGACCTCACGCATCCCGATTGATCCTTCTGGCTGCCTTAATCTGATAGATGCTTTTTTGAGCAAAAAAGAAGGGGTTGACTACATTGTGGACACAACTTCTCCAGAAAGACCCAAAATTATTCCACTCAAAGACGGAAAGCCGGTACAAATGATATTCGTATACGATATGCATGCCGCCTTGGAGTTCAGGCATTATTTTCATAAAACTCGTAATTTCGAGGGTTTTACACAACTAAATCCCTGCATGACAGGCCAGAGATTCGTAATGAACTACGCACATTCTCAAATTGTTGGCTTTTGCTCTTCAAATCTTTCTGTAAAGACTTTAAAAATAAAAGCAAATCAGTATCATATTTCTTTTTTTGACGCGCCTGCATTAAAAACAAATATATCGGTAAGGCATTGGTTATATGGCAACATTGAAGATGCACTGCACAGACAAACACAACTTCGTCAGGAAACTCACCAACAAACACAAATTATTATTCTTAAAAACCCATTGGAGCTCGAAGCCCTTAAACCAAAGGAAAAACATGAGTATGAAGATGAACTCGAGCGTCAATTCGCCCTGGCGCGCTTTATACCTTCTGTGATTGCAATGCCCTCACCAGGACAATTGGCCACACCATTGCGCACCTCTACTGAGATTTTACAGTTTATGCATAATCTCTGGCTGAAACCCTCTAGCCCAACGCTTACTTTTGAGGATTTAATCACTCCAAGACTAGCAGAAACACCAGATACTATCCTGCACTTTTTAAAACGCTTAACCGCTACTTCAGGTCGGCTTGACTGGACAAGCGAGTTCAAAATATTTGATTTGCTATTTGCGCATCTTGAAAATAATTCAGAGCATGCACTCCGTTACGCCCACCAAACTTTATGCGCATTTGTGAGAATCCTAGCTGAAGATACTGACTTATCTCCTTGGCAACATGCACTACGCCTACATCTTTTTGAGCTTATTCCATTCTTTCATTCATTAGAGCACGCAGATGTTAAGGAAGCACGGCACACTATACAGTTTTTAAACCCGAGTCTTAGCAGCCTCACTCACACAACGGTTAAAGCAACTGGCATAGAGCGAGCACAAGAAATCATATCCATACTCATTCATAACCCAGCCTTTAAATCTTGGGGAGAACGTAATCGCCTTTTATCCTACGCCCCGATGCTAAAGGACAAGCCAGAGGCTTATGCAGAGTATTTGCGCTTGATTTCTGCCCCAGCTGAGGAAGGGAATTCTTTCAAAAATCTATGCGCTAAAATCTCTGCCCTATCAACTTTACAAGCAGCGCAAATAGAAATTTTGCCATTCACGGAAATGACTACATCCATGATTCACAATGAAAAACTGAAAATAGATGACTACTCTTCCATTTTTTTAGCAGCCTTTTTATTTTTAGGCGTGCATCCAGAGGGCAAGGCAGCATACTTAACCTGGCTGGCCACGGACTCACTGGATGACATAGGGCGAAAAATGGGAAGACATATCATTCCTCAGGCTTATACTATTGCGACCAGCTTTAGCGCAAGCTTGCCCGCAGCCACCACTACAGAGGAAGCACCTTCTCACCCATAAAAATGGGTGCCTGCGCTTTAGTGTGCTGTCCTCGTGGATGCGGGGACAAGCCGCTCATACTTCGCCAGCAACTGCTCCTTAGACTCTTGAAACAGCGTATTGAGATCAATACATTCGACCGGGCAGACTTCCTGACATTGCGGCACATCAAAGTGGCCTACGCATTCGGTACAGCGATCGGGATCGATGATATAAATCAACTCACCGGCGGAGATCGCATCATTGGGGCATTCCGGTTCGCAGACATCACAATTAATGCATTGTTCGGTGATTTTAAGCGCCATGTGCGGGCCTCAGTTTTTGCAAAAATTGCGCGACGGGAGGTGGGACAAAGGCACTGGCATCGCCTTTAAAACGAATGATCTCCCGAACCAAGGTGGCTGAAATAAACAAAGTCTCTTCGGAGGGGGTCATAAAGACCGTCTCAATCGTACTGGACAACTTGCGATTCATACCCGCCAACTGAAATTCATATTCAAAATCAGCGGCCGTACGTAAACCCCTTACAATCACATTTGCCTGCTGTGCTGCAACAAAATCAACTAAAAGACCTTCTAAGGGAAGGACTTGCACACTTGGCAAATGCGCTAAACTTTGCTGGACTAAATCCAAGCGCTCTGCAAAAGAAAAAAGTGTTTTTTTATGATCGGCCAGTGCAACAGCGACAATCACACGATCGAACAAAGCGGAGGCACGTTGAATCAGATCAAAATGCCCCATGGTGATGGGATCAAAAGTTCCCGGATAAACCGCAAGGGTCATGAAAATTAAGCTAAACTGCTGGAAAAATTCATGCGCCAGGCGCGGGATAAAAAGTTGGTGGCATTGATGGCTTTATCTAAAAACTCTTTGCTATGCACGACTTTGGACTGCATGGCGGGTTGATTAAAACGGATATTATATTTGCGGGCAATGCGACGTACATTCGACACACCACATTGCAAAATTTCGGCTACTTCTTTGGAGGTCAGCCCTTCATTTGCATACTTTGCAAGCAAATCTGAAACTGAACAGCTAAACTCATCAATAATACGTTGCTCTACGGTCTGAATGGCCATTTTATGCTCCTTCATCTGGGTTAAGTGATTTCATATTCTCGAAGCCATTATAGCCTCTTTTTCGGAAATAACAAGCCCCTAAAACAAATCCAGCTCTAATTTTGCAACTTCGCTCATCATCTCTGAATTCCAAGGCGGATCAAAGACTAATACGACATCTACTTTTTTAACATGCGGAATCATCAACAATTTGTTTTCTATATCTTGTGTTAAAACGGGCCCCATACCACAACCGGGCGCCGTCAGCGTCATTTGAACGCCGATATGGAATTCGTCTTTTTTCTGCTCAGTAATTTCCAATTCATAAATCAACCCTAAATCGACAATGTTCACTGGAATTTCTGGGTCAAAACAGGTGCGCAATTGCTCCCAGACTAACGCCTCACTCACCCCCTCCACTTCCGGATCAATTTTCTGCGAGGGCAATAACACGGGCTCCTTGCCAATTGCATCGGCATCCTTGCCCTCAATACGCACCAAATTACCATTCACGTTCAAGGTAAAACTGCCGCCCAAAGATTGCGTCACCAGCACTTCTGTGCCGGGAATCAGCGTCACCGATTGGCCGTAGGGAATCAATGTGCCCTCGACATCGCGCTTAATAATCGTTACGTCTTCAATCTTCATACTGAAAAACTCTCTCCACAGCCACACTGCCCGGTTTCATTGGGATTGATATAGACCAGGCGATGCTGCAAGCCCTCTGTTTTAAAGTCGATCTTCACGCCTTTGAGATAGGCTGCGCTTTGCTTTTCTAAATAAAATGGCACATCAAGCGCATTTGCAACCAGCTCATACTCGACTGGACTCGGCAATACATCGGCCAGACTCAGATCATAACTCAAGCCCGAACATCCGGAGCGCTTTACTTTTAACACCAAAGCAAGCTTAGCACTGGACTGAAGTTGTTTTTGAAAATGCCGCGCTGCAGCAAGCGTGATCTCGATCATTAATTACTCCGTCGATACCGGTTCGTGTTCATTTTGCAACAGTGCATGCAAAGTATGCCAGGCTAAGGTCGCACATTTGACCCGCGAAGGATACTCCGCCACCCCTTTTAAAATTAACAGCTTGCCCAATAAAGCTTCCTTTGCCGCATCTTGAGACTCTGCCATCATCAGACCATGGAAGGCACCAAAAAGCTGTTCGGCTTCTGCTAGGGTTTTGCCTTTGATGGCCTGGGTCATTAATGAGGTAGAGGCCACCGAAATCGCACAGCCCTGACCGTCAAAACGTACGTCCGCAATCTTACCTGCCTCAATCTGCAAATACAGAGTCAACTCATCACCGCAGAGTGGATTATGGCCACGCAATTTTTTGGCATCTGGAAGCGTGCCAAAGTTACGTGGATGCCGGCCGTGATCCACAATTACCTCATGATAGAGTTGATTTAAATCGCTCATGCAAAAACCTTTTTGACTAAATGCAGCGCATTAAATAACAAATCCAATTCTGCAAAAGTATTGTAAAAACTCATGGAAATCCGCGTCGTCGCTGGAACGCCTAAAGCCTGCAACGTGGGCATGGCGCAATGATGACCGGCTCGGGCGGCAATACCGCTTTGACTGATAATCGTTGCCACATCATGCGGGTGAATTTTGTCCATGACAAAAGAAACAATCGGTGCTTGTACATGCCCCCCTCCAATTATTGAAACCCCTGAAATATCCTTTAAACCCTGCAGTGCATATTCCAATAATTCCTGCTCATAACTGATCACCGAATCAAAAGGAAAAGCTTTGAAATACTCTAATGCCGTACCGAAAGCAATCACATCCGCAATATTTGGCGTCCCCGCTTCAAAACGGAGGGGCGGCGCGGCAAATTCGCTCCCTTCAAAGGTGACCCGCGTGATCATATCACCGCCCCCTTGATAGGGAGGCATCTCTGCCAATAAGGCTTCTTTGCCATACAGCACGCCCACACCCGTCGGACCATAAAGTTTGTGCGACGAAAACACCAGAAAATCACAATTCATTTCCTGCACATGAATCGGCATATGCCCCACCGATTGACAGGCATCAATCAACACTTTGGCCCCGCACTGATGCGCGATATGGATCATCTCCCGCACCGGATTAATCGTGCCGATCGCATTGGAAACATGGGTGATGCCGACCAGCTTGGTCTTGCGGGACAATAAATCGCGATAGGTATTTAAATCTAAATCCCCATTTTCTAACAGCGGAATAAAGTGAATTTTAAAGCCAATCTCTTGTGCCAAAATCTGCCAGGGCACCACATTGGCATGATGCTCTAGCCCGCTTAAAATAATCTCATCATCGGCTTTTAGATTCATTTTGCCATAGGTCGCGGCTACCAGATTAATCCCTTCAGTCGCGCCCTTGGTAAAAATAATCTCATTTTTGCTTTTGGCATGAATAAAGTTTTTGACCGTTTTACGCACCTCTTCAAAATACTGCGTCGTTTGCTCGGCCAGCGCATAGACCCCGCGATGCACATTGGCATTGTCATGGGTGTAATATTGCAAAAGGCGATCAATCACGCACATGGGTTTTTGTGTCGTTGCTGCATTATCGAGATAGACCAAAGGCAGGCCATTCATCTCGCGGTTTAAAATCGGGAAATCCGCGCGAATCAAATGCGCATCCCAGGCCAGGACTTTTTTCTCTAATTTTAAAATATCCGCAGTCGTCATCGTGGCGCAATCCTTATCAAGTCAAATACGCTTTCTACAAAGGCATTGATCAGTATTTTCCGGGCTTCCTCTAATGCAAACCCCCGGCTCTGCAGATAAAATAACGCATTTTGATCCAAATTGCCAATACTGGCGCCATGACGACAGGCGATATCATGGCTATAAATTTCCAATTCCGGCTTCGCATCAATTTCCGCGCGATTGGACAGCAGAATATTGCGGGTCTGCTCATTGGCATCCACCCCTTTAATATGTTTAGGCACGTGAATTAAGCCGTTAAAAACCACGCGACTTTGGTCTGCGGCCACACCCCGGAACTCAATATCACTGCGGGTATCATCTGCCGCATGATCGACGCGCAATTGATGCACCAGCACTGCCTGTTCCTGCCCATACTCTAAGCCACGCAGGGTCAAGCTCGCCGCTTTTCCTTCCAATTGAATATGATAGCTTTCATGATACGACGCGGCATTCAGCAAAGCATGCTCCCCCACTAAATGGGCATCCGCGAGACAATGCGCTTCAATTTGCATTTTCTGGGCAGAAGACTGCGCACTGATCAGGCCATACTCCAGGCGCGCACCCGCCTCCAGATGAATCCGCAGCGAAAATTCCGGCGCGGCATTCATCACTAAAATGCGCAAAAAACCAGACGCCGGCACCTGCAGCGCTAAATGCTGCCCCTTCACCTGCACATACGGCGCAAGCGCGGCATCAAACTGTACGCCTGCATCCGTCAAATCAATGCGATGATGAGGAAGATCATTCAGCATGATCAATCCCAAGCCAGGCATAGCCCTCGGCCTCTAATTTTAATGCAAGACTTTTATCACCGCTTTGCACAATCCGCCCTTTAGACAAAACATGCACCTGATCCGGCACAATATAATTCAACAACCGCTGATAATGCGTGATCACCAAAAAGCTGCGCTCCGGATGTTTCAGCACATTCACTGCTTTGCCCACCCAGGCCAGCGCATCAATATCGAGGCCGGAATCCAATTCATCTAAGACCACGAGACTTGGCTCCAGCAAAAGCATTTGCAGGACTTCATTGCGCTTTTTTTCACCGCCGGAAAACCCTTCATTTACATTACGACTTAAAAAACTGGGATCCATGCCGACAATCGCCATTTTTTCTTTGATCAGCGCCATAAAGTCCATCGCATCCAGGGGCTCTTTTTGTTCACGCTGCAGCTTTTTATTATAAGCCTGACGTAAAAAAAAGGTATTATTCACGCCCGGTAATTCAATGGGATATTGCATTCCTAAAAATAAACCCAATTCCGCCCGCTCTACAATCGACAGCTCAGCCAGATTTTTGCCTTTAAATTCAATTGTTCCACCGACAATCTCATAGCCCGGCTTGCCACTTAAGGTATATCCCAATGTGCTTTTTCCGGAACCATTCGGCCCCATGATGGCATGGACTTCCCCCGCACGGAGGGTGAGATCCAAACCTTGCAGAATCAGCTCTCCCGCGACTTCCACTTGCAAATTTTCTATTTTTAGCATTATCCGATCGCTCCCTCTAAACTCACTTCCATCAACTTCTGTGCTTCCACTGCAAACTCCAGGGGCAACTGCTTGAATACTTCTTTGCAAAATCCATTCACAATCATCGAGACCGCTTCTTCTTCCGTCATGCCACGCTGCTGGCAATAAAAAAGCTGCTCATCGGCAATTTTGGACGTCGTGGCTTCATGTTCCACCCGGCTGTCGGCGTTTTTCACTTCAATCGCGGGGAAGGTATGGGCAGCACACTCTCCCCCAATCAGGAGGGAATCGCACTGCGTGTAATTATGCGCGCCCTTTGCCGTGGGGGCAATGCGCACCAAACCGCGATACACATTGCTGGCCCGATGCGCGGAGATGCCTTTAGCAATAATCGTACTTTTGGTATTTTTGCCCAGATGAATCATTTTGGTGCCGGTATCAGCCTGCTGATAATGATTGGTCAGCGCGACGGAATAGAACTCACCGACGGAATCATCACCCTGCAAAATCACACTGGGATATTTCCAAGTAATGGCTGAGCCCGTTTCAATCTGCGTCCAGGAAATTTTGGATTTTTTACCGCGACAGGCACCGCGTTTGGTCACAAAATTATAGATGCCGCCTTTACCGTTTTCATCGCCGGGATACCAGTTCTGCACCGTGGAATACTTTACCTGCGCCTGATCCAAAGCCACAATTTCGACCACTGCGGCGTGAAGTTGATTTTCATCCCGCTGCGGTGCGGTGCAGCCTTCCAGATAACTCACATAAGCGCCTTCATCTGCAATGATCAACGTCCGTTCAAACTGTCCGGTATTCGCCGCATTAATTCTAAAATAGGTCGATAATTCCATCGGGCAGCGCACACCTTTAGGAATATATACAAAAGAGCCATCACTAAACACGGCCGAGTTTAATGCCGCGAAAAAATTATCGCCCACCGGCACGACAGAGCCTAAATATTTTTGCACTAAATCAGGATGATGATGCACCGCCTCCGAAAACGAACAGAAAATCACGCCCGCTTCCTGCAATTTATCTTTAAACGTCGTCACTACGGATACGCTATCAAAGACTGCATCGACGGCTACTCCGGCTAAAGTCGCCCACTCATGCAAGGGCACGCCCAGCTTTTTATAGGTCTCCAAGAGTTTAGGATCGACTTCATCCAGACTTTTTGGCCCATCGGCTTTAGACTTCGGCGCGGAAAAATAACTAATCGCCTGATAATCAATCGGCTCAATCTGCAGATGCTGCCAGTTGGGCATCGTCAAAGTCTGCCAATGCGCGAACGCTTTGAGACGCCAGTTCAGCATAAATTCGGGTTCTTTTTTCAAAGCCGAAATCGCGCGCACCACGTCCTCGTTTAAACCGGGAGGAAGGCTCTGGGATTCAATATCCGTCACAAAGCCATGCTGGTAGTCATTTTTAAGCACTTCTTGAATCGTGTCGTTCACGTTACCTCAGTGTGGAGTAGGCTGTGAATGGGCCTGGAATTTTAAACGAGAAATGCATCGCGGTCAAGTTGGAGATGTGGCTGCCGTGAAGAGATAGTTACCCCATTATTTTTGCAACTACTCAGGTGGTCAGATCAAATAAAAAATAAACCCTGGATAAATTTGTTTGAAAATTAAAATACACGTGATACTATTCGGTAGTAACTACTCAGCCCCCTATTCGAATTAAAAAAACGCATCTAGAGTATTGCAAAATAATATACACGTGTTAATATCCACATCATTAAACGCTAAAACCTTTGATAATGCTGGCTGCAGGCTATATAAAACAACTTGAGGAATCGAATAGGCTGTTAGCCCAGCACGTCGAAGTTTTGTCTGCACAAAATGCTCAGCTAACAGAAAGAGTGAAAGATCTTGAAGCG
>CAMARA010000005.1 GCA_945860585.1 Francisella tularensis subsp. holarctica | reverse complement strand
CGTTTGGGGGGCTGGAAAGGCTATCAATCCGAGCGCCCTCCAGGCCCTGTTACTATGAAATATGGGCTGGATCAGTTTAATGCGCTTTATCAGGGCTGGATTTTATGCAGAGATGTGTGCATGCCGTAGCCGCAAGGGAGGAGGGGATTATGAGATGCGTTTAACTTAATTAACTTAGCAGCATTTATTTAAAAACTACACATCCAGCCGCTGGACATTGAGCGCATTTTTTTCAATAAAATCACGTCGCGGTTCAACGACATCGCCCATCAGCGTGGTAAAGAGTTGATCCGCGCCAATCGCATCTGCAATCGTGACTTTCAACATGCGACGCACCGCAGGATCCATCGTGGTTTCCCACAACTGCGCTGGATTCATTTCCCCGAGACCTTTATAGCGCTGAATCGTTTGACCCCGCTTGGCTTCACGGAATAACCACTCCACCATGTCGCGCAGATGATGGATAGGAAATTGCTTTTCCCCCCGCTCAATATAACTATGTCCAATTTGCACAAAACCATGAAGTTCCTGCACCACTTCTCGAATCTCTGCATATTCATAGGAGGTAAAGAAATGTTCGGTAAAAATAAACTCTTGTTTAATCCCGTGCTCGACGATATCCGCTTTTGGCATAAACTGCCCCGATTCAGTTTGGCTGAGACTCAAATCAACCTTGAGCTTTGCTGAGGCGGTAATATACTGCGCCAAACCATTCCACCATGCGGACACCGCTGCCTCATTTTTAAAATCAGCAGGCGCTGCTTCGTGATGGAGCAAGGCCCACAGCAGCACTTCGGGATAACGCCGCGCGAGGCGACCGATATGCGCCATCACATGCTGAATTTTACGCAGCCATTTTTCCAAAGCCACACCACTCACTCCCGGAGCTGTCGCACTGGGCTTCAGCTGGGTATTTTCCAGCGCAATCTGCAGTAAAAACTCATTCAAGGCATGATCATCTTTGATATAATTTTCCTGCTTGCCACGTTTGATTTTGTATAAAGGCGGCTGCGCAATGTAGATATAGCCACGCTCAATTAACTCAGGCATTTGCCGGTAAAAAAAGGTCAGCAACAGCGTCCGGATATGCGCACCATCGACGTCCGCATCGGTCATGATGACGATACGATGATAACGCGTTTTATCTGGATTATATTCATCGCGGCCAATGCCACAGCCCAGCGCAGTAATTAAAGTCCCTACTTCCTGCGAGGAAATCATTTTGTCAAAACGTGCTTTTTCCACATTGAGAATTTTACCTTTCAAAGGAAGAATCGCTTGCGTACGACGATCACGCGCCTGTTTAGCGGAACCGCCTGCGGAATCTCCCTCGACCAGATATAATTCAGATAAAGCGGGATCTTTCTCCTGGCAATCCGCGAGTTTACCTGGTAGGCCGGCGATATCCAGCGCCCCTTTGCGCCGGGTCATTTCGCGGGCTTTACGCGCTGCTTCCCGCGCACGCGCCGCATCAATCATTTTCCCGGTAATGGCACGCGCTTCAGCAGGACGCTCCAGCAAAAAGTCGTTGAACTTTTCAGCAACCACTTCTTCCACAACCGTTCTCACTTCAGAGGAAACCAATTTATCTTTAGTCTGCGAGGAAAATTTCGGATCCGGCACTTTCACCGACAGCACGCACGTCAAGCCCTCGCGCGCATCATCGCCCGTCGTCGAGATTTTATGCTTTTTGGCCAGGCCTTCTTTTTCGATATACGTATTCAGAGTTCGGGTTAATGCCGCGCGGAATCCTGACAAATGCGTCCCGCCATCGCGCTGCGGAATATTATTGGTATAACACAATAAGGTTTCCTGAAACGAATCATTCCACTGCATCGCCACTTCAACGGTAATGCCATTCTGCGTAGTTGCAGTATAGAAAGGCTGGGGATGAACCATCACTTTATTCGTATTCAGATACTCAACAAATGCTTGAATACCGCCTTTATATTCAAAAATATCTTCCCGTTCGGTGCGCTCATCTTTCAGACGAATTCTCACCCCTGAATTGAGGAAGGATAATTCGCGCAGACGTTTGGCCAGAATATCATAATTAAAAGTCACCACATTACTGAAAATTGTGTGCGAAGGCTTGAAACGAATCGCTGTACCCCGCTGGGTAGAAGGACCGCACTCAGCCAAGGGCGCTTCCGGCACACCTAAGTGATAGGTTTGCTTATACACTTTATTATTCCGATGAATTGTCAGGAATAAATCATCCGACAGAGCATTCACAACCGATACACCCACGCCATGCAAGCCACCGGACACTTTATACGAATTCTGGTCAAACTTACCGCCCGCATGCAGAATGGTCATAATCACTTCCGCCGCTGAACGCTGCTCCCCTTCATGCAAATCAACCGGAATCCCCCGCCCATTATCCATAATCGACGCCGATTCATCCGCATGAATAATCACATCCACCTGATCGCAATGCCCCGCCAGCGCTTCATCAATCGCATTGTCCACGACTTCAAACACCATATGATGCAGCCCCGAACCATCATCGGTATCCCCAATGTACATGCCCGGGCGTTTCCGCACGGCATCCAGCCCTTCCAAAACCTTAATACTCGATGCATCATAAACCTGTTCATTCACTGGAGTTTGCGTCATATTCAACCCTTTACTTTTTACAATCAAAAACAAGCATTCATTCTAGCATAGATGATCCCGCATCGGGAGAGGCGTGATCGCTCTACCCCGACAAAATGCGCCGCTTCACTTTCCACGCATTATCTTGCATAATAAGATGAAAAACCACAAAGGAGTGTTTCATTATGACCGCCCGCAATGCCAAACTCAGTCTCGACAACGGTACCCAATTTGATCTACCTATCCATAGCGGCACGGAAGGCCCTGATGTGGTGGATGTTTCTAGCTTAAGTAAGAGCAATTTATTTACCTTTGATCCGGGCTTTATGTCTACAGCGGCTTGCCGGTCTGAAATCACGTTTATTGATGGGGACAAAGGGATTCTGCTGCATCGGGGTTATGCGATTGCAGATTTGGCTAAAAACAGTAATTACCTGGAAGTCTGTTATCTGCTGTTGAATGGCGAACTGCCTACGGCAGAGGAAATGGCAACATTCAAGAGAAGCATTAAATATCATACTTTGATTCACGAACAAGTTGTGCATTTTTTCCGTGGTTTTCGCCGCGATGCCCATCCGATGGCGGTGATGGTCGCTGTGGTGGGAGCGCTCTCTGCTTTTTATCATGACAAACTCAATATCCATGATGAAAATAATCGCGAACTCGTGGCCCATCGTCTGATTGCGAAAATGCCTACGATTGCGGCGATGTGTTATAAATATTCACTGGGCCAGCCTTTTATGTATCCCCGCAATGATCTCACCTATGCTGAAAACTTCCTGTATATGATGTTTGGCACGCCTTGTGAAGAATATACGCCTAACCCTGTTTTCGCAAAGGCCTTGGATTTGATTTTTATTCTGCATGCAGATCATGAACAAAACGCATCTACCGCAACCGTTCGCCTGGCTGGATCAACTGGCGCGAATCCTTATGCCTGCATCGCGGCGGGAATCTCCGCTTTATGGGGGCCTGCGCATGGCGGCGCCAATGAAGCGGCTTTAAAAATGCTCATGGAAATCGGTCACCCGGACAATATCGACAAATACATTGCCATGGCAAAAGATAAAGACAGCGGTTTCCGCTTGATGGGCTTCGGGCATCGTGTGTATAAAAACTTTGACCCGCGCGCGACCGTCATGCGCGAAACCTGTCAGCAAGTCTTAGCCGAATTGGGCGACAATAACAATCCTATTCTGCAAGTAGCGATGCGTCTGCAGGAGATTGCGCTCAGCGATCCCTACTTCATCGAGCGCAAACTCTATCCGAATGTGGATTTTTACTCCGGCATTATCTTGAATGCGATTGGCATTCCCACTTCCATGTTCACCGTGATTTTTGCACTGGCACGCACCGTCGGCTGGATTTCACAGTGGAATGAAATGATTGGCGATAAAGACTCCAAACTCGGTCGGCCCCGTCAACTCTATGTCGGCAAATCCGAGCGCCCCTATCAAGATATGAAAACACGCCGCTAATGCTGCAGCCTTTCAGTGAATATATTCTGGCGCAGCAGATAAAAATCGCGCAATATCGCGCCGGAGAAGGCCTGGAGATGAGCTGCCCCTTCGAGCTCACGCCGCAGCATCCGAACGGCAAAGCGGTCTTGTTGATTCATGGCTTTTTGGCCTCTCCGTATATCATGCGCTCCATCGGGCAATGTATGGCAGATCAGGGTTATCTCGTGCGCGCCATTTTATTGCCGGGACATGGCACTGAATGGACGCAATTAAAAACCGCAAAATATACAGACTGGCTCAATATCTGCCGCTATGGCATCCGCTCGCTCCAAACAGAATGCGGCATTGCAGACATCAGCCTGATTGGATTTTCCCTCGGCGCCACATTGGCCCTTTTAATGAACATGGAGTTTAAAATCAGTGCGCTCGGCTTGATTGCGCCTTGCTTTGGCATTCACCCGCTGGCCCGGAGCTTCCCTTTTTTATGCCGCATGAAATTGGACCGACTGTTTCCCCATTTATTCTGCACGCAAAGCGAGCCCATCAATGAAGGCAGTTATCAACGCTTTCCGCTGTGCGCCGTAGCGGAAGTGCAAAAAGTGATTTCGCTGTATCAGAAAAAATCAGCCACATACACTGCCTGGCCCCCTATTTTTGGCGCCGCAAGCGTTGATGATCAAACTGTGCGCTTTCAGGCAACGCTTGCCGCTTTTCAGCGCTTTCCCACAGCGAGCACGCATCTTAAAATTTACGCTGCGGCAGATTGCCAAAATGATCCGCGCATTCTCAGCTTTTCCCATGTTTCACTTCCCGTCGCTCCCGAAGACCCTTACTTTGGTGCAAACGGCCGCTACTATGGCGTTCTGGATCCAGACATTCAATTCGGCGAGCCCACTTGGCGCGACCAAGGCAAAGGAATCAAACGCCTCACTTACAATCCCGATTTTAAAAACATGATGACCGCATTATTAGAACCTTTTAAAAAAGCGTAATCTGTGCGACAATAAAGCCATTGTTTTGATCCTCGAGGAGAATACCCCATGGCACCCCGCCCCACTACGCAAGCTGTTGAAGTCAGAGCCGCCTTTGAAAAATTACTGACCCAAGGCCAGGAGCCGAGTGCGCAGAACATTCGTGAACTTCTCCAAAAAGGTGGGATCGCCACGATTCAAAAACATATCGATAGCATTATCCAGGAGAGCAAACAGGATTTATTGTCTGGAATCAACCCCATTGAATCCGCACCCGTGCCTACATCCTCCCCTGCAGTGACCGTCGAAGTCAAACCGGCTCTAACCCCCAAACCCGCACCAGTCGTGGCGGCAACGACCAACCCAGCGCCTACACAGCAAAGCCAAGCACAACCCACGCAAAAGCGCCCGCAATTTCAGGTCAAAAAACCGCAACAACAGCAACAGCAACAGCAGCAACGTCGCGAGCCGCATCAAAATCAAAATAATCACAACACCCATCACAATCATCAACATAACCAGCACCATAATCATAATCAGCAGCCCAATCAGAATCAGCATTTTGATTACGAGCCCACGCCCGAAGTGCCTTTAGAAAGCCTCTCCGCCGAAGCCTTGATCATTAAAATCAGACGCATGGAATCCACCTTACTCAAAGAGCAGGCGCGTCGTGAAACCGCTGAAAAAATTGCCCTGGAAACCAAAGATTATGCGGACATGATCAAAGAACAGGTCGCCCATCGGATTAACGATCTGCGTCAGAATATGGACCTGGTCATCGAACAGCTCAAAACGCAACTCCGCGAGCAAAAACAAAACTATGCCAATGATTTAAAGACCTATCAGGATCAAATCAATCAGGCCAATCAAGCTTTATTGAGCCACTAATTCACTGAGCTGAAACACGGTCATCGCATACAGATCACTCGCATTATAGCGTTTGATCACATTAAAATTATGGAACAGCAGCCAGTATTCCGGCGCAGTCTTTCCCTGCAAGGTGATCAATTTCGCCGCGAGCGCATGAGGATAGCGCGCCTGACTGGATGGGAGCGGCACCACTCCCGCCTGCGCAAATTGCCGCAGTGTCAAAGTCTGCCCGATCAAAGAGCTCATTTTTGCCTGATGATGCAACATCGTCACCTGCACTGCAATTGGCTCACCGGATTGCCAGCCTTTTTCTGCAAAATAATGCCCTACACTCAGGACCACATCACTGAAATCAGAAAATAAATCAGGATAATGAGGCCCCGAAGAAACCGCATACTCACGATAAGAACTCGGCATAAACTGAGGCATCCCCAACGCACCGGCATACGAGCTTTTCACGGCCACTGGATCCAACTTTGCATCCCGCGTTAGGACCAAAAATTGCGCAAGTTCATTTTGAAAATACGCCCCTCGTCGCGGATAGGCAAATGCCAGAGTATACAGCGCATTCAAAGCACTGACTGAACCTTCATTTTGACCATAACGCGTTTCCGCACCGAGAATCCCCACAATAATGCCGGGAGGGACGCCATATCGCTCCTGCGCCACATGCAGCACGTGTTCATGCTGCAGCATAAATTTTTTCCCACCTTGAATCACCGCCGGCTTGATAAACAAGGCTTGATACTGATACCACACCAAACGCGTCTCACTGGGATGATTCATTGACTGAATCAACGATGGCACAAGCTGCGCCTGATTCAACAAAGCCTGCAAGCTATCCGCTTTAAAACCATAGCGCAGCACCATCTGCCCAATAAAAGCCTGCACATCCGCAGTCTGCACCCACTCAGAGGCCACCGCAGGAGCAACGGGCTTAGTCACAATAGGCTGCGACTTCTGCGGGGCCGAGCTACAGCCTACCAGCACTAATCCCAACACCAACACACTGAGTTGTTTCACTACATGGCTCTCTTATTTTCCTATACTTTCGAGTGTAATGAAAAGAAGCGCCTCCGTCAATTATTTAAAGATTCTTGTCTTTTTTTGACAGAAAGGGTATTAGAAATTTAATAATACGTGGCTCAAAAGCGACGAGACAAACAGCGATTAAAAGCGCGGCTCCTAAGCATTTAAGATAGGGCGAAGGGTGTTGAATTAAATAGATGCTAACGAGAAGCGCAAGAGTTGATAAAAGAAAAGACAAATAAAGCTTATGCCTTTCAGTTTTTATTATAATTGTTTGATTTTTTAATGCGATTTCATTATTTTCAAGAACTTTCTTTTCAGCATTCGCTTGATGCTCCACAGTACACTTGATTAACTGCATAATATCTTTTGCTGCATCAGGATACACTTTATTGTACTCAACCAGGTCTTGAGGCTTTAAATTAAATTGATTAACAACTTGCACATTGACCCCAATTTGTGTATTAGAATTTGGTCGATTTGCTTGGTTGTTTGGGTTCAAAATCTTGCTTTGATTCATCGTATGCCTCATTTAACCTCTGAACGACACGATCGACAAAAGTCTCCCTGAGCTGAATCACTTCAACATTGCAATCAATTTTTTTTTGTTCTAAAGAAAAAAATCCAAGGCTCATAAAACTAATCTTTCGTTGTCTACACCTACGACGATTCTACTACAAAGTAACAAATTTTACAATGACTGGACATCGCTTGACTTTCTCTTCACGCAAACGCTAAGCTTAACTTTTGCAAATTAGGAAATCTATCATGAAAGATCACGCGCTGACCCTTATCAGCATCCTGTGTTTAAGTCTGTCCCTTAGTGCTTGCAATTATAAAAAAGTGCCCGCGCCTGCGCCCAGCACGTACAATCCCAGCCCTAATTTAAACAGCAATGCCCCACCGCAACTGCAACCCACTCTGGTTTTCCAAAAAACCACCCCGGTCAATAAACTGGGCAATGCGCAGTAAAAACATCTCCGGCTGCACCTCTTCAGCTTCAGTGGACAGTATGTTAGAATCGCCTCATTCTCAATCACCGTAGAAATCCGATGAAACTCTGTCACTTTAATGTTGGGCTGGATCAGCCTTTTTTCCTGATTGCTGGGCCCTGTGTGATTGAAAGCGAAGGCTTGATTCTTGACACGGCCGGAGCACTAAAAGAAATGACGGATCGCCTAAAAATTCCTTTTATTTTCAAAAGCTCTTTTGACAAAGCCAATCGCACCTCCAGTGGGAGTTTTCGCGGCCCGGGCATCGAGAAGGGCTTGCAGATTTTACAAAAGGTCAAAACCCAATTGGGTGTGCCCGTGCTGACCGATGTCCATGAAGACACCCCACTCAATGAAGTGGCTGAAGTGGTGGATGTGCTGCAAACGCCTGCATTTTTATGCCGTCAAACCAATTTCATGCAAAATGTCGCCCGCACTGGCAAGCCGGTCAATATTAAGAAAGGCCAGTTTTTAGCACCCTGGGATATGAAAAATGTGATTGCTAAAATGCACGAAGCAGGCAATCAGCAAGTCATGGCCTGCGAGCGCGGCGTCTCTTTTGGCTATAATACGCTCGTGGTCGATATGCGCTCCCTCGCAATTATGCGTGAAACGGGCGCGCCGGTGGTATTTGATGCCACCCATTCGGTGCAACAACCCGGCGGCCAGGGCACAACGACGGGCGGTAATCGCGAGATGATTCCCGTGCTGGCGCGTGCAGCTGTTGCGGCTGGAATATCTGGTTTATTCATGGAAACCCATCCCAATCCCAACGCGGCATTGAGTGATGGCCCCAATTCCTGGCCTTTGTCCGAGATGGAGCGTCTTCTCACCCTCCTCAAATCCCTGGATGATGTGGTAAAATCACGTCAACTCTGGCAAGAAACCTTATAATTTATTTTAACTTTAGGAGAAGAAAACGTGTCAACGATAAAAGAGCTGATGGCTTATGAGGTATTAGACTCACGCGGCAATCCAACCATTGCCTGTCAGATCACCCTGAACTCAGGTGTCACCGGCAGTGCACTGGTGCCCTCCGGCGCATCGACCGGGACCCGCGAAGCCCTCGAACTGCGCGATAAAGATCCCCAACGCTATCAAGGCAAAGGCGTGCAGAAAGCCATTCAGCATATTGAAACCCAGATCAAACCTGCTTTGCTGGGGCACAAAGTCAATGAACAAGCCAAAATTGATCACATCATGTTGGAATTAGACGGCACAGAAAACAAATCCAAACTCGGTGCCAATGCTATTCTTGCAGTCTCACTGGCAGCGGCTCATGCTGCAGCCAATGATGCCAAACTGCCTTTATTCCGCTATTTGAATCAAGACGGCAAAATGAGCCTGCCCGTCCCCATGATGAACATCATCAATGGTGGCGCACATGCTGATAATTCTTTAGACTTTCAAGAATTCATGATTATTCCCTACGGTGCACCCTCTTTAGCAGAAGCCGTGCGCATGGGAGCAGAAGTGTTCCACACCCTCAAAACCATTTTGCACAAAAAAGGCTTGAACACCAATGTCGGTGATGAAGGCGGCTTTGCACCGAATTTGACATCCCATGAAGGCGCGATCGAGACGATTCTCGAAGCCATTCATCAGGCTGGTTACAAAGCAGGAGAAGATATTGCCCTGGCTCTGGATTCTGCCAGCTCCGAATTTTACAAAAACCAGCTCTATCACTTTGAAGGGAAGGCACGTAGCAGTGAAGAGATGATTGAATACTACGCCCATCTCGTCAAAAAATTCCCGATCATCAGCATTGAAGATGGCTTAGCAGAAGGCGATTGGGCCGGCTGGAAACAAATGACGGACAAATTGGGCTCCAAAATCCAGATCGTCGGCGATGATATTTTTGTCACCAATCCTAAAATCTTCAAAAAAGGTATCGAAGAAAAAATCGGCAACTCCATTTTGATCAAACTCAATCAAATCGGCACCCTGACCGAAACCCTGGAAACCATTCACATGGCGCATCGCTCCCATTACACCACCGTGATTTCCCATCGCTCCGGTGAAACGGAAGATACCACGATTGCGGATCTTGCGGTCTCCACCCATGCCGGCCAAATCAAGACGGGATCACTCTCCCGCACCGATCGTGTCGCCAAATACAATCGCCTGATCTTGATTGAAAAACTTCTCGGCAAAGAGGCCACTTTTGCCGGAAAAGGCGCTTTCAAAAAATGACCGCCCCCACCACCACCCAGGCCCCGCCGCTGATCAAACGTAAGCAGTTTATCAATATCCTGATTGCCGTGTTGGTTCTGCTACAGCTATCGCTCTGGGTGGGCACAGGCAGTGTGGGGAGCCTACTTTATACCTATTACTCTCAATATAAAGTAATTCAGGATAATCAGGCCCTCCGCGTCGCCAATCAAGAACTCATCGATAAAATCACCGCCCTCAAAAACGGCAATAGCGAAATCGCCGCCCGCGCCCGCCTAGAATTAGGCCTCGTCGGTCAGGGTGAAACCTATTATCAGGTAGTCCGCTAATGTTAAAAAAATACGCGCTCTTGATCCTGCTTAGCTTAAGCTTAAGCGCCTGCGGTCAAACCGGGCCTTTGTATTTGCCTAAACACACTGCGCCCGCACCCAGCACATCATCAAGCTAAACTGCTTTAAGCTGAAAAAGAAGACCCACAGCCACAGGTGCTCTTCGCATTGGGATTGCGAATAATAAACTGCTCGCCATTGATATCGCTTTTATAATCAATCGTTGCACCCTGCAATAAAGTATAACTGGCTGCATCAATGAGCAAACCCACTTCCTGATTTTGCACTTCCCAATCATCCTCTGCTTTTACCTCATCGAAGGTAAAGCCATATTGATAGCCCGAACAGCCGCCACCCGTAATATACACGCGTAGTTTGAGATTGGGATTTCCCTCATCTGCAATCAGATCTTTCACCTTGAGGGCGGCTTGATCCGTAAAAATAATATCAGCTTCCATAACGTTTCTCTCTAAAAAATTGTTTGAGCAATGCGCTTGACTCTGCTGCCATTATACCAGATTCAATCTCAAAACGGTGATTGAAAAAAGACAGCTCGCGGGCTTGAAAGGCGGACCCACATACGCCGGTTTTCGGATCCGCTGCCGCAAAAACCAGACGCCCAATTCGTGCATGAACTAAGGCGCTAAAGCACATCAGGCAAGGCTCGAGTGTCACATACAGCGTCGTTTCTAGCAGGCGATAATTCTGCAGAATTTGACCTGCTTCCCGCAATACCATGATTTCAGCGTGGGCGGAGGGATCGTGTAATTCAATCATGCGATTCTGGCCGCGCGCAATCACCTCCTCACCGCGCATGAGCACAGCGCCGACGGGCACTTCACCCGCTGCGTAGGCTTGCTGCGCTTCGATCAGAGCATAATGCATTTATTCCCACTCAATTGTTGCCGGCGGCTTACCGGTAATGTCATACACCACACGCGACACATGCGGCACTTCATTGACAATGCGGGAGGCCACTTCTTCTAAAATTTCAAAAGGCAAACGTACCGGCGTAGCCGTCATAAAATCAACGGTTTCCACGGCGCGCAAGCTAATGACATAATCATAACGACGCTCATCGCCCATTACGCCGACCGATTGTACCGGCAGAAAGACCGCAAAGGCCTGACTACACTTTTGATACCAGCCGGTTTTTTTCAAGACCTCTAAAAAGATATGATCCGCGTGCTGCAAAATCTGCACAAACTCAGGCTTCACTTCCCCTAAAATTCGCACACCCAAACCCGGACCAGGAAAAGGATGACGCATAATCAAATCTTCAGCCAGCCCCATGACCCTTCCCAAAGCGCGGACCTCATCTTTAAACAGAGTCCGAAAAGGCTCCAATAATTTGAATGGCAAAACATCCGGCAAACCACCGACATTGTGATGTGATTTGATGACCTTTCCTTTGCCGGTATGCGTTTCTGCGGATTCAATCACATCTGAATAGATCGTGCCCTGCGCTAGATAATGCACCTCCATATCCGCTGCAACCCGCGCAAATTCTTCAATAAACACGCGCCCGATGGCCTTACGCTTCAACTCAGGATCCGTTACGCCACGCAAATTATCAAAAAACGTCTGCGCAGAATCAATCATCAACACTTGTAATTGCAGTTCCGCAAAAACTTGCTTGAGCTTTTGAGGCTCTTGATAACGCAATAATCCTGTATCAATAAAAACACAGACTAGACGTTCTTTTAAAATACGCTGCAAAAAAACCGCTAAGACCAAAGAATCCACGCCTCCGGACAAGCCCAGCAGGACTTTTTCATGCGGTTTGACTTGTGAGAGCGCTTTCTGCTCCAGACCTTGCAGCACATGACGGGGCGACCAATTTTTTTCAGCTTTACAAATATCAAAAACAAAATGTGCAAACAAGGCCAAGCCGTGCTCACTGTGGGTGGTTTCGGGATGAAATTGCACACCATACCAAGGCTTGGAAAGATGCCGCATCGCTGCAATCGGTGTATTTTCAGAGGAACCCAGCACTTTAAAATCAGGCGGCAGTGTTTTTACCTGATCGCCATGACTCATCCAGACCCGGCTCACGCGCGGCCAACTGGCAAAGAGCGGATCCTCGCCCTCTAGGGTAAAATGAGCAAGGCCAAACTCTTTTTCATGACAGCCTAATACCGCGCCTCCGCACTGCTGCGCCATCCTTTGCATGCCATAGCAGATCCCCAGAATCGGCACCCCTAATTGAAAAATCTGCTCGGAGATCTGCGGAGCTGCCTGCTCATACACCGACGCATAACTTCCCGATAAGATCACCCCGACAATCTCCGCCGACTGCAGACGCTGCGGATTGACATCAAAAGGCCAGACCTCACAATACACCTCCAGCTCACGCACCCTACGCGCAATTAGCTCCGTATACTGAGACCCAAAATCCAGGATAATAATTGACTTCATTTTTTTCACTTATTCTAACAATTCCCTCCTCCCTTGCGGAGGAGGGCTAGGGTGTAGGGGATTTTCTTCACCTCCACCCCAACCCTCCCCCGTCGAGGGGGAGGGAGCTGAAAACCTTAACTTAGCATCATTATACTCTAACATCTCGTCGCCATCGAGTCCAATCGCAAGCTATTTTCTTTTCATCGCCTCATCATCGGAAGCGCCGAGATTGCTCCCCGACGGTCCCGGAGTCGGGGACAGCCCATGCGCCGCTTCAATGCCCAAATTATATTGCGCAGAAGCTGCCATCGCCGCCACTTCTTTACCGGAATTCGCCGGCGCATAGGAATTTGATAATCCCTGCGCTTCCCGCAATGCCGCAATGCCTTTGGTCATGGCTAAAGAAGTAGACTGTTGCTGTGCCCCAGCCCCACCGTCTTCATCTTGATTTGGATTGATGAAATTCGGCAAGTCTTTTTTCTGCAATAGTGCGTTAATATCTAGCACTGCATTTTGATTCTTCTCTGACATCTGAGTCGCCTCCTTGATTTATACCTCTATTATAATTTAATATTATAATTATTGCAAGATAGAACGGCCCCACAGAATAGGCGTTTTCCCCTGCGCCTGCAGATAGGCATTGGCTTTGGAAAAATGTCGACAGCCTAAAAAACCGCGCACGGACAAAGGGGAGGGATGCGCTGATTCCAACACCAGATGGCGCTGCAGATCAATCATCTTACCTTTTTTCTTCGCATCATTCCCCCACAGCATAAACACCAGATGCGCTTGATGCTGATTCAGGGCCTGAATCATGGCATCCGTAAATTGCTCCCAGCCACGATCGCGATGCGAGGCCGGTTGACTTTTCTCGACCGTGAGCACACTATTGAGCAGCAACACGCCCTGTCTGGCCCAGGGCACTAATGAACCTTCCTCGGGCAAGATCAAACCCAGATCCGCACGCAATTCTTTCTCGATATTTTTCAGAGACGGCGGCAGCTTCACGCCGGGAGGCACTGAAAAAGCAAGGCCTTCTGCCTGCCCTTCGCCATGATAAGGATCCTGCCCCAGAATCACAACTTTCACTTGAGCAAAGGGGGTCATCTCCAAGGCGCGATATATGTAATTTTCAGGCGGATAGATCATCTTGCCCAGAGCGCGCTCCTGCAACAAAAATGCATTTAAATCGCGCATAGCGGGCGTAGCCAATGCGAGACTTAATTGATTGTGCCAGCCCGCTTCTATTTTTTCACCTCATGATTTGTTACAATGCTGCAAATCATTATAAAGGATTCCCCATGACTTTAAAATCGCTGATCCGCAATAGCCTCATCGGCCTCGTCATTGTCCTGATTGTGTATGCTTTATTTTATATGGAGCTGGATATTCCGCTGATGTATTTCATCTACACGCCGTTTGTGGGCACCTCCTTGGCGGCGCTCTGCCATCTGATAAGGGAGATTTTTGCCCCCCTTAACTGGCTGATCATCGGGGTGATTGCCCTGTTGTATGCCGGCATGAAAATTAAAAATAAACAGGGCTGTCCGGCCTTTGTACTGTATTGGGGCGCGGATATTGTAGCGGCATTCATCCTCACCACCCTGCTGAAAATTATTCTCGGCCGTTATCGCCCGATTGAACTCATGAACAGCAATCTCTATGGATTTCACTTTTTTTCTCTACAACATAATCTGAATTCCAGCCCCTCCGGCCATGCAACCTTAGCTTTTGCGGGTTTATTTGGACTAGGACGCCGCTTAAAAAACCGCTTGATCATGACAGCACTGATCCTCCTGGCTGTGCTCATTGCGCTCAGCCGCCTAATCATTGCCGATCATTACATCAGTGATGTGATCCTGGGCGCGTATGTCGGCATCACCACCGTGTATTGGACGGACTTTCTTCTAGATCATTTTAAACGATGCCCTCCCTCCGCATAATCCTCAATCAGACGATCCACCCCGGCAACATCGGCGCAACCGCGCGCGCGATGAAAACCATGGGGCAGGATCAGCTTTATCTGGTCAAACCCCGTTTTTTCCCCTCACCTGCCGCACATGCCCTGGCTTCAGCCGGCAGTGATATTCTGGAAACTGCGGTCGTCACCGCGACGCTGACCGACGCTCTGGCCGATTGTCAATTGATTCTGGCCACGGCTGGGCGGGATTCCACTCTGCATTTTCCCAGCCTGGATTTACGCGAGGCCGCCCTTTTAGCACGCCAGTATGAAGCTGCGGGCAATCAAGTCGGCATTGTATTCGGTACAGAAAGCACCGGTCTTGCCAATGCGGAACTCAAACTCTGCCATTATCAGGTCCGCATTCCCACAGCAGATGCTTTTTCCTCCTTAAATTTATCTCAGGCAGTCCAGGTCGTGTGCTATGAATTATTCATGGCCCAAAAAAACCTGCCTGAACCCGCCGCCACGCTCCCCACCCTGGCGATGCATCACGAAACCGAGCGCATGTATCAACGCCTGGAACTGCTTTTACGCGAGCGTGATTTTCTCAAGCCGGGTCACGACAAAATCATGATGCAAAAAATCCGCCGTCTTTTGCAACGGGCTCAGCTCGAAGTCAATGAAGTCAAAATATTGCAGGGCATCATCACCGCCTGCCAGCCATAAATCATGCAATATTAATGATCTGATAGGCTTTTTTCAAAAATGAGCTTAATCTATAACTCATACTCAAATTTTTTTTAAAAACAGGTGATCATCATGAAAAAAGCAATTGTAATCGGTGCCTCAGGCGCGATTGGACATGCCGTCAGCCAGGCTTTGGAAACTACAGGCATAGAGGTAGTGCGCTTATCCCGCCCACAGATTGACATGACCTCTGAAGCATCAATTATCGAAACCGCCAGCCTCCTCAAAACGCAAGGCTATGTTGATTTGATTTTCATCGCCAGTGGTATTTTACACACCCCCGATCTACAGCCTGAAAAAACCATCAAGCAAATCGATCCACAGCACTTGCATACACTCTATCAAATTAATGCCATCGGCCCGATCCTGGTATTAAAACATTTTGCTCCCCTGCTGAACCCAAACAATAGAAGCGTTTTTGCAGCACTCTCCGCACGCGTGGGCAGCATCTCCGATAATCAGCTGGGCGGCTGGTATGGTTATCGGGCATCAAAAGCAGCATTAAATATGCTCTTAAAAACCGCGAGCATTGAATATCGTCGCACCCACAAATCCTTAATTATTGCTGGCTTAAACCCCGGCACAGTGGATAGTCAGCTGTCCAAACCCTTTCAGGCCTATGTCCCCACAGACCATCTCTTTACGCCAGAATATGCCGCTCAGCATTTACTCGAAGTAATCAACGGCCTAAACCTCGAAGACTCGGGCAATTGCTTTGACTGGGACCGCAAAAAAATTGAATTTTAAACGCATACGAATTGAATTTTAAACGCATACAAATCGAGGTGATACATGATAAAAGTGTTCTATGATGGCTCATGCGGGCTCTGCTCCAAAGAAATTGCCTATTACATGAAAATCGCCCCCAGCGGTCGATTTGACTGGATCAATCTTGCCACAACTCCCGCACCTTTCACACAATTAGGGTATACACTCACTGAAGGTTTTCGGCTGATGCATGTCCAAGATGATCAAGGCCATATGGCGATTGCTGTCGATGCATTTGCAGTCCTCTGGCGCGGCCTCGGCGGTTTCTGGAACGTACCCGCCATCATCATAAAATGGCCGCTCATCTATCCCCTGGCAAAACGCATGTATACAATTTTTGCAAAGCGGCGCTTTAAAAAAAGCCCTGGCATGTGCTCACTACACTCTGAAAATCAAAAGACATTTCCCTTGCCCCATGACAGGCTTGATACGCCCGTTCGGGAAGCACAGGATAAGTGATACAATCAACTATAAAAAATCCTATTTTAAAAAGGAGATACTATGCGCAAGTCAACATTGCATAAAATTGGGATCACGCTAGGATTCATTTTTACAACAGCCATACAGCACGCTTATGCTTACGGTGGTGGCGTAGCTCTTTATGACCCGCTCCTCACCGTCACCAATCAAAGCAATCAAGCTTATACTCTGGAATGGTATGGCGCCACCACCGATACGATTAAACATGGCTTAGATGTTCAAGTACAGAACCAAGGCACCGCGAACATTGCGCCCAATAGTCATAAACAAGTACAAGCCCATTTCCTCACTTTAAACGCAAACAGCACCGTACTTGAAAAAACAAATGTTTTTTATGTGGCTCTATACGATCAGCATGCAAAAAAAGTAACAGAAACAAAAGTGATTCGGCATACACTGCAAGATCAAGCTTCGATTTTAGCAGGAAATATCGCAGTAGTTATTAATAGGCAAGGCCAGCTGACCCTGATTTTCGATACGACAACCGAGTCGAAAGCATTGTCAACAGGACAAAATAGCCCTGCAGGATCCTAGTGTTTAAGGGATTTTCCAACATAGACACTTTCTTGCACATCGCGGTCGGGGAAATATTAAACTGCAGTGCGACGGCCGTAAAACTTCCCTCTTCTACAACGGCCACAAAGGCTTGCATTTGATCAAGCGTGCTCATCGACATCTGCTGCTCTTTGCACAAACCACAAGCGCCATTCTTTGACTTTTCCATCAAGGAGCGTATATAAATTCATGACATCCATATTCACGTATTCATCATCCGGCACAAAGAATGCATGTTGCTCAACCCGAAATACAATGCGAAGGATTACTCGAACTACGCGATGAGCATTCTCGCATCGAAGCTAAACGTGCATCTGAAATTGGCGACTCCATCATGCAGACCATTTGTGCTTTTGCAAATGAACCTGGGCTCGGCGGCGGATATCTTCTATTGGGCATTTCAGAGCCTGATGCATCCCATCCCAACTACTGGGTAAGCGGTATCAGCCATGTCGACCAAATCTTAAATCAACTGCACAATAATTGCCGTAACCAATTTGAACACGCTGTCGCCATCAGCACTCAAATTGAAGTCATCGAGGGCAAACAGGTCATTGGGGTCTATGTGCCAGAACTTGACCCCTCAGCTAAACCTTGTCGATTTGCAGCAGGCCATAACAACAAAAAGAATCATCGCAAAACAGGCGTGTGGCGCCGTGGTGCAAATGGTGATTACGAATGCACTCACCAAGAGTTAGAGCCCATTTTACTTGCCAAGTCAGGTATCAGTTACGAACAAACCATTTTTCCTGATGCCCACTGGGATGATCTTGATCCTGCTGTCATTGCCCTCTATCGCCAATTGCGTACTCGAATTAAACCTCATGCTGAAGAATTACAAGCTGACGATCAAGGCCTTCTGACTGCACTCCATTTAGTTAAAAAGCAAAACGGTGAATACAAGCCAAATATCGCTGGCCTTGTACTCATGGCTAAACCACTGGCTTTACGCCGTTTACTTCCCGTTGTACGCATAGACTATGTACGAATCAATGGTACGCAATGGGTTGAAGACCCGAATAATCGCTTCAGCATCACACTTGATTTTTTAGAGCCGTTGATTCGCTTAATCCCAAAATTGGAATCAACCATTTTAGATGATATGCCCCGCCATTTTCGGCTGGAAGAGGGCCAAATTCAGCGATCTGACCAGCCCATTCTCCCTCAGCAAGTCATTCGTGAAGCCGTGGTGAATGCGTTGATGCATCGTGACTATTACATTAACCAACCTATTTTAATTGCACGTTATAGCAATCGCTTAGAAATCCTTAATCCAGGCTATTCGCTCAAACCAGAAAATGAGTTGGGAGAAATGGGTTCTCGCCCTCGCAATCCTATTCTTGCTTCCGTCTTATACGACCTGGACCTTGCAGAAACAAAGGGCAGTGGCATTCGCACCATGCGACGTTTACTGCAAGAAGCAAGCCTGACACCTCCTGCTTTTATCTCCAATCGAGAAGCCAATCAATTTACTGCAACTTACTTACTTAATGATCTTTCAAGCATTGTCAAGCTATCAAATGGAAGTGACCTCGACTCAGATACAAGGGAGCTCGACTCAAATACAAGTGACCTCGACTCAAATACAAGTGAGCTTCCAGAATTTTTGCAACACCTCATTAAGACATTGACTCCGAAAACCCGGAAAGCAAAACTATGGCCAATCATTTTACATCTATGTTCAATACGCCCCTGGCCTGCAGAAAAGCTCGCTCAACTACTCCATCGTAAAGCAGACTGGCTTAAAACACAGCATCTTAGCCCTATGCGTCAAGAAGGTTTAGTAAATTACCAATTCACTGAAATAATCAATCACCCTGAGCAGGCTTATGCGACTACCGAGAAAGGAAAGTCTTACTTAAATAATAAACAACAACCCGAGGAGTAACAACAAGTGCAACAACCAAACGTGACTTATGAATTTCACCACATGGGCATTCCCACAACAAAAGTACACCCCAATGAACGGTATAGCCCCAAATTCAAAATGTATACCGCAGATAGTGAAAGCACTTCGATCCGCATCCAATGGCATCGTTTTGAAGAAGGCTGCCCCCTGCATCCTCTAATTCAAACCAAACCCCATCCTGCTTTTAAAGTCAATGATATGGAAAAGGCCATTGCTGGCAAAAATATTTTGCTGGGACCTTATTTTCCCTTGGAAGGTTTTCAAGTCACAATTATTGAAGAAGAAGGCGTCCCCATTGAGCTCATTCGCACCGATTTAACCGATGAACAAATTTGGGCCCAAGCCAAGACCGGCCAAGGGGCAGCTTATCAGAGTTAATATGGAGCGGCCATTTTACTTTCATCTGCTCGTTTAATCCATATATTAGAAGTTCAAGCCTTTTAACCTATGGTTCATTCTTATCAGTCAAGAAAACAACATGTATAGAAAAGTGTATAGAAAGATGTATAGAAAGATGTATAGTCTAGCGCCTAAAAACGCATCTTTCAAAAATTAAAACCCTGGGTTATCAATAATTTACGGAGAAATGGAGCGGGAAACGAGGCTCGAACTCGCGACCTCAACCTTGGCAAGGTTGCGCTCTACCAACTGAGCTATTCCCGCTAGAGATGGCTATTCTAAACGATCTTTAGAAAATGTCAAGCCCTTTCTTGCATGATCTAATGCAGATTGTGAAATTTCACTGCCGCTGATCATTTTGGCGATCTCCAACACCCGAGATTCGTGGTCTAGCCAGGTAGCTTCGCTAAAGGTGGCATCCGCTGTAAAACGCTTTTTAATTTGCAGATGGGCATCGCCGCGCATTGCCACCTGCGGGAGATGCGTGATACAGAAAATCTGCCGCGCCTGGGCCAGGGTATGAATGAGATCAGCTACCTGCTCTGCGACAGCGCCACTGATGCCCACATCCACTTCGTCAAAAATAAACGTACTGGCGGCGTCTGCTTGGGCACTTAAGACAGCGACGATTAAGGCGATACGCGATAATTCACCGCCCGAGACCACTTCTTTCAAAGACGCAAAAGCTTGACCTGGATTGATGCGCACACGAAATTCCAATTGATCAATCCCCACGGCTGTACGATGCGCGCTATCTGTATGCAGATGCAACTGACACTCTCCCTGCGGCATGCCTAGCTGCTTCATCAACTGACTGATTTGCACCTCTAAAATTTTCGCTTTGGCTTGACGCAATTGACTGATCTCGGCCGCTTCCTGAGCATAGAGACGCAAGACTGCATCCAATGCGCTGGTTTTTTCTTGAGTCAAGACATCAAATTGTTCCGCACTGTGCAAAGCAGATTCCAAATTTTGATAAAAATCCGCTAATACATGCGCCTCGGTATGATGCTTGCGTGCGGCTGCGTAGATGTCCTGCAAACGCGTCTCTACTTCTGCCAGGCGCGCGGGATCTAAATTCAAACCCTGATGAAAAGACTCGATCTCTGCGGTTGCTTCACTCAGCAAAATAGAGGCTTCCTGCCACAGGGTCGCCGCATTGCCGAGCTCGGAATACTCAGCCGCCAACTGCGTGATCTCTTTGCCCATTTGCTGCATGCGCGACAAAATACTCCCGTCCTCTTCTTTGGCCTCTGCCAATAATTGCGCGCTTTGACTTAAGAGTTGATTGACGCTGGAGAGCTTTTTCTGCTCTTCATGCAAGGCATCTAATTCACCGCTCTGCAGATTCAGTTCGCGCAGTTCGCTGAGTTGATACTGCTGCAATTCCAGCTTGGCTTGCGATGCGGCCTGTTTCGCCTGCAAATTTGCCAATTCTGCCTGTAGCTGCGTCACTTGATGAAAATAGTGTTTCAGTGTGGTTAGCTCCACTTGCGCAAAGGCATCCAAACTGGCCAACTGCGCATCCGATTTCAACAACTTTTGATGCTCATATTGACCCACCAGATCAATCAGCAGCGCGCCGATCTGCTTGAGCTGCGCCACATTCACCGGCTGTTGATTCAGATACACCTTGGAGCGCCCCTCCGCATTCAAGATCCGTCGCAGAACAATCGTGCCGCCCTCGCAGGGGCAATCCTGCTCCTGCAAATATAGAAGCGCAGGATGCTCTGCAGAAACTTCAAACACGGCACTGATATCACATTGTGCCGCGCCACTGCGAATCACTTTGGCTTCACTGCGCGCACCTAATACAAATTCTATCGCATCTAACAAAATTGACTTTCCCGCCCCAGTTTCACCTGTGACCACCGTCATGCCTTTGCGAAATTCCAGCTGCAAACGCTCAATAATAATAAACTGATGAATCAGAAGTTCAGTCAACATCGGCAGAACCCTTCAAAGCAATCAATTGATCCCCCCAATGCAGCTTTTCACGCCAGACTTCGTAATAATTATAATCTTTAGGGTGGAGCAAAATCAAAGGCTTTTCTTGTTTTGAAATAAAAACGCGATCACTTAAATGAAGCGTCACATGACTTTGACCATCATAACTCAAGCGCGGTGCTGTCTTGTTATATTCTGCCAGACGAATTTCGATTTGACTCCTGGCGTCAATGACCACAGGACGACTCGTCAAAGTATGAGGCAGTTTAGGCACCAAAACCATGGCCTCCAAATGCGGCACCATAATGGGCCCCCCTGCAGACAAAGCATACGCCGTTGAACCTGTCGGCGTCGCAATAATCAAGCCATCTGAACGCTGACTATACACAAACTGGCCATCAATACGCATTTCAAATTCAATTAACTGCGCGACGTCTCCTGGAAATAACACAATATCATTCAAGGCATTACTCACACCAAAAACACTGCCATCCTGACGCTGTACTTTTCCTGCCAGCAAGAAGCGCTCTTCCGTCACATATTCCCCTTTCAGAATACGGGCAAAAGGCGCCTCCAAATCATCCGGTGACAAATCTGTTAAAAAACCCAGCTGCCCTCGATTGATCCCCATCACGGGAATCCCTTGCAAGGACATAATTCTCGCTGCATGCAACAGATTTCCATCTCCTCCCACCGCAATCACCAAATCAATGGACTCACAAAAACGAGGCAACGCCATCACTTCGACGCCTTCCAAATGCAGGCCTTTTGCAGATTCAGCTTCTACATAAACCGTCAGGCCTAGTTTTTTTAAAATATGTGCCGCCTGCTCGACTGTTTGACCGACCAGCGGATTACGATGCGCGCCCATGATACCGATGCTTTTAAAATGCATACTCGCCCCTTAGCTGGTTTTAATCTGATAATTCGGCGGCTCTTTGGTGATCGCCACATCATGGACATGACTTTCTTTCACGCCTGCACTGGAGATTTTGACAAAACGCGTTTTGGTTTGTAAATCCTGCACCGTTGCTGATCCTGTATACCCCATGCCTGAACGCAGTCCACCCAGTAATTGATGAACCACTTGAATAATGGGCCCACGATACGGCACCCGCCCTTCAATCCCTTCCGGCACTAATTTATCGCCTGCGGTGCCCTCTTGAAAATAACGATCACTCGAACCACGCGACATGGCACCAATCGAGCCCATGCCCCGATAAACTTTATAGGTCCTGCCCTCAAATAGCTCTACTTCGCCAGGAGACTCTTCCGTCCCCGCAAATAAACTACCGATCATGACGACATCCGCTCCCGCTGCAATGGCTTTGACCACATCACCTGAATAACGAATACCGCCATCCGCAATCAATTTGACGGGTGTATTTTTGCAGGCGCGCGCGACCTCTGAAATCGCCGTTAATTGGGGAACACCTACGCCAGCAATCACCCGTGTGGTACAAATAGAACCCGGGCCGATCCCCACTTTCAAGGCATCGGCACCGCAATCAATCAAGGCTTTTGCCGCTTCAAAAGTAGCAATATTGCCAGCGATGACCTCAACCTGATAGTGTTTTTTAATCCATTTGACTCGATCCAGCACACCTTGAGAATGTCCATGTGCAGTATCCACCACCAAGACATCGACGCCTGCTTTGACCAGCGCATCAACCCGCTCTTCCGTATCGCCACCGGCGCCTACTGCTGCACCCACCCGCAATTGCTCACCGGTATCTTTACACGCTAATGGCTTTTCCATGGCGCGCTGAATATCTTTCACCGTCATCAGGCCTTTTAGCTCAAAAGCATCATTCACAATCAACACTTTTTCGATCCGATGTTCGTGCAATAAGGCTTGAACTTGCGCGCGGCTTGCCCCCTCTTTCACGGTGACGAGTTTTTCTTTAGGCGTCATCACATTGCTAATCGGCTGATTGACATCCGTCACAAAACGGATATCGCGGCTGGTCACAATCCCAATCAATTGTTTGCCCTGCACCACCGGCACGCCTGAAAAATGATGCTGCCGAATTAAATCCAGCAAGGCAGAAATCGGCATATTTGGCTCTGCTGTAACGGGATCTTTGATCACCCCACTTTCAAATTTTTTGACTTTGCGCACTTCACGCGCCTGCAATTCCAATGGCATGTTTTTATGAATGATGCCCATTCCGCCTTCCTGCGCTAAGGCAATCGCCATGCGCGCTTCAGTCACGGTGTCCATTGCTGCGGATAAAAAAGGAATATTCAAGCCAATCTGTGCGGTCAAGCGTGCAGAGAGGCTCACTTCTTTCGGCAAAACCAGCGAATGCGCCGGCAACAATAACACATCATCAAAGGTCAGCGCCTCTCCAATTAAACGTTCCTGCATGGGTGCCTCTCCCTCTGATGACTGATTGATCTTGTGATTGTAGCAAAAATCGACTCCAGACCCAAGCCTGCGATGCGCTCCCTTCAATCAACTCTTTACAATATAAAATAAACAGTTTAAAATAAGCTCCAATTGCGTATGCAAGACAACCAAACCAAGGAGGATTTCATGAAAAAATCAATACGTCTCGGCCCATCACTCTTACTGGGCCTACTCTTCAGCATCCCGCTCTGGGCGCAGACAAATGCGGATGTCTATGTCTATAATCTCACGAACACTCCCCTCAATATGTACTGCCAGCTCGCTGATAATACACGTTTCTATGCTTATCCTACCCAACAAAGCCATAATTTCATCATTACCCCGGATAGCGATGCGATTGATATTTACATCCTCGATCAACCTGTTTTTAACGGCCCCAATATGCTCTGTTATAACCGTCAAAATCTGGATGATCATTTTAGCTATCAGGTCATCGGCGACAATGAAAAAGTCATTGTCAGCGGGCATTTTCACTATAGCCATAGTTATCCCGGAGCGGTGACCTTTGAGTCTACTTGAGATCTTAGTCGCACTCACGCTGTCCAGCCTGATATTGATTTTACTCAGTCAAAATCTGAGCATGCTTGCGCTGGATAGCCTTCATTTCAAGCAGTCTACGGAAAGTGAACACTCTGCACTCCTGGCCTTGCTGCTTTTGCAAAATCAGATACAAAGCAGTCGCGAAACAGAATGCACACCCAGTGCGACGCCTGCTTTTGAGATCATCAATACTGCAACTGAGTATGGCCTCAACATCGATACACTGGCAGATACTTTATATATTGCAAATGCGGAGACGGCACATAAAACACAGCTTTCACACCAGTGGCACGCCGCGGACAATCCTGTTCTGGTGGTTGATGACTGCATCAGTGCTACGAGCACAGACATCAGCACTGCCCAAAATCTTGTCAATACAGCTACGCACTTTCCAGTGAGTGTCAGCCTCAAAACCAGCCATCAATATCGCTTTCAAAACAAACAACTTGTACTTAAAACACCAGGAGTACGCCATGATGTCTTATTCGATCACATTCAAAATTTACAAATTCAGGAACTCCCTGATCATCGCCTCAAAATTGAGATCACGCCGGAAAATGCCAATGCACCCTTCTCGCTCCACATCACACCCGGCTTCTGAAGCGGGCTACATCCTCACGCTCTGCATGATTTTTGTAATCCTAATCAGCTTGAGTCTGATCTCGCTGCTGCAGACCCTGGCGCAGGATCAGCGTCTGCACACGGAATTTCAAATGAATGCGCAAATTCAAGCGCTCGAACCCGGCCTGATGCTCAAAGCGCGTCAAGAAGCGGGACAGGAAAACCTCAAGCTCACTCAACCAAATCCAAGGCCCAGCGCGCCTCCCACTAAAAACAATCCGCAAAACGAACTACACTTACGCGCAGTGGTGATCGAAAACGGCCAAAGCATCAATATTTGGCAGGGCTGGTTTTTTGCGCAGGACCCCCAACTCCCCATGAATGCATTATTCGAGGCCATGCTCCGCTGCCCCGCTAACAACAATCACTGTGAGATCAGCCACTGGCAACGCATCATCCGCTAAAAAATATAGTTGAGCTTGAATGTTTCCGCATAAATTTCCGGAATATATGCAATCATCGGATTCGAAATAGATTTGCCTGTACCCGGTGCATATTGGAAAGAAAGCTCGCCAAACCAATGCTGATTAATGCGATAATCCATCCCGCCGCCAAAAGTAGGCGCCCAGGTGCCGATATTGGCAATTGAATTTGTTTGATACTGATATGCAGGCCCTGCATCAACAAACAAGGAAAAACCAGACTGCCCCAAAGGAGCCATCACTTTAAAAATTAAAGACCAGAAATCCATATTAGAATCTACAGAAGGAGACGTCAAGTTATAGGGATTCAAAACAGGTTGAAGTTTTCCAAAATGTCCATAATAAACAAAATTGAGCTGACTTGTTGGCATGCGAATATACTGCCCCTCAACTGCAAAATAAGAAGATATTTGATAACCTAAATCTACACCATACGCAAAACCAGTACCGTCTACCGAGTAAGGATTTGAGGGATCGACGCTTAAATCATCTAGATAACTATCTTTAGTTACTACACTATCCCAATCAACATCGGCATAACCACCGATAAGACCACCATAAAAAAATGAAGTACTCAATGGCCCAGCCACAGAATTATCAGCAGCAAAAGTACAGCCTAGAGAAAAAAAACTAAGGACCACACAACAAACAATTTTTTTTATCATAAGTTCACCTAAATCCTATATACTGCGATAAGCTGACCTGAATACACATAAGGAATGTACTGCGTTGAGGTATTATAAGAAGCAACCCCAGTCCCAGGCGTGTAATTAAAAGCAAGAGAAAACGTCCAATGCACTAACTCAATATTGCTCACACCGAAGCCAAACGTAGGGCGAATATTTGAGATATTAGCTAACTCATCTGAACGCTGCACGTCTGCAAATCCAAGCACTCCAAAAGCCTGATAACGATCATGATCAAAGGGAGCTGCCACTTTCGGCATAAAAGCAAAATAATTAGTTTTAGATGTGAAATGTGTCACTCCAGGATAAACGGGATTACCCGGAGCAAAATTAACAGAAGAATCAGGATAGCGAATATATTGCCCTTCAACTGAAATATATGGGGTAATCTGATAACCAATTAAGGCCCCAATAATTGCCCCACTTCCAGAAGCAGAAATTGGCGTCGCATTCGTGGCTAAATTATCTTGCGCCACCAACTGACTCCAATCCGTATTCCCATAACCCGTCATAAAACCAATATACAATGGATGCGCGGTTAGATTACTTAAATTATCACTGTCTGCTGCAAAAGCGACGCTCCCACAGGCCAAGAGACCACAGCACATGAAAATATTTTTCATATCACACTTAAATTCATCGAAAATAATGGCGCGGATTTTATCATACTTCGCAAAAAAATACAAGTGGCCCGTAAATTACAAAAAATATCTAAGATAATACTTAGGAGCGCATTGATATAACAATACTATTTGATAAAAATAAAAAACCATAAAGATCGAAAAATAATCCTTGCATCCACTTTGAAAAGCTGTTACGATGGGCCATTTTCAGTGTCATCTAAATCAAAAAGGAGTTCCGAATTATGTTGAAAGTCCGTACACTCAGCCTTGCCGTTTTATCTGCTCTCAGTCTGTCTGCCTACGCAGATACCCCTGCTAATTCTGCTTTGCAGGATCAGGTCAGCGCATTGCAAAATCAGATCAACAGCTTACAAAGCCAACTTTCAAATATGAATTCCCACACTGCACTTTCAAGCGTCGTCATGACGGATTTCAGCAGCCCCATCGGACTCTTCAACGATCCACAATTTGCTCTCAGCACCTTGCAGGCTAAATCAACCCTGAATACACCTATTGTACTGGGCGGCAGTTTTGAAGCGGATCTACAAACCTGGGGGGGCAATTTCTCAACAACACTACCCTCCGGCTCCACCTACAATAATGGCAGCGCTTTCAGTGTCACCGGCGCCGAGCTCTACACCATGGCGAACATGGGCACCTGGGTTACAGGGCTCTTTGGCTTACAAGGAAATGTGGGAGGCAACGCCGGCTCTCCAATGACCTTCGACAAAGCTTTCTTGTTGTTCGGTAATTTACAGCGGAACCCCCTCTTCGTCACGGTCGGTGAAATCTATTTGCCCTTCGGCCTCTTTAATGGCAACGGCCCCTGGTCCAACAACTTAGATACCGATGCATTCCGGATTGCTAAAACCAACCAGATCACTTTAAACTTTTATCAAAAAGGCTTCTATTCCAGCTTTGCTTGGTTTAATACCTCTGCAAACAATAGTGGCCTGAAAGATTTCACCTACAATTTAAGCTACGCAACTTCCGGCACCTTTAACTATTCGGTTGGCGCGGGCTATCTGTATGATATCCGAGATACCAACTCCGGTATTGGCGCAGCATACCCTGCAAATGGCGTAGGCGGAAATACAACGCCTACTACCTCTGCTGTTTCAGGCAATCGGAACGGTGCTTTTGACCTCAATGCTTCGGTTGCCTATGGCCATTACAATTTGCTGGGTGAATATGACTTCACCGAACGTGGCGCCAACAATCAAAATGGAACCAGCACCGGCCCAATGGGCGCATGGAACATCGCGGCTGGTTACGGCACCTTGTTCTGGAATATTCCAACTAACTTCCAGGTCAGCTACAGTGCGACTGAAAACATGGAGAATATTTCTACACCACTATGGGGCATGGCCAATGTCGGCCCACAAAGCCAAACCACCGATAACAATGCAGGCGTGCAACACAACTGGATCGTGTCCATGAGCAACCAGTTCTTCACCAATGTCTATTTGAGCCCAGAGTACCAATATTCCACCCTGTATAATGGAACACACACTTGGACATTAACCTACGATCTTTCGGCTTATTTCTAGAGAATTATCCACTTGCTTTTTTGTTTAAAGTCTTGAATAATAACGATGCCCTCTCGTGGGCATCGCATTTAAACAAATAAGAGGAATACTCATGAAAAACCTATTGATTGCTTCAAGCCTGGCAGTTGCGTTGTGTGGTAGCGCTTTTGCAGCGACGACCACTACAACCACCACCACTTCCACGCCTGCTGCAGCGGCAAGCACCACCGCAGCTGCAACCGCAACAACGGCGACGATTTCCATCACCCCTAAGAAAAAAACAACCTTAGTGGCAGCGGGAACGATCTCCTGGGCAGCCCACTCCACTGAAAAATTAGCAGTGAAATGGACCGGACCTACAGGCATGGGCGCAACCCATTGTGAAGATTCCACTCACAAAATTAAAATGGGCAGCACCAGCTTTAAATCCAGCCGCACACCTTGGTATCAAGATGCGAATGGCGCACCTGTTGCATGTAAAGGGGTCTGGACTGCAGCTGTTGTAGATACGTTGACTGGAAAAGTCTTAGCGACCACGACATATACTGTTAACTCGTAACTCACGTTTTCAGCCCCTCCTCCGCAAGGGAGAAGGGGATTTATAGAGCGCTGATTACTCTGCCGTGCAAAAGGACCCTGACATGAAGCTCTGCAAACTGACCCTCGGTCTTTTACCCTTGCTCAGTATATCCACGCTCTATGCAAATAATGCGATCACCGCACTGCAAAATCAAATCAATGCGCTCCAAAGCCAAATCAACGCTTTGCAAACGCAAAGCAGCGCTGCATCTCTGATCATGTCCGATCAAAACAATCCCTTTAGCGGCATGTCAGACACTCAATTTCCGCTTGCACTCATGCAGGCCAAATCTACTTTTAATGCCCCCCTGATTCTCGGAGGAGAACTGGAAGCGGATCTACAAACCTGGGGAGGCAGCTATTCCACCCAGATCAATAGCAGCACCACGTATAATAACGGCAGTGATATCGCCCTGCCGACTGCAGATCTTAACAGTATGGCCAATATGGGGCAATGGGTCTCGGCCTATCTCTCGGTTCAGGGGCAAGTTCCACAAAACAATGTCAGTATAGACCAGACTTTTTTTCTCTTTGGCAACATTCAAATAAACCCCGCTTTTCTCACCATCGGTGAAACTTATCTGCCCTTTGGCGCCTTTAATGGTAACGGGCCCTATGCCAATAATTTGGACACCAATGCCTTCCGCGCCAGCAATACAAACCAGATTGCCCTGAATTATGTCAAAGGTGATTTTTATACCAATCTAGCCGGATTTGAAAATAAAGATAATCGGGACAGTCTCAACGATTTCAGCTATACACTCAGCTACACCACCAGCGGCAATTTTAATTACTCACTGGGCGCGGGTTACCTCAATGATATCCGGGGTCTTGGCTCAGAGGCGGGGGAATCCTACCCCAATAACAATGCCAATGAGGGCGACCCGAACCCCACCAATCCCGGCAATACGATTCGAGGCGGCCGCAATGCAGCCTATGACCTGAATGCCTTAATCAATTATGATGTGTATGGTGCCAATGGGGAGTTCGACATCACCCAGACGGGCGCACAAACTTTGAGTGGCGCCGATACCGGGCAAATGTCTGCATGGAATATCGCCCTCACCTATGCACCCACCCTCTGGGGCATTGCCACGACTTTTTCAGTGGGATATAGCGCGACCCACAATATGAATGATATTTCCTTCCCCTTAAACGGCATGGCCAATAATCCGCAGGAAACGCAGATGGGGGACAATGACAGCGGCATGGCCCATCAGTGGCTGGCGTATATGACGAACGAATTTTTCCCCAACACTGATTTCAGTCCTGAATTTGCGTATGATACGCTCTATAACGGCAGCCACACGTGGAGCTTAACCTACGATATAACGGCGAATATTTAAGTAAAGTACGCCAAATACCATCAGTCCGACGCCGATCAACATTAACACGATCGGCCAGGATGAAAAGTGATTAAAATATTTTGCACTGAGCTCCAGCACTTCCACCACATAAAAAAAGATCAACTCGATCATAATCAAGCGACTCCGTGCCCAGATGCCAAATCCCAACACGAGCAATCCCACCGGCACATCAAACCAGTCAAACCAATTGGGATAATTCGCCACAAACAGGCCTGATGTCACCGCGAGAAGCCAAGCCAAGGCACCCAAAGGCTGCCCCCAGGACAGGGCCACCTTGCGCCAGGAATGCGGCAATATCCAGGGCAGGCCCCACAACAATAGGCCCAGCGCGGCTTTTTCAAGCGCATTAATGCCCCAATGTCCGGCCTCGGGAAAAAAGGGAAACACACTGAAATACGCCCAAATCGCATAGCCTAAACAAAAGACCTGCACGGTTTTTTGTGTCCGCCATAGCGCGGGAATCAACATCATCCCCAAGGATACCAGCGCAAGAATCAGGCCATGATGCCGCAGCACAATTGACCAGGCCACCGGCCCCACCAGCCCGACAATCAAATACAGGCACACCCGCAGGTACGCATAACGATGGGTAAACGATAAAAATAAAGCACAGCCATATACTGCCAAAATCGGCACCACGATTAATTGATATTTTTGAGCAATGCTCATGGATTGCCAATGCTCCGACAAGGCGAGAATAATCGCGGCGAGCATCACCACCACCCCCATGGACCAGAGGATTTTTTCCAATGCAAATTTGCTTTTTTTCATGTTTTTAAGCCCACCCCTCGATTCATTAGAATTAAATTCGCTCCAAACAAGCCGACGATAAATAACACAATCCCCAGCAATGCCATGCCGATAGACTCCGTCGCCTGCACGCCCAATAGACCGTAGCGAAAGGCATCAATCAGATAATGCACGGGATTAATATAGGCAATATACTGCCAATGCCGCGGCAGCTCAGCCACATTAAAAAAAACACCACCCAAATAAATCAGTGGCGTTAAAATAAAAGTCGGCACAATCACCAGATCATCAAATTTACGTGCAAAAATACCATTCATAAATCCCGCCAAGGAGAACAGCATACTACACAGAATCAACAGCAAAAAGGCCAAGACGCCATGCTGCAGATGGAACCCAGAAAACCAGGCACTAATCACAATGACAATCACGCCCACAATCAAAGCCCGCGCCACCCCTCCCAACATATAGCCTGTAATAATCAAACTATTGGGCATCGGCGACACCAGCATTTCCTCGATGGAACGATTAAACCGCGCACTATAAAACGAACTCACCACATTCGAATACGCATTCGTCATCACCGCCAGCATCACCAGGCCGGGCGTAATAAATACAGTATAGGGCAGCCCCTGCATGCTGCCAATTTTTGGCCCCATCACCTCACCAAAGACGAGGAAATAGAGAATCGTCGTAATGGCTGAAGGCAAAAGCATCTGCGGCCAGCCATTTAAAAAACGCGTGACTTCTTTGATCACAATACCCCACAAGGCAATCCAGAGCTCACGCGCACTCATGTCTGCCCTCCTGTCAAATGCAAAAATAAACGCTCCAGGCGATTCTGACCATTGGCGACACTCAGCACTTGAATCTCCGCTTGCAATAATTCGGCAAATAAAGTGTTCAAGGACTGATGGCGCGCCACTTCTACGGTGAGCTGGGTGGGAGATTGCAATTCTGCCGGATAGGACAAAGGCGGTAGCTTCTGCAAAGGTTGGGCTAAATCGAGAATCAAGGTATTAAACTCCAACTCTTTTAAAAGTGCAGCCATCGGTGCATGGCGAATAATCTGCCCCTGATTGATAATCGCCACATTGCGACACAAGGTTTCTGCCTCTTCCAGATAATGCGTGGTCAAAATAATGGTCGTCCCCTGCTGATTCAGTTCTCTAAAAAAACGCCAGAGCGTCTGACGCAGCTCCACATCCACACCGGCAGTCGGCTCATCTAAAATCAACACCCGCGGCCGATGAATCAGCGCCCGCGCAATCATCAGACGGCGCTTCATGCCTCCAGACAACATCCGCACCAAGGTATTGCGCTTGGAATACAGTTCTAAACGCTGCAGCAATTCCTCTGCATAAGCCATGGCCTCACGCCGCCGCACCCCATAATAACTCGCCTGGTTCAAAAGCGTGGGCATCACACCCTGAAACACATTGAGATTATATTCCTGCGGCATCACGCCCAGCAAGGCCCGCACCTGTTGAGGATGGTGGTCGAGATCATAATCATGCACTTTAACCAGGCCACTGCTTTTATTCACCGTCGAACTGACAATGCCAATGGTCGTGGATTTCCCCGCGCCATTCGGCCCCAGCAAGGCAAAAAAATCTCCCTCTTCCACCTGCAGATCCAAGCCATGCAGGGCCACCATGCCATTGCGATAGGTTTTTTTCAGATTTTGAATCAAGAGGGCTGGCTTCATGCAACACTGCTCCCCGCCTTAAAAAAATCACGATGTCCCTGTAAAAACGTTTTCATATCCAAGGCTTTACCACCCGGCAATTGCAGACTCAGAATTTCCAAAATACCATCTCCCGTCTGCATGCCGATCACTGTGTCCGTCACATAACAAAGCGTACCTTTTTCCTGAGGAACCGCAGCGGTCTGCTCTGCAACCCGTGCCGCCAACACTCTGATCATCTGCCCTTGATACTGCATGACACACACCGGCCAGGGATAAAAGGCGCGAATCTGACACTGAATCTCAACAGCTGTTTTAGCCCAATCAATGCGCGCCTCTTCTTTCGTGATTTTGGCCGCATAGGTCATACCCTCGAGGGGTTGCATCATCGGCACAAGCTCGGACTGTTGCGCCAACGCCTGCAACAAGCACGCAGCACCCCGCTCCACCAGCACATCATGCAACTGCCCGGCATTCATATCAACGGGAATGCGCACTGCTTCCTGCAATAAAATAGGGCCCGTATCCAACCCCTTATCCATCTGCATAATCGTCACACCGGTGACGGAATCTCCGGCCTCAATCGCCCGCTGAATCGGCGCTGCACCCCGCCAGCGCGGCAAAAGTGAAACATGCACATTCCAGCAACCTAAACGGGGAATCTCGAGCACGGACTGCGGCACCATCAGGCCATAGGCCACCACAATCATCAGATCGACATTGAGATTTTTTAAAGTCTCCTGCACCGCCGCCTCTTTTAGCCGATCTGGCTGATACACGGGAATCTGATGTGCGAGCGCCAGGGTTTTCACGGGACTCGCCACCACCTTTTGTCCACGACCGGCAGGTCGATCCGGCTGCGTCAGCACGGCTGCAATTTCATGCTCCGTCGTCAACAGCTTCGCCAAAACGACCGCAGCAATCTCGGGCGTCCCTGCAAAAATAAGCCGCATGTTTTTTTCCTCAAAATAAAGAATACAGTGTAAACCGGAAACGCTTAATTTACAATCTCCAAATTTACATTCACCGCGCTTTGCTCTACAATGGGTTTCTCTCTGATCTACCCGTGCAATACTCATGATCCAGGCTATTTTATTTGATTTTGACGGCGTCCTGTTTGATAGCAGTCGCCTGCACTTTGAGGCCACCCAAACGGCACTTGCAGAGCGCGGCATTGAACTTTCCCCCGCCACCTATCGCGAGAAATACTTTGGCGTGCACGATGTAGCCATGCTCCAGCTTATTCTGCCCCCAGAACAGGCAGATCCTCAAACTATCCGCAGCCTGATTCAACGTAAAATTCAGCTCTATATGGATCAAGTGCAACATCAGACAAGCTTACCCGCGATGGAAGGGCTGGGTGATTTTTTAAAAGCGATCTCCGTGCAGATCCCCGCTTTAGCCGTATTCAGCAATGGCAATCGCATTGAAGTCGGCCATACCCTGGCAAAGCTAGACGGCGGCACGATTCTGCCTTATTTTAAATATGTGACCACCATTGATGATGTCACCCATGGCAAGCCGCACCCCGAAGGCTATCTGCTCAGCGCCCAAAAATTAGGAATTGCGCCAGAACATTGTCTCGTGATTGAAGATTCGCTACAGGGGATTCGCGCCGGCAAAGCCGCTGGGATGCGCGTGATCGGCCTCGCCACGACGCATGATGAGGAAACCCTTAAGCCGCATGCAGACTACACCGCCGCAAATTATCAAGCAGTTTTAAAATGCATTCATAGTATTTGCGGGAGCAGCATTTAAAAATTCATTGGCTTGGCAATCTAAAAAAGGAGTCGCTTGTACTTCAGGCACCGCAAAAGGTTGCATCGTAACACACAAGTTTGTCCAAACCTCTTTATCAAGATTCCTATTTTGACATAAATCATATAACACTTTCAGGACGCCAGACTGCTCCAATAATGGCCTATGATTTGGATCTAGAATGTATGGTCTCACACAAGTTAATCCAATATTCAGACAGGCACTATTGGAACTCGTGAGCAAAGACCTAATAGATTCCAACAACGTTCTCGCTTTATCCATGCCATCAGTGCCACGCATGCTACGCTCCTTTACTTAAATCACGTTTATTAATGTAAGGATTATTGGGGAGATCCTCTGCCAAGTCAACCACCCCGCCCTATCGCGCCAAACACACAGATAAAATACTGGTATATTTATGGATACAGCCTATTGATTCTTAAGTGGAATCTCCTGATCACCTCCCTGCATATCTCAGGCTAGCGACAAACAAGGATGTTTTTGCAGTGAATGATGACCGTCGAAATACAAGGGATTTACCTCAAGACAATCTGCATTTCAGGCTGAATCTGGCGACTGAGCAGGGCATTCCAACCCAAATACACACCTAAATTTCGATGCAGATGGAGCGCGTTTCCCTGCTGTACATGCAAGACTACTGTAAACTGCAAGGGCGTCGGCGTCAGCCACTGCAGCAAGCGCCTCAAGGCCTGATACTGCGTCTGGTGCGGCAAGAAGCCTTCCACCTGCAGGATCGACAAATGCACTGCAGCGTGGGTTTTGGCCTGCGTCACAAACGCTCCCAGACTGCCCGTTCGACCCAGGAAAATATTGGCGCCTAAACGATTTTGCGCAGAATCAGGAATCCTCATTTTTAACGGCACCCATTGCTGCAGCCAGACACGATCACACTGAAAATAGCTTTGAATCAACTGGCACCAGGCTGATTGACTCAATTGCCGCCCCAGCAAGACCGGTGCAAAAGGAATCAAGCCGGCATAATCCTGCGGATGCGCAAATAAATCCGGATGCAGGCCTGCAAAACTCAAGAGCTGAAGCGTGAGCGGATCCTGCTGATCCTCCTGCGCCTGCGGCAGATACGCATATTTATGCTGAATTGCCAGCAAATGCCTAAAAAACTGCTGATTAAAAAAGTTGTAGAATTCATTTAAATTAGACTCTTCCGGATCATCTTGAATAATCAACTCTGAGTAATGAATCGGCAGAGGCGTACTTGCCCCCTGCAGGCCCATAAAGTTCAAATTGAGTTCTACCTGCTGATTCTTCAGGCGCATCGACTGAATCTCCCGCGCCGGGAAGGCGAGTTTAGGATCAATCCGATAGAAAAAATGGAGGCCAGCTTGTTCCAGATGCGGAATCAAACGCGCCAAAGCCTGCCAGGACAAACGACTCCACTGCGCAAGTCGAGACTGAAAGCGCTGCACTAAAACCGAAGCGGCCATGCGAACTCCAAGCCGGTCAACACCCCCTGCACTTCCAGCTCATGAAAGCTGTTAAAAGGCGCATGCTCTGCCAAAATCTGCGCCAGAATACTGCCAAATAAAAATACCTCTCCCCGGTTTAGAAAAATATCCTCTTTCAATTTGATGCGCGATACATAACCCTGAATAATCTCACCTTGATGAAAATGCTGATGCGACCGCGTGGCCACTTCCAATAAAGCTTCGGCAATTCTACGCCCCAAGGACATCGTCCGTCCCGGCTGAAAAGCAGAAAAATCATAAGTCACAATCAATTGCTTCAAGCTGCCAATATCTTGCAAGTTTTTAAAGCGTAAAGCCAAATGTGTAATCAATTTCCAGCTGACATTTTCTTGCAAAGGCGGATATACCGGCGCACTAAAAGGCAAGAGTTGCGCGACCTCCAAGCCTGCGACAGCCTGCACGGACTTTAACAATTTGCGGCCATTCACTTCCAAAAAAGCCAAAGGCTGATAGGCCAGAATGTCGGTTGAAATCACCTCATCCGTCAGCAACGCGTCTGGATTCCATAATTCCAGGTAAACTTCAGGATGATCCTCAATGCTTGATTCCTTCAATTTGGTCTGATAGCGGCGTAATTCCGTGAGTTGAACCGGAAACGCCGCCGCTGGCTGATATTCAAAATACGCTTTTTTAGCCTCCGACCAGCCCGCCACTTTCACAATACTGTGCACCGCCGCACCCGGCAAAGGTGTTTGTGCTTTTAAAATATAATCAATTTTTGCCGATTGATGGAACAGCGGTTCTGCATCGGTTTTCCAAAGATTCACTGCGGGGGTCGCATGCAACACAAAATGATCCCGCGTGATCTTTAAATTTTCACGATTCTCAAAACGCAGTGTCCATTTGAGACTAAACTGCTGCACAGGCGGCAGAACGCTAAAATCCACGCCGCGCAAAGCCAGAAACAAAAACTGCTCGGGAAAGACAAAATAATCACATAAGGCATGAAAACAGTGCCGCGTCTTGGACTGCAGACCCACACGCTCAAAGCTTGCCGTCGGCAGAGGGATCACACACCCATCCGCACAAAAATCAAGTTGTACCACCTGATCCAGCAGCAGATAAGACAAGAGATACGCATGACGCAAATCTCCTTGAATAAACAACTGCAAACCTTCCAGATCCTGCGTTTTAGCCCCATACAAGGTCTGAAAATTCAGGCTCAATTCTAAAGTATTATGTACCGTCTTTTGATCAATACTGAGCAGCTCTAGGGGCTGCACCTGTAAATCATACACCGTAGTCAGGCCATATTGATCCCTGCCTTTCTCCATCATTACCGCAGTTCCGGCTGGAATAGACTTACTTTGCATTGCCATACTCGGATTCGGCTGAAACTCCAGAATGGTGGACGAAGGCTGGGCCCGAAAATACACAGGCGCAATCAACTCTAAAAACTGCTGACTGAGCTCGGGATACGCATCCTCAATTTTGCATTTCAGTTTGGCACTCAGAAAAGCAAAGCCTTCTAATAAGCGTTCGATATCTGGATCTTGACTGGTTTCAGCCAAAAACGGCGCCAGCTTGGGATAGTGCTCTGAAAACTGTCGGCCCTGTTCACGCAGATGGGACAACTCCGCTTCATAATGCTGACGAAGATGACTCATGCTGCCGCCCGCATCAATACCCGCCCATGATCGGTCATCACACTGTAATAACTGACTTTCTGCAGCGAATAACTTTCCGCCAACACGCCACGAAAATGGAAGATTAGGCGATTTTTATGCTCACTATCAAAACGACTCAGCACTTCCACTTCTTTAAAGCGGGGCTCATATTTATTAATCAAGCGCTGCATCTGCTGCTCATAATGGCGCAAACTCTGCACATTCACCGCCTCCGGATTGAAATCAGGCAAGCCAAAATCCGCTGCCACCAACGCCGAGCCCTGATGCGCATTCAGCATCTGCAGCAAGGACTCACCGATTTCGGTATGCCAATCCACCTTTTTCTGCAGCGCATCTGCTGACTGGGCGATCCGCTTCATCAAAGGCAGAGGACGATGCGTTTTTCTGGGGATTTTACTGCTTGCCATTTTCAAGTTTCCCGACGAGTGAGAGCGTAATATCGGAGCCCATATATTTAAAATGCGGCCGCACCAGAATATTCACTTTATACCAGCCCGGCTGCCCTTCGATATCCGTCACTTCAATCTCAGCCATACGCAAAGGCTTGCGACTACGAATTTCTGCCGGTGCATTTTCTTGATTGGCCACATATTGGCTGATCCACTTATTCAACTCTTTCTGCAAATCAGACGCCTCTTTCCAGGAGCCCAGCTGCTCGCGCTGCAACACTTTCAAATAATGCGCAATGCGACAGATAATGAACATATACGGGAGTTGCGTCCCCAGACGATAGTTTAATTCAGCCTGCCGGCCTTCCTCACTGGTGCCAAAGTATTTGGGCATCTGTGCGGAATTCGCTGAAAAAAAAGCTGCATTATCACTACCCTTCCGAAACGCTAGTGGAATAAAGCCCTCCTCAGCCAATTCATATTCACGGCGATCTGACACCAAGACCTCGGTTGGAATTTTCGTTTCAATTTCACCCATCGATTCAAAGTGATGCAAAGGCAAATCCTCGACCGCACCGCCGCTGTTGGGACCAATAATATTCGGGGACCAACGATATTTAGCAAAACTATCCGCAATCCGCGTTGCCATCGCGAAGGCACTATTCCCCCAATTATAATCCCCATGATCCTGCACCGTTTCATTATACTGGAAGCTTTTGCATGGATTATCTTCCACATGATACGGCTGCCTCAATAAAAAGTGCGGCAAGGTCAGCCCCACGTAACGCGCATCTTCAGACTGTCTGAACGAACGCCATTTTGCATGCAAGGGCCCTTCAAAAATTGCCTTGATATCTTTTAAATTAGGAAGCTGCTCGATATTTTCCACCCCAAAAAACTTAGGGCTGGCGGCCGCAATAAAGGGTGCATGTGCCATGGCAGACACTGCGGAGACATTCTGCAGTAACTTTAAATCCGGCGCGGAGCAATCAAAATCATAATTGGCCACCATCGCGCCATAGGGCTCCCCCCCAAACTGGCCGTATTCACTCGTGTAAACCAATTTATAGAGGCCGGATTTTGGGATCTCCGGTGAGTCCACAAAATCTTCCAGCAAATCACTTTTGGACACATTCAGCAAATTGACCTTTATATTTTCCCGAAAATTCGTGCGATCAATCACAAATTTGAGAGAACGCCAGGCTGATTCTAATTTTGAAAACTGCTCATGATGCAACACTTCATCCACTTGCGTACTCATCACCCGATCGATTTTAGCAATCAAACGGTCGATCAAAATTTTATCAATACGTTCGGTAGGCTCGCTTTGTTCCGCCATTTGCTGGAGCAATGCACCCAGACCATTTTTGGTAATATGATAGGCTTCATCCGCCTGGGTGACATGTGTTTCTGCCAACAATGAATCCAGCAGACTAGTGGATCTTCCTGCATTCGGCAGATTATTTTTCTCTATTGCTTGCATGCGATGACTCCTTCTTCCGAGATTCCAAGCTCCTGACATAACTGTGTGAGCGTGTCCTGATTCTGCACTAAGCCTTGCAATTTTTTACGAAAAGAAGGGACATTTCCCAGCGGCCCTTTTAACGCTACCAAGGCCTGCCGAATCTCCAGCAGCTTTTTAAGCTCTGGAATCTGCTCAATCACTTGATCAGGCTCAAAGTCACGGATATTTTTAATCTCAAGATTCACATTGAGATCACCGGCTTGATCCCCCTCCTGCAAACGATTCGGCACTTGAATATTGAGGCGGATATCATGCGCAGCCAGCACTTCATTAAAGTTTTCCTTATCCACACTCACCGGCTTCCGATCTTCTAAAGCTCGCGCATCCTGCTGCAAAGTGTAATCCCCCATCATGAGCATTTTAAGGGGCAACTCCACATCTTCCGCAGCATTGGCCGCCGGTTTATATACGATATTCACCCGTTCTTTGGGTGCGATTGATTGTTCTTTTGCCACTTGACCCTCCTATTTGTTTTATGGACTGTTCATAATATAAATCAAATAGGCGCAAAAGGCAACACTTTTTAAACAGTTTTTTATTAATTCAGATAAGTGCGTGATTTTTATGGATTTTGGACAAGATGCAGCTGTAGTAATATTTCAGCAATGGCGCTGCTTTGGACTATATGTTACAATGAACGTACAAAACACATAATTCGAAAAGTTTCTATGAGTGCCATCTTGGTCATGAATTCTAATCCTTACTTAAAAGATCCCCAGAAAGTGGCGCAGGGGATTTGTAAGATGGTTGCCAGCTCTTCTGCTATAGAAGGCATTTACGTCAACATCAATGCGACTCCCAAAAAAGGGGGCTATCGATTTAAAGTGACGCCCCAATCACCTCAGAAAAAATAGCTTTCATTGGTTCATAGTCACGACCTAAGCCCTGTCTTACAGCGGCAAAATAGCGCTCTTTTTGTTCTCCAGCAATGATGGAGAAATCGAGCAAAGGTAGTTGTGCTTGCAGAGCCATAAGCTGAGAGATCAATCGGGCCAGTCGGCCATTTCCTTCACGAAAGGGATGAATCAATATAAACTCAATATGAACCATTGCCAATGCGTTTAAAATTTCATTTTCAGAATGAAAGAGGCAGGGCGTATATTTGGCAAGCACTTCTTTCTCGAAATCTTGCATCAATTTTGCCACTAAATGTGCTGCTGCAAACGTAAATCCGCCTTTGCTCATATTGACCTGCCGATAGTGGCCTGCCCAACTGTACACGTCTTTTAGCCATTCATGATGCATTTCAATAATGTCGCTTACATGAAAGCGCTTATTTTGATACAGAGAAAAAATCATGTTTTGGGAAAGCTCTACAAATCTGCTGGTTTCAATTTGCTCCATATCCACCTCTGAGCTAATATGTAGCAGATTTTTAAGTACGGTATTTCCTGAGTCAGCTTGGCACTCGCCTTCGTCAGCGCCATGGGTATTGTAACGCGCAGTGCTTTTCATTTTAAATTCCACTCACGCTTATTTAAGTATTCGTGCATTACGACATCCCCAGCATATTTAATATAGAATGGATATCAAAGACCCAGCGCGGTGCTTAAACACAGATTAGATTGCGCTAATTTTTTCAAGGCAATTTGGGCGGCAGAGGCGACAACTTGATTTTGGGAATGGGCATTCTTATGATCTTGCGTATAGTAAATCGCCATCACAATCGGCTGGCAATTCGCGGGCCAGATCACCGCAATATCATTGGTGGTGCCATAGGGGCCGGTACCGGTTTTATCTCCGACAGTCCAGCTGGTGGGCACGGCTGCACGAATCCGCTCGCGCCCGGTGACGCTTGCTTTTAGCCAATCTTGCAATTGCGTACGCTGGGAGGCACCCAACACGTTTCCTAAAGTTAATTGGCGGAGACTTTTAGCCATGGCCTCGGGTGTGGTCGTATCTCGCAAATCTCCGGGTGTAGCCAGATTCAAATCCGGCTCCCACCGATTTAAACTAAACTCCGCATCTCCGATTGAACGCGCAAAGGCGGTGATGGCTTTGGGACCACCCATTTTTTTCAGTAAAAGATTCGCCGCGGTATTGTCACTTTGAATAATTGCTGCCCCACAGAGCGCAGAGACGGTCATCCCGGTCGTGTAATGCTGTTCCGTCATGGGACTCCAACCTGCCTTCAAGAGATCGGCTTGAGTATAGCTTAAGTTTTCTTGCAAGAGCTTGGGCTCACTCATACTTTTTTTCAAAACCGCCGCCACGAGCATTAATTTGAACGTACTATCCATGGGGAAGCGTTGCGCCGCATGATAATTGACGACGGATTGATCTGCGGTATCGATCGCTGCAATCCCAAGATGCCCCCCTGCTCCCTGCCATAAATCGCCAAAGGATGAGCTCGCCGCCTCCACGCCAATACTGATACTCAAGAGGGGACAGACGATCATCACCAACCATAGACTCCGTTTACGTCCCACGCTATTTTTCATAACTCTATCCCCTTATTTTATATTCAGCTATTCAAGCATAAAATGCCCTATTTTTAAAGCGCATCATGGCATGCAGATGTGCGCACATCTTTTTTTGCAATAACTGCTTGCAAACCCCGAACGGCCATGTTATAGTAATTGGCCGTTTTTATTTGCTTAGACACTGAGGGACATGAAACTGAAAGCTGTGACATCACGCCATTATGCAGACCACCTTAAATGGGCTCTGGTTGTGTTGCTGGTGCTGGCGATTGTAGGCGGCAATGCTTATTTCGGCACAACTGCACTCACCATTCGTGTCACGTTTATGCTGGTGTTTGGGCTGATTGCACTGTTTGTTGCCCTCACGACGATTAAAGGAAAAATCACCTGGAAATTTTTTCAGGAAGCACGGGCTGAACTCCGCAAAGTCATCTGGCCGACCCGTCAGGAGACGATTCAGACCACCCTCATGATTGCAGGAATTGTATTTATTATGGCGCTTATTTTATGGGGCGTTGACAGCTTTTTTGCTTATTTCGTCAGCACACTCTTGATATAAAAGGAAGGATTGAATGACTATGCGTTGGTACGTGGTGCAAACAACTGCACAATATGAGAATAAAGTCAGAGAAACCTTGGCCGATCGCGTCGCCTTGGCAGGATTGGAAGCTTTTTTTGGCGAAGTCCTGATTCCAACTGAAGAAGTTGTGGAAATGAAATCCGGACAAAAACGCAAAAGCGAGCGGAAATTCTTCCCTGGTTATATTCTGGTTAAAATGGAAATGAATGATGAGACCTGGCATTTAGTCCGCCACGTCCCGAAAGTACTCGGCTTTATTGGCGGCAGAGCCGACAAGCCTTCCCCGATTTCGGACAAAGAAGTCGAGCAGATTCTGTCTCGCGTTCAAGATACGCATGACAAACCTAAACCTAAAACCTTATTTGAAGTGGGCGAAGTGATTCGCATTGCAGAAGGCCCGTTCACCGATTTTGTCGGCGTCATTGAAGAAGTCAATTATGAAAAAACCCGCGTCAAAGTTTCTGTGATGATTTTCGGGCGCTCTACCCCGATTGAATTGCGTTTTGATCAAATTCGCAAAGAAAAAGTTTAGCGCAATTTTGCGCAAAAGAGGAGCTGATCGGACACCTTAGCCGGGCCAGAATCAGCGTGATTACTCAAACACAAGGAGAATAAAATGGCTAAGAAAGTGCAAGCTTATGTGAAGCTGCAAGTCAAAGCGGGGCAAGCAAACCCCAGTCCACCGATCGGTCCTGCACTGGGTCAACAAGGTGTCAATATCATGGAATTTTGTAAAGCGTTTAATGCGCAGACACAAAGCATGAAACCAGGCATGCCTTTACCCGTCGTGATTACCGTTTATTCGGATAGAAGTTTTACCTTTATTATCAAAACTCCACCCGCTTCTTATTTAATTAAAGATGCGCTCAAGCTCCAAGCTGGAAGCAAGACACCCGGAACAGTTGTGGCAGGCAAAATCAATCGTGCGCAGCTGGAAGAAATTGCCAAGCTGAAACAGGCTGATCTGACTTCATCGAATCTGGATGCGGCCGTGCGGATTATCGCAGGCACCGCACGTAGCATGGGCATTGAATCAGAGGGAGTCAACTAAGATGGCTAAATTATCAAAACGTCAACAATTGATTGCAAAAGAACTCACACATGGCAAAGTATACCCCATTGAACAGGCTCTGGAACTCCTCAAAAAAGTCTCCAAAGTGAAGTTTGACGAAACCGTAGACGTCTCCATCAATCTAGGCGTAGACACCAAAAAATCAGATCAAACCGTCCGGAGTGCCGTGGTTCTCCCAAATGGCACCGGTAAAACCGTTCGTGTTGCAGTCTTTGCACAAGGCAAAAATGCAGAACTCGCTCTTGCCGCTGGTGCAGATCGCGTCGGCATGGAAGATTTAGCTGAAGACATGAAGCAAGGCAATATGCCCTATGATGTGGTCATTGCTTCCCCTGATACCATGCGCGTGGTCGGTCAACTTGGACAAGTCTTGGGTCCACGCGGCCTGATGCCAAATCCTAAAGTCGGCACCGTGACGCCTGATGTTGCCGGCGCCGTTAAAAACGCGAAAGCGGGTCAAGTACGGTATCGTGCAGACAAAGCGGGGATTGTACATTCCAGCATTGGCAAAGCCAGCTTTACGGTCGATGCATTAAAGCAAAACTTGGAAGCCTTATTGACCGACGTCAAACGCATGAAACCAAATTCCGCCAAAGGGATCTATTTGAAAAAAATCAGTATTTCTTCAACCATGGGCCCCGGATTGGCTGTAGACATAAGCAGTTTAACTGCTTAAAAAGACTTTGCAGTCAGCGCTAGCAATAGCGCTGACCGTCAAAGACCGTGGGAGTTTGGGGGGTATTTGACTCAAAACTTAATGTCCCACGCAGATGTAAAACAATAGGAGAATCGCATGACACTAAGACTCGAAGACAAGCAACAAATCGTGACGGAAGTCAACGCTGTTGCAGCTCAAGCTTTGTCTGCGGTTGTAGTTGATTATCAAGGAGTCTCCGTTGCAAATATGACGAAACTCCGTGCCAAAGCACGTGATACGGGCGTTCACCTTCGGGTCGTTCGCAATACCTTAGCACGTCGCGCTGTGGAAGGAACTGAATTTGAATGTCTGAAAGACGTTCTGGTCGGTCCCTTAATTCTTGCTTTCTCGGAAGTAGAACCTGGTGCAGCTGCACGGTTAATGCGTGATTTTGCAAAGGATATGCCCGCATTGGAAGTGAAAGCACTAGCCATTGGCGGAAAACTTCTTGGTGCAAATCAATTGGAAACCGTTGCTAAATTACCGACCAAACAGGAAGCTCTGGCAACCTTGTGTGGTACCTTGTTGGCTCCGATTACCAAATTTGTACGTACTTTGGCCGAACCACATTCGCAAGTTGTGCGCGTGATGGGCCAAATTCGTGATCAAAAACAAGCTGCTTAACAAAGCAAAATAATATTATCAAAGGAGATATAAATGGCTACATTAACAAAAGAAGACATTCTGAATGCAGTTGCTGACATGTCCGTTATGGATGTGTGTGAACTCGTTAAAATGATGGAAGAAAAATTTGGCGTGTCCGCACAAGCTGCTGTGAGCGTTGCTGCTCCTGCTGCTGCTGCAGTTGCTGCTGAAGAACAAACCGAGTTTAACGTTGTTCTGGAAAGCTTCGGCGAAAACAAAGTAAGCGTCATCAAAGTAGTTCGTGAATTGACAGGCTTAGGCTTGAAAGAAGCGAAAGACTTAGTTGAAGCTGCTCCTGCAAACATCAAAGAAGGTGTGAGCAAGAAAGATGCTGAAGATATCAAGAAAAAATTAGAAGAAGCTGGTGCGAAAGTAGCAGTTAAGTAACACGACCCGTCATCCTGATCATGCGCAGCATGCGTCAGGACCCAGGACCCAATTAGCGAGCCTGGGTCCTGACGACTTGCTTTGCAAGTATGAGGATGACGCTTCGTTTTTGTGCATTGAACCTGTTTTGTATAAAGTAGAGGAACGTAGATGACTTATTCATTCGCCGAGAAAAAACGTATTCGTAAGATGTTCGGACAACTTCCAGATGTCTTAGATGTTCCGTATTTATTGACCATTCAAAAAGAGTCATTCAAAGAATTTTTACAAGCCGACGCACATCCCGATCAGCGCGAAGATGTTGGCCTCCAGGCATCGTTTACCTCTGTATTCCCAATTACCAGCATGTCTGGCTATGCTGAACTACATTTTGTGAGCTATCGCCTCCAAGATTCCGTTTTCGACGTCAGTGAATGTCGACTGGGTGGCGTCACCTATGCCGCTACACTCAAAGCAAAAATGCGCCTGATTATTTATGATAAGGAAGCACCTGCAGGCCAAAAAGTTATTAAAGATATCAAAGAACAAGAAGTCTATATGGGCGAAGTCCCCCTGATGACCGGTGATGGCACCTTTGTTATCAATGGCACAGAACGCGTAGTGGTTTCGCAATTGCATCGTTCACCAGGCGTTTATTTTGATCATGACAAGGGCAAAACCCACTCCTCCGGAAAACTCCTCTATGCCGCACGCATTATTCCTTACCGTGGCTCGTGGTTGGATTTTGAATTTGACCCTAAAGACCTGCTCCATATGCGTATCGATCGTCGCCGCAAATTACCCGCTACGGTGATTCTGCACGCGCTTGGCCTTTCCAATCAAGAAATTTTAGCCCTCTTTTTTGAAACCAATACGATCCACATCACTGCAAAAAGTCTTGTGATGGACTTGGTTCCAGAACGTCTCCGCGGTGAACGCGCTCAATTTGACATCAAGGATGATAAAGACAAGATCCTGATTGAAGCGGGCAAGCGCATTACCGTAAAGCACATCCGCGAATTAGAAAAACTAAAAATCAGCAAACTTTCTGTGCCTAATGATTATATTATTGGCAAAAGCTTTGCGCAAGATATCAGCTCCAAAACGACTGGCGAAGTCATCATCAGCGCCAACAGTGAAGTGACCGCTGAAGCATTGATAAAGCTGAAAGACAATGACATTCAATCCTTTCAGATTTTGTATACCAATGATTTAGATCGCGGCCCATATATTTCTGAAACTCTGAAAGTCGATTCCAGCAAAAATAAACTGGATGCGCTGGTTGAAATTTACAGAATGATGCGCCCTGGCGAACCACCTACGCAAGATGCCGCAGTGGCTTTGTTTGAAAATTTGTTCTTCAGCCTGGATCGCTATGATCTCTCTGATGTTGGCCGCATGATGTTTAATCGTCGCCTCAGCCGTAATGAAGAAACCGGCCCAGGTACTTTAACCAAAGACGACATTATCGACGTCATGAAAACCATGATTGAAATTCGGAATGGCCGCGGTGAAATTGATGATATCGATCACTTAGGCAATCGTCGGGTCCGCTCTGTCGGGGAAATGACTGAAAACCAATTCCGTATTGGCTTGGTTCGCGTGGAACGTGCGGTGAAAGAACGTCTTTCCCTCGTTGAGCGTGAAAACCTGGCACCGCAGGATCTGATCAATGCAAAGCCGATTGCTGCAGCGATCAAAGAGTTCTTTGGTTCCAGCCAACTCTCACAGTTTATGGATCAAGTGAATCCACTTTCAGAGATTACCCATAAGCGGCGCGTGTCTGCCTTAGGGCCAGGCGGTCTGACCCGTGATCGCGCTGGCTTTGAAGTCCGCGACGTGCATCCAACTCACTATGGCCGTTTATGTCCTATTGAAACCCCTGAAGGTCCAAACATTGGTTTGATTAACTCTCTGGCCTGTTATGCGCGCACCAACCGCTATGGTTTTATTGAAGCACCGTATCGCAAAGTGATCGATGGCAAACTCAGCCCGGAAGTCAATTATCTATCCGCCCTGGAAGAATCCCGTCATGTGATTGCCCAAGCGAGTGCCAAAGTCGACAAAAATGGCATGCTGGTAAATGAATTGCTCCCTTGTCGCTATAAAGGCGAAACGATTTTCATGATGCCTGAACAAGTGCAATACATGGACGTGTCCGCGAAGCAGATGGTCTCCGTCGCTGCGGCGCTGGTGCCCTTCCTCGAACACAATGATGCAAACCGTGCCTTGATGGGTGCGAATATGCAACGTCAAGCCGTGCCCACACTGAAGGCGCAGAAGCCTTTAGTTGGAACGGGAATTGAGCGGATTGTGGCGCAGGATTCCGGCACCGGAGTGGTGGCCAAACGTGGCGGCGTGATTGATTCCGTTGATTCCAGCCGGATCGTAATCCGCGTCAATGATACTGAAATTTCAGAAGGTCAAGCCTGGGTTGATATTTACTCCCTAACCAAATTCCGTCGTTCCAATCAAAATACCTGCATCAATCAGCGTCCGATTGTAAAACCTGGCGATGTGATTCAAAAAGGTGATTTTCTCGCAGATGGATCCTGTACAGACTTAGGTGAGTTGGCTTTGGGTCAAAACATTATGGTCGGCTTTATGCCTTGGAATGGTTTTAACTTTGAAGATTCGATTCTGCTTTCCGAACGTCTCTTGGAAGAAGATCGTTTCACCACGATTCATATCGAAGAATTGACCTGTATTGCCCGCGATACCAAACTCGGCGCGGAAGAAATCACTGCCGATATCCCCAATGTCAGCGAAGGTGCCTTGGGCAAACTCGATCCATCCGGGATTGTGTATGCCGGTGCTGAAATCGCGCCTGGCGATATTCTTGTGGCCAAAATCACCCCCAAAGGTGAAACACAATTGACCCCTGAAGAAAAGCTCCTACGGGCGATCTTCGGTGAAAAAGCCTCGGATGTCAAAGACTCTTCACTCCGCGCTCCGGCCGGAATGTACGGGACCGTCTTAGATGTGCAAGTCTTTACCCGCGATGGCATTGAAAAAGATGAACGTGCGCGTGAAATCGAGAAGAACGAACTCTCCATCGTCAAGAAAGATTTAAACGATGAATTCCGTATTATCGAAAACGCAATTTATCAACGCCTTGAAAAAATCCTGATCGATCAAGCCGTCAATGCAGGCGCAGGTTTGAAAAAAGGCGACACCTTGTCTGCTGATTTCTTGAAAAAATTAGCGCGCGACAAATGGTTCAGCGTGAAACCGCAAGATAATGCCATTGCAGAACAGCTGAAAGATGCAGAAATGCAACTCACCGCCTATCGAGAAAACTATGATGCGCAATATCAGGAAAAATACAAAAAACTCACACAAAGTGATGATTTGTCTCCTGGTGTTCTCAAAATTGTCAAAGTCTATATCGCCATTAAACGCCGCATTCAGCCCGGTGATAAAATGGCAGGACGTCATGGTAACAAAGGGGTCATTTCCCGCATTGTTCCCGTGGAAGACATGCCTTACCTCGCAGATGGCACGCCTTTGGATATCGTATTGAATCCATTAGGGGTTCCCTCACGGATGAATATTGGCCAGATTTTGGAGACCCACTTAGGCTGGGCCGCCAAAGGCTTAGGCGAGCAAATTAACACGATGCTCAAAACACAAGCCAAAGCGAAAGATCTGCGCGTCCTCTTGGAAAAAATCTACAATGCTGACAATGCTGAAACCATCAGCTTGAAGGAATTGAGTGATGACAAAATCATGGAACTCGCGGAAAACCTGCGTCACGGCGTCCCGATGGGCACACCGGTTTTTGATGGTGCATCTGAGCATCAAATCAAATCCATGCTGGAATTAGCCGGCTACCCCAAATCTGGCCAAGTCACGCTGTTTGATGGACGTACGGGTGATGCATTTGATCGCCCAGTCACCGTCGGTTACATGTACATGCTCAAACTGAATCACTTGGTTGATGATAAGATGCATGCGCGTTCCACCGGTTCTTACAGCTTAGTAACGCAGCAACCACTGGGCGGAAAAGCGCAGTTCGGGGGGCAACGTTTCGGGGAAATGGAAGTCTGGGCACTGGAAGCGTACGGCGCAGCATATACCCTGCAAGAAATGCTGACCGTCAAGTCAGATGATGTTAACGGCAGAACCCGCATGTATAAAAACATTGTGGACAATGATTATCAGATGGATCCCAGCGTGCCTGAATCTTTCAATGTATTATTGAAAGAAGTCCGTGCACTTGGTATCGATATTGATTTTGAATCTGAATAAGCAAGGAGCATCTAATTGAAAGACTTACTCACTCAAGTTAAAAAAACCAGCAAGCGTTATTTTGATCTCATCAAAATTTCGCTGGCCTCCCCTGAGGTCATCCGCTCTTGGTCCTTCGGCGAAGTCAAAAAACCGGAAACCATTAACTATCGTACTTTCAAACCCGAACGCGAAGGCTTATTTTGCGCTAAAATCTTCGGGCCCATTAAAGATTACGAATGTCTGTGCGGCAAGTACAAACGCTTAAAACATCGTGGTATTATCTGCGAAAAGTGCGGCGTGGAACTTACGCAGGCAAAAGTGCGTCGCGAACGCATGGGCCATATTGAACTCGCTTCCCCCGTCGCCCATATTTGGTTTTTAAAATCCCTGCCCTCCCGTATCGGGCTGGCGTTGGATATGACCCTTCGCGATATCGAAAAGGTATTGTATTTTGAATCCTATGTCGTCACCGATCCCGGCATGACCACTTTAGAACGCGGTCAATTGCTGACGGAAGAAGCCTATCTGGACGCTATGGAAGAACACGGCGACGAATTCGAAGCCTACATGGGCGCTGAAGCCGTTCAAAAAATGCTGAAATATCTGGATGTCAAAGAAGAAATCGCGAAAATTCGTGAAGAACTGCCTGCGACAACCTCCGATACCAAGCTCAAAAAAATGACCAAGCGCTTAAAACTGCTGGAAGCATTTGACGAATCAGGCAATCATCCAGAGTGGATGATCTTGTCCGTTCTACCTGTATTGCCACCTGATCTACGCCCATTGGTCGCGTTGGATGGCGGACGCTTTGCAACCTCAGACTTAAATGATTTGTATCGCCGCGTGATCAATCGCAATAATCGTCTCAAACGCTTATTAGAACTCAGCGCCCCTGATATCATCGTGCGTAATGAAAAACGTATGCTCCAGGAAGCAGTCGACGCACTGCTGGACAATGGTCGTCGTGGTCGTGCGATTACCGGTTCCAACAAACGCCCTCTCAAATCTTTAGCAGATATGATCAAAGGGAAACAAGGTCGTTTCCGTCAGAATTTGCTGGGTAAACGGGTAGATTATTCGGGACGTTCCGTCATTGTGGTTGGACCGACTTTAAGATTACATCAATGCGGTTTACCTAAAAAAATGGCCCTAGAATTGTTCAAGCCCTTTATTTATGGACGCCTGATGTTGGAAGGTCATACCACCACCATCAAAGCCGCCAAACGCATGGTAGAATTGGAAGAAGCGATTGTCTGGGATACGCTCGAGCACGTCATTCGCGAACATCCGGTTTTATTAAATCGTGCACCGACTTTGCACAGACTCGGGATTCAAGCATTTGAACCCATCCTGATCGAAGGCAAAGCCATCCAATTACATCCTCTGGTCTGCGTCGCTTATAATGCCGATTTTGACGGAGATCAAATGGCGGTCCACGTCCCTCTCACCATTGAAGCGCAAGTGGAAACCCGCGCCTTGATGATGGCAACCAATAACATTCTCCATCCTGCCAACGGTGAACCGATCATCTGCCCCACGCAGGATATGGTCTTGGGCTTATACTACATGACCCGTGACAAAACTAATGCGCTGGGCGAAGGCAAGATTTTTGCGGATTTAGATGAAGTGCGTCGTGCCTATGCAGCTAAAGTAGTTGAATTGCATGCGAAAGTAAAAGTACGTTTAACCCATGCGATTCTAGATGAAGACGGCAATTTAAATTTTGAAACCAAAATTTTTGATACCACTATCGGTCGCGCCTTATTATCTGCTGTGTTGCCAGAAGGCCTGTCTTTTGATGTGATCAACTGTCTCATGACCAAAAAATCACTCGCAAAAGTCGTCGATCGCTGCTATCGTACTTTAGGTGTGAAAGCCACGGTCGTGTTTGCGGATCAACTGATGTATACCGGTTTCCAATATTCAACACGTTCCGGTATTTCGATCGGGATTGATGATCTGGTTGTACCCGAATCCAAAGTCAAAATCATTCATGATGCAGAAGCTGAAATTCGTGAAATTGCGGAACAATATGCCTCAGGCTTATTGACCGACGGCGAACGCTATAACAAGGCTATTGATATCTGGTCGCGCGCCAATGATCAAATTTCCAAAGCGATGATGGAAGTAATTGGTCATGCCGAAGTGACTGATGCTTCCGGCAAGAAAGTCCGCGAAGAATCTTTCAATGCGATTTATATGATGGCAGATTCCGGCGCTCGGGGTTCGGCTGCACAGATTCGTCAGCTCGCAGGGATGCGGGGCCTGATGGCTAAACCGGATGGAAGCATTATCGAAACGCCTATCGTGGCGAACTTCCGCGAAGGCCTGAACGTACTGCAATACTTTATTTCCACTCACGGTGCGCGGAAAGGTCTTGCAGATACAGCATTGAAAACAGCAAACTCAGGTTACCTCACGCGTCGTCTCGTTGATGTGGCCCAAGATGTGGTCATTACCGGCGATGATTGCGGCACGCAGGAAGGCTTGTTGATGTCTCCTCATATTGAAGGCGGTGATGTGGTCGTGCCTTTACAAGAACGGATTCTGGGTCGCGTGTTGATTGATGATCTGCTCGTTCCAGGCCAAGATGACATTATTTATCCTGCCGGCACTCTGCTTGATGAAAAAGCAGTGGCGAAGATTGAAGCGCTGGGTGTGGATCAAGTCAAAGTCCGTTCCCCCATTACCTGTGAAGCGCGTCGCGGTATCTGCGCAAAATGTTATGGTCGTGATTTGGCGCGTGGTCATTTAATCAGTATCGGCGAAGCAGTCGGAGTCATTGCGGCTCAATCGATTGGTGAACCGGGTACCCAGCTCACCATGCGGACCTTCCACATTGGGGGTGCAGCCTCACAAACCACATCACAAAATAGTGTCCATGTGAAAACCGAAGGGACCTTGAAGTTTAATAATTTGAAAACCGTTGCCAATGCCGCGAAGAAATATGTCGTGGTTTCCCGCTCCGGCGAAGTGGTCGTGGTCGATAAATTTGGTCGTGATCGTGAACGCTACAAATTGCCGTATGGTGCAGAATTGCCCCTGGGCGAAGGTGACAGCGTCAAACCAGGATTGGCGATTGCAGCCTGGGATCCGCATACCCATCCCATCGTGACGGAAATGGCTGGAAAAGTGGTATTCGTCGATATGATTGACGGCCTCACTATGAACCGCCAAACCGATGAACTCACCGGTCTGACCAATATTGTCGTCATGGATGCCAAACAGCGTGGGGGCAAAGATTTGCGTCCGATGCTGAAATTGATTGATGCCAAAGGCAATGATCTCTGCTTCCCGAATAGTAATATTCCGGTCAGCTACTTCCTGCCCATCAATGCAGTGGTCACCGTTGAAAATGGTGTCATGGTCAAAGTCGGGGAAGTTCTGGCGCGTATTCCGAAAGAAGGCTCCAAAAACAAAGATATTACCGGGGGCTTACCGCGTGTTGCCGATTTGTTTGAAGCACGTCGTCCTAAAGAATCCGCGATTCTGGCCGAAGTATCAGGTATCGTCAGCTTTGGTAAAGAAACCAAAGGCAAACGTCGCCTGTTTATCACCCCAGAAAATGGTGAAGCGTATGAATTGATGATCCAAAAATGGCGGACCATCAATGTCTTCGAAGGCGAACATATCGAGAAAGGCGAAGTCATTTCGGATGGTCCATTAGATCCACACGATATTCTGCGCTTGAAAGGTGTCGTTGCCTTGGCCGAATACCTGATCAATGAAATCCAAGACGTCTACCGTTTGCAAGGTGTGAAGATCAATGATAAACACATTGAAGTCACCACCCGTCAGATGGTGCGTCGTGTCGAGATCACCTCCAGCGGCGACAGCAAATTGCTGGTAGGCGAACAAGTTGAATTGGGTCGTGTTTTGGAAGAAAACGATGCACTCATCGCCGCTGAAAAGTTACCGGCATTGTTTGCGAGAACCCTGTATGGTATTACCAAAGCGTCACTGACAACAGACTCTTTCATCTCTGCAGCCTCGTTCCAGGAAACCACCCGCGTCTTAACCGAAGCGGCCGTGAATGGCAAATGCGATGCATTGTTCGGCTTGAAAGAAAACGTTACCGTCGGGCGCTTAGTCCCTGCAGGAACCGGTCTTTCCTACCACAATGCGCAAAAAGCACGTCGTCAACGTCCCTTGAATCCAGAAATGGAACAACAAGGACCCACCGCTGAAGAAGTGCATTCCGCATTAAGCGAAGCCTTGGCGAATAGTGGACATACGGATTGAACGTAGCCACAAACGGCGCAAAACCATCTCTATTTGTGTCAGAGAGGGCGTCGTGGTGGCTCGGGTCCCGCATCGGACTTCAGATCGTTATGTTTTCGATCTGATTGCCGCCCGCGAGACCTGGATTCAAGCCCAGCTCCACAAGCAACAGAAGCAGCCTCTCCCGCCGCCACCCCAAACCATGTGGCAAGCCGGAGAGGCTGTTCCGTTTCTGGGAGAGCCCCATATTCTGGAAAAAGATCACAGCGCCGCAGAATTAAAAGCCTGGTATCTCAAACAAGCCAAAGCCATCCTCATCGAGCGCACCGATTATTTCGCCACCGAAATGCAGCTCCACCCCAGCAAAGTCATCGTTAAAACCCAAAAAGCCCGCTGGGGCAGCTGCAGTTCCGACAACGTCATCCGCTTTAACTGGAAAATTATCCAAGCCCCATTAGACCTCATCGACTACCTCATCGTCCACGAACTCGCTCACATCCAAGAAAAAAATCACGGCCGCCGCTTCTGGAGTCTCGTCGCCCGTTTTATCGAAGCTCCTCTCCGCTGCCGCAAAGCCCTGCAGCACTTCGGCCAGCACAATGCCTTAAATAATATTTAAATTTATCATTGCATTTGATATTAAAAAATGCGCCCATTCAACCCTGAAGTGCGACAGTGTTAAGCATCAGAAAAGAACACCTCACATGGAGTCTTGTAGCCCAGAATCTTTCGTGGTCGAGAATTAAGCGCATCCTCGACATCTTGAACCATGGCTGTGGTCAGTATATCAAAAGGCG